>CAYZHV010000006.1:0-20942 GCA_964478055.1 uncultured Spirochaetaceae bacterium | reverse complement strand
TGAGCGAGTTTCGCAGCTTCTCCACTCTACCGGCGCCGCGGATGGAGCCCCTTCGGCTCTACGATCTTCTGCAGGAGGTCTCAGCCTCCTATGAGAGCTATCACGAGGTCTCCATCGACATGAGCGACGTGGAGCCGGAGACGAGTATCGCCGCCGACCGTCGACAGCTCAAGCAGGTCTTTTCGAATCTTTTTCAAAACGCCATCGACGCCATGGGGCGGGCCGGACAGATTCGGCTACGAACGGATCTTGTAAAGAAAGGAGAGAGCTCGTACTGTAGAATCCAGGTGGAGGACACGGGACCCGGTATTGCGGCGGAACATCACGAAGAGGTGTTCAACCCGTATTTCACCACCAAAGGGCAGGGCACCGGACTGGGACTTGCGATTGTCGAACGGATTGTTTTTGACCATAACGGACAGATCTGGTTCGAGACGGAGCCCGGAGTGGGAACGACCTTCTTTCTCGATATTCCTGTTGAGGCATCATGAAGCGAATACTGGTAGTAGACGACGAAGCAGGGATTCGAGAAGTTCTCGACGAGATCCTGCGGGACGAAGGGTACGAGGTGCTTGTCGCCGGCGACGGCCTCGAGGCGCTCAAGATCTTAGAGGAGCATCCGATCGACCTTGTACTCCTGGACGTCTGGCTCCCGGGCAAGGGTGGTATCGATGTGCTCAAGGAGATCGTGGAGAACTACACCGGAATCCAGACGGTAATGATCTCCGGGCACGGCAGCATCGATCTCGCCGTAAAGGCGCTCAAGCTCGGGGCCTTCGATTTTGTCGAAAAACCGTTGAGCCTCGACCGGGTGCTAACCATCGTTTCCAACGCCCTGGAGATGGGAAGCCTCCGAAAGGAGAACCAGGAGCTCAGGAGTCGTTTGACCGAAGAGGATCAGCTCATTGGGCATTCGAGGGCGATAAACGAAGTACGAAATATCATCCGGCAGGCCGCGTGGAGCGACGCGAGGATCATGATCACCGGCGAGAACGGCACCGGCAAAGAACTGGTGGCCCGGGAGATCCATCGTAAGAGCGAGCGGGCCGAAAAGCCCTTTATCGAGGTCAACTGCGCCGCCATTCCGGATAATTTGATAGAGAGCGAGCTCTTCGGCCACGAGAAAGGCTCCTTTACCGGTGCCGTTCAGCAGCGGCGAGGGAAATTCGAACTCGCCGACGGAGGAAGCCTCTTCCTCGATGAGGTGGCGGATATGTCACTCTCCGCTCAGGCAAAGGTGCTCCGGGTTATCCAGGAGATGACCTTTCAGAGAATCGGCGGGGAGAAGACGATCGAGGTGGACGTGCGAATCATTGTGGCCACCAACAAAGATATCCAGGAAGAGGTTCGGCACGGCCGATTCCGGGAGGATCTCTTTTTTCGGCTTAACGTCATACCAGTCACCGTACCTCCCCTCCGGGAGCGGCCGGAAGACGTTCCACTCCTTCTCACCCACTTCCTCCAGGAGTTTAGCGGGGAGGGTACCGCTCGCCGCTTCAGCGAGGAGGCTCTCGAGTACCTGCAGCTGCACAACTGGCCGGGAAACGTTCGTGAGTTGAAGAATTTCGTGGAGCGGATTAGTATAATGAGCAGCGCCGAGGAGATCTCCCTGGAGGAGGTCAAAGAGTACCTCGACGAGGGGCCAAAGGGTGGAGAGGACCCTCTCGAATCCTACTTGGAGATGGGGCTCACCGAGGCTCGGGACGCGTTTGAGCGGGACTATCTGGTCCAGAAGCTCCGGGAGAATGGAAACAACATCTCCCGAACCGCCCAACAGCTTGGCATCTACCCGAGCAATCTCCACGCAAAGATAAAGAAGTTCGGTATCGAGATCGGTAGAAAATGAAGTCGATGACTCAAAGGCAGCGACAAATCCTCGACTACATCAAAGAGTTTGTCGAGGACCACAGCTTCCCCCCGACGATACGCGAAATCTCAGAACGCTTCGAAATCTCCGTGAAAGGCGCCTACGATCACGTCAAGGCGCTAGAGCGCAAATCCGCCATTCGATGTAACACGAACCGCTCCCGGGCGATCGAGGTTCTGGATGGTCGGAACGAAGGGCCCACAATCAAACGGATTCCGATCCTGGGTCGGGTCGCCGCCGGGCGCCCCATTTTCGCGGAGGAGAATCTGGACGGAACCGTGGAGCTTCCGAGCTCCATGCTCAAGGGGGGCGAGCACTTCGCCCTGCAGGTAGCCGGGGACAGCATGACCGGTGCGGGCATTTTTAACGGTGACATAGCGGTTGTCACTAAACAGGCAACCGCGAACAACGGCGAGATCGTCGTGGCGATGGTGGATGACGAGGCGGTCACCCTCAAGCGCTTATACAAGGAGAGCAATCGGGTCAAGCTCCAGGCTGAGAACCCCGCCTATCCGCCGATCTACACCCAGGAAGTGCGCATCCTCGGTCGACTCTCTCACGTGATTCGCAGCTATCAGTAGGGACATTCATTCTCAAACAGGACGTGCTTTGTGGCAAAATCTCCAGCGCCGGTATACCTGCTCCTCGGACCTGAGGAGAGCGAGCGGCGAGAATTCATACAAGAGCTGGTAAAGAGTCTCGAGAAGCGGGACGGAGAGGTGGAGACCCACCGTTTCTACGCCTTTGATTCTTCCCTGACCGAGGCGTTGCCGCTCCTGAGAAGCGGTTCGCTCTTTGGCGGGCACACCCTGGTGCTCATGCACAACGCCGAGGAGATCAAGAAGAAAGAAGATATCGACGCCTTTGCGGCGTACTGCAAGAGCCCGAGCCAGACCGGAACCCTCATTCTTACCAGTGACCGTCCCGGCCTGGACAAGCGCCTGGAAAAGTCGGTCTCCGCAAGCCAGAAGAAAATCTTCTGGGAGATGTTTGAAAACCAGAAACAGGGGTGGCTGACGAACTACGCGCGCAAGCAGGGCGTTTCTCTGGATCCCGAGGCGGCGGAGCTGATTTTAGAGCTCGTGGAAAACAACAAGCTCGCCCTTGCGGCGGAGGTGGACCGACTCTGTCTCTTTTTTCCGGAGCGCATTGGCCCGGAGGACGTAGAAACCTACATCTACCACGCCAAGGAAGAGAACGTCTTTACCCTCTTTGGCTCCCTGGCGGCGGGGGAGTTCGAAGGATCTCTGGAAATCCTGGAGAAGTTACTCCTCTCGAGCGAGAACCATCCGGTACAACTGGTGGCGGGGCTTCTCTGGCAGTTCCAGAACCTCCTGGCGATTAAGTCCGGGGAGGCGGCCCATCGGTCTCTCGGTGAGCTCTTTCAGCAACTGAACATCCGGAGCAAACGAAACCAGCGAATCTATGCCAGCGGGGCGAAGCAGTACAACCTCCACGCCTGCGAAAGCATTGTCCTTGCTCTGAACGAGACTGACGAGCAGCTTCGTTCTACCCCTGGTGCTTTACACCCCGGACTGCTCAGGGATCTCGTCTACACGATTGCGGTCAAGAAGGGGAGCCCTCATCGGGTCCCTTCAGGTGGTTCTGGAGCTCCGTCGCCTTCTCCTCGCTGATGCCCGTACTCTTGGCGATAATATCCGGCGGTGTCTCGAGTATGGCCTCGATGGACTGAAACGCTTTGAGAAGCCGGGCCGCCCGTTTCGGGCCGATCCCCGGCACTTCCTCGAGGCTCGAGCGGCTGATCTCTTTGGTCTGTAACCCCGCCCGGAAGGTCGTGGCAAAGCGGTGCGCCTCGTCCCGAACGTGCTGCAGCACCCGTAGCGGTGGAGAGCCCTCGGGGAGTCGCAGAGCATCAGGGTTCTCCGGGACAAAGAGCTCTTCATTCTTCTTCGCCAGTCCCACCAGTGGAATCGACTCGAGGCCCAGGGAATCGAGGATTCCCTTTGCCGCGCTCACCTGCCCCTTGCCACCGTCCACAAGGATTAGATCGGGCTTCGGAAGCTTCTCGTTGACCACCCTCGTGTACCGCCGCGCCACCGCTTCTCGCATCGCCTCGTAGTCGTCCACCTCGCCTTTGAGGTTGCGAATGTGGAACTTCCGGTACTGCGCCTTGTCCGGCACGCCGTTCGCAAAGCTCACCATCGAAGCGACCGGGTGCTTGCCGCCGACCTGGGCTATGTCGAACCCTTCGATCCGTAGGGGGGTACGCTTCAGTTGGAGTACCTTCTGAAGCTCCTGCAGAGCGGGGAGGTTGCCTCGCTGCCGGATCCGCTTTTCCAGATCCTGCCGGGCGTTCTCGAAGGTCATCCGCAAGATGGAGGCGTCCCGCTTGGTCTCGGGAGTCATAATGCGTACCTCCGCCTTCATCTCATCCTTGAAGAAAGCGCGGAGTTGGTCCGAGTCGGCGAACTCCCGGTGGGTAAAGAGCTTTGCCGGAAACGCCTTGACCGAGCTGTAGTACTGCACCAGGAACTGGGAGAGATTCTCCTCGTCGGAGCCGAAGACCTCGGAGTTGAAGACGTTACTCCCGATGAGCTTTCCGCTTCGCATCTGAAAGACTACAAAGGAGCAGAGCTCCTCCTTGGCGGCGTAGCCGATGTAGTCGCGAACATCCGGGTCGAAGTCTACGATCCGCTGTTCGGCCTCGACTGCCTCGATGGACTCAATCGCGTCCCGATACTCCGCGGCCCGCTCGAACTGGAGCTGCCGCGACGCCTCGGTCATCTGTTCGTTCAACTCCGCCACCAGGGACTCGGTCTTGCCGCTGAGAAGCTTCTTTATCTGTTCGATGCGGTGGAGATACTCCTCTTTGCCGGTCTTGCCAGCGCAGACCGCGGCGCAGCGACCGATGTGGTAGTAGAGGCACGGATGCTGCCGGGGGCGGAGCTCCGGCCGCTTACATTTGCGCAGGGGAAAGAGCTTGTCTATAAGCTCCAGGTAGGTCTCGAGGCGAGTAACGCTCGTGTAGGGACCGTAGTAGAGGGAGCCGTCCTGAATAATACGACGAGTCCGAAAGACCCGGGGGTACTCGTCGTTGGTGATCCGAATGACCGGGTAGGACTTTCCATCCTTAAGGTTAATGTTGTACCGGGGATGGTGCTCCTTGATCAGGTTGTTTTCTAAGAGAAGTGCCTCATACTCATTACTTGTGACCAGGTAGTCGATGGTAGCGATTTTACCAACCAGGTGGCGTGTCTTGACGTCCCGGTCACCGGTGAAGTAAGAGCGAACTCGGCTTCGAAGGTTCTTAGCTTTGCCGACATAGATCACCTTGCCGGAGTGATCGCGCATTATGTACACGCCCGGGCTCTTAGGGAAGTGACGCACCTGCTCCCGGATCGATTTCGCTTTGGTTAGGTCTTTCGCCATGAGTGCCGATAATAGTTTACGGAGAAATGGAACGGGAGAAAACCGGTATCTCATGAGACAATCCAAGCTCTTCTCGCTTTTGTTGCTCGTTTTCACCTTGGTCGCTGTACCCGCCGCCTTCGCTGTTGAGGAGGAAATTCTCCTCGGTGGTGAAGACCAGTGGCGAGAGATCGCCCTCATGCACAACACTCGCACCGTCGAGGGATACCGGGGCCAGGCGGACATCGTACTTTCAACCGATGGTCTCGAGCCCACCGACCGTAGCGAGCTCTTTCTTCCCTTTGACCAACCGCCAGTCTACGACCGTGCCGGAAGCTATCGCGTTGTTGGCGAGAACCGCCCCGAAATAACAAGCCTCGCCCGTTTCGGAGGCGGGGCCGCCCGCTTTGGCCCCTCAGGAGAGGAACTCCGGCTTTCCCCCGCGACCACGCGACTATTTGCGCCGGGCTCCATGCTCGGAGACTTCTCGATGGACTTCTGGCTCTATCCGAATGTCATCGACGAGGGACAGACGATCTTCCGCTGGGAAGGCTCCGACTGGGACGGTTCCCGGCCCATACCGCAGCTATTTCAGGTGGAGATCTCCGGCCGCTCCCTGGAGTGGCGCCTGGAGAATCTCTTTAGCGACTCCGAAGGAGCAATGCGAACTCTTCGACTCGAAGGGGCGCGACCGCTCATACCGCGGCGCTGGTCGCACCACCAGCTGAGCTACGACGGAAGAACCGGCCTCCTCGAGTACACCGTTGACGGCAGACCAGAGGCAGTCGCCTACGCTACCACAACCGGAGGTGAGCCCGGGGAGCTGCTCTACGGAAGAGTCGGTGCGTACGGCTCCGGGGAAATTCTTTTAGGAGAAGGACTCAACGGCGTCCTCGACGAGTTTCGCATTAGCCGGCGCCGGAATCCGGAGGTGCTCACGACCAGTCTCACCGGAGATCCTGGCGAAGTCATCTCCCGACCTTTTGACCTCGGGCTTCGGGGATCGAAGCTTTCCGCGGTGGAGGCGGTCACAGAGACCCCCGGAGGGACGGAGGTTCAGCTCTTCTATCGTATTGGGGATGAGCTTGCGAGCCCAATGCCGGAGCGCGCCATAGACGCTCCCTGGACGATCGTCCCAGAAGGTGGCACCCTTCCGGAAGCGAGAGGTAGATACCTTCAGCTGAGAGCGCTACTCTTGTCGGGGGGAGATCGTGAAACAACACCTCGCCTCTCACGAGTGCGAGTGGAGTACGAGCCCGTGGCGCCGCCGCCACCGCCTCCGAGAATCCGTGCGGTTCCCGGGAATGGAGCGGTAGAGTTGGACTGGGCGCCGGTCCGGGTGCAGGGGGTCACCGGATACCGTGTATACTACGGTAGAGCTCCCGGACAGTACTTCGGAAGCGGAGGCACCGGAGGGAGCTCCCCCATCGATGCTGGAAACGGAACAAGCCTGCGAATCGAAGGGTTGGAAAACGGCGTGCTCTACTTCTTTGCTGTGGAGAGTTACGATCTCTTCGGTAATCGATCCGTCGGAGAGCTCTCCCGAGAGGTGTCGGCGCGGCCAATGGGATGGAGAGAGTTGAATGACCCGTGAAGAACTACTCAAACGAGCTCGAAACGCCTATCGGGTCAAGGACTACGATGTAGCCGAGCGACTAACCGGAGATATCCTCGAGCGGTATCCCCATTCCACCAGTGCGCTCCTCCTTCGTGGAACTATCTTCGCGAATCAGAAGCGATATCCCGCCGCCATTACCGCTTTTGAAGCAGCCGTGGAAACTGACCCGGAGAATGTGGAGGCGTACAACAATCTCGCCGTGGTCTATCGGCAGGCCGGAGAGCTGGAAAAGGCGATCGAGAACGCCAAGCGTGCCCTGGAGTTGAACCCCGCCCGGGCCGATATTCACTACAATCTCGGGAACATACAGAAGACCGCCGGAAAAGAACGGGAAGCGGTAGCCTCATATAAGAACGCCATCAAGAACGACCCGACCCTTGTCCTCGCCTACAACAACCTCGGAACCCTCTACGAACGACGAGGACAGCTCGACGAGGCGATCGAGGTTTTTCAGGAGGGGTTGAAGCAGGACCCCAACCATCCGACCCTGCAGTACAATCTCGGCAACTGTTTTCAGTCCCAGGGAGATCTCACAGCCGCCCGAGAGCGGTATGAGAATGCTCTCAAGTCCCGGCCCGGTTGGGTGGACAGTTTGAACAACCTCGGGATCGTCCTGGACAAGTTGGAGGACCGGGACCACTCGATCGAGGCTTTTAACGAGATCCTTTCCGTCGATCCCAACAACTCCCTCGCCCACAACAACATGGGCACTGTCCTTGCCAAGCAGGGGCGATCCGAGGAGGCAGCGGAGGCATTTCAGAAAGCGCTGCAGCATCGACCGAAGTACTCCCGGGCCGCTGCGAATCTTGGTCAGGTACTGGAACAGTCCCCAGAGCGAAACACCTCTCGGGCGACACTGAAAGAGCTCGTGACGCAGGACCCCGAGAACATCCCCCTGCGACTGCACTACGCCTCGGTCCTCGCACGGTCCAAGATGCATGAGCAGGCGGAAGAGCAGTTCAAGGCCATTCTCGAAAAGGAGCCGGACAACCTCGACGCCAAAGAGCGACTCGGCATGCTCTATGTCCGGATGGGTCGGCAGGAAGAAGCGGACCAGATTCTCCGAGAGGTGGAGGGAAAGGACCCCAGCCGCAGCGGCTACCGATTGCAGGTCGCTCGAATCCTTCTCGAGGAGGGGCGACCCGGGGACGCTCTCAACTACATTGATCAGTTCCTCTCCGACGAGCCCGGGAATATCGAGGCCCAGCTTCTCAGAGCGGAGATCCTGCAGGCCCTTGGCAGGCAGGACGAAGGTGAGCAGATCGTAAACAAACTGCGGACCACCCGTCCCGACAACCGGCAGGTTCTTGCCGCCGCCGCGAATATGCACCGGCGCAGGGGTAACCGCGACAAGGCGATAGCCGCGGCGGATGACCTTATCAGCCTTCAGGGAACCCGGGCCAGCTCCGAGGACCTCAGCTCCCTCAACGAGAGCCTCGATCTATACGAGGATATGGTTCAGTCCTACGAAGACGAGCACAGTGACCGATGGCGACGCAACCTCGACAAGCTCAGCCGTCTCGCTCGCCGCACCACTGCCCCCGGCTTCGAGGCTGAAGAGACCGGCGAGGCTGATGAGAGTGAAGTACCCATTCTCGACTTCGGAGAAGAGGAGGCCGAGGAGGAGTACCAGTATCCCGAGTACGCAGAGGAAGAGGAGCTCGAGGAGCCCTTCGAGTACGATGAGGAACTCTACGCTTCGCCCTACGGCTCTGGCGGTGGCGGCGCTGGCGAAGGGTCCGGTGAGGCGGGGGGGCTCGGCGCGGAAGGCCCAGGCGAGGAAGCCCTCGGTCCTCAGACCGACGCCGAGGGGGCCGGGGAAGCTCCAGGAGAAGAGTCTGGCGCCGAGGCCGGCGCCGGACAAGCGGGTAGCCCTGAGGCGATGGGCGTGCCTGAAGAGGAGCCGCAGTCGCTCATGGATCTCGCTGAGGATCTAGGCTACGAAGAGCCAGAAGAGCGTTCCGAGCCCGCAGCTCCCCAACGACCCCCGGAACAGCCTTCTCGAGAGGAGGAGCCCGAGGAACCCCGATGGCCTCCCGAGCCTCCGCGGCGGCCGAAACCTAAACCTCCAGAAGAGCCCTGGCCCGAGGAAGGAAGCGCTCCATTTCCGGAAGAATCCGCGGAAGAGGAGCCGACCCCAGCCGAAGAGCCCACCGAAGAAGGCACCGGTTCAATTCCCGACGAGTCGATAGAAGAAAGACCTGCCGATTCCGCTGAGCAACCGTGGCCGTCCGGTCAGGAAGACGCCGGTTACCCCAGTCCCTACGAGGAATACCCAACGGAGCCCTCCTACGGCGGCTATCCCCTCGAGGAGGAAGAGCCCGTCACGGAACCCGAAGAGATGGAGCCTTACCCCGAGGAACCCGAAGAGGAAGAGGGTGAAGAAGAGCCAGACTTCTGGCCTGAGGAGATCACCGAGGAGCCCGGTCTCGGTCCCGAAGAGGAGGAGCTCGGCGAAGAGCTCGAAGAAGAACCAGAAGAGCTAGAAGAACCGGAAGAGCTAGAAGAAGAGCCAACCGACGAGGACTTGGAAGAATTTCCCGAAGGGGAGCTCGAAGAGGAACCAGCCGACGCCCTCGAAGCAGTGCCGGAAGAGGATCTCGAAGAAGAGCCTGAAGAAGGCGAGGAGCCCGGAGGGGAGTCTCCGGAGACGGCGGGGGCGGAAGAGACACCGCCGGTCGCTGAGGCCGAGGAACCGGCGGCCGCTCCTGAACCCGAGGAGCCGGAGCCCGAACCCGAGGCTGCTCGGGAGCCCGAGGCGGAACCGGAGCCCGAGGCGGAAAAGCCCGCTCCGGAACCGGAGGAAGAAGAATCCCTACGGAATCGCCTAAGACGGATGATGCAGCAGGCTCGAGACCGCCTCGGCCCGCCGACGGAGGCCGAGAAGCAGTACACCCCGGACCGGGTGAAGCAGGCCAAGCTCATGGGCTATCTCCTAGAGCTCGCTAAGAGCCTTCCGCCGATGAAGAACGAGCAGTTCCAGGATAGCGATGAACGACTGAAGATCGAGAGTCTGCGATGGCGCCTTCTGGGGCGAAACGGGCTGCATCGCGACGTCAAGCCGAGGCATACCGTGAGCAAAAAGCTGCCCATCACTCGAGAACGGGTGGATCGCACCTTCTCCTATATTGAGCAGTTGAGCAACTATCATCCGGACGCTTCTTTAGGGGAAGTGTTGAAGCGTAGGCTTCACCATATCCGCGAGAAACTCAATTAGTATCAAGCAGCCTGTTGATAGGCGGCTTCCAGATCCCGGCGTGCGTAGTTGCTAATGACAACTGAGCTACCATGCTGCCCTTGCTTCCATCGAGACGCGGAGGATTGGGTTCTGGCTGGCCATGACCGAAGGGTTGTAGATACCACTGAAGGCTTACGCTATAATGCGCCCCATGATTTCGAACTCCACACTTCGCAGCCTCCACCCCCTCGAAGTAAAGACGCTGCGAAACTATGATGGCAGCCAACCGTTCTCTCATCAGTCCATGGTGGAAGACCTTGGTTTCAATACGGGACAGGCGAATCAGGCCGTAAGCTGGCTCCTGGCCAAGGGATACATCGAGGAAACGAAGCGTACACCTCGGACCTTTTATGAGCGGACCGAGCTCGGGGCTTCTTTCGCCGAGAACGGCACCCCGGAAGAGCGAATCATTTCTCATGTGAAGAGTGAGGGGCCTACCCCGATGCCGGAGCTTGCGGGTGCCGTGGGCCTCGAGAAGAAGGATGTTGGATCCGCTTTTGGACAGCTTTCCAAGCAGGGTGTTCTCAAGATGAACGAGGAGAAAGCTGTCGAGCTTCTGGACGAGACCAAGGCGACAGAGCTATCGACGATCCGCTCCCTCCTCGAACGAGCTGCGGAAGGGCCAATTGAGGAAGGCAGTCTCACCGGGGAAGAAAAACGAGTTATCGGCCAGATTGCGAAGAAACGTGGTGCCGGAAGCACGGCCTTCAAGATCGTTGAGCGGGAAGAGGTAGAGTATCAGTTCACTGAGGCCGGTAAGGAAGCCAGAAGCGAGCTGAAGCGCGCAGGGATAACCGGAGACGAGATCGGAGAGATCAGCCCTGAGGTACTCACCGACGGCAGCTGGCGGGAGCGCGGATTTCGCGCCTACAACCTCCAGGTGCCGCCGGGCCGGGTGGTAATGGGCCGAAGAAATCCCTACTGCGAGTACCTGGACTTCGTTAAAGACAAGCTCACCACCCTCGGATTCCAGGAGTTCGATGGGCCTCTGGTGGAGACCGAGTTCTGGAACTCTGATGCGCTGTTTATGCCGCAGTTCCACGCGGCT
This sequence comes from uncultured Spirochaetaceae bacterium, assembly GCA_964478055.1. GTDB lineage: Bacteria > Spirochaetota > Spirochaetia > DSM-27196 > Alkalispirochaetaceae > CAYZHV01. The sequence goes on along the minus strand of CAYZHV010000006.1, from coordinate 9,802 downwards.
CGGGATATACATGACGTCTACTATGTGAAGAACCCCTCTCACGCGAAGGAGATCGACGAGCCTTACCTCACGCAAGTTGCCAAGACCCACGAGGACGGCTGGAAGAGCGGCAGTCGAGGTTGGGGCTACAGCTTCGACAGGGACTTCACCCGAAGGCTGATTCTTCGAAGCCAGGGAACGGTGATGTCCGCCAAGACCCTGCCGCAGGCGGAGGTTCCGGGCAAGTATTTCGGTATACTCAGGTGCTTTCGCTACGATCAGGTGGACGCCACGCACCTCTCGGACTTCTATCAGACCGAGGGAATTGTCCTCGGAGAAGAGGTAAATCTGCGGACGCTTCTCGGTTTCTTGCGGATGTTCGCCGAAGAGCTCGCCGGAGCAACCGACATTCGCTACGCGCCGGGCTACTTTCCCTTCACCGAGCCTTCCGTCGAAGTTCACATAAAGCATCCGGTGCTTGGCTGGTTCGAGCTCGGAGGTTCCGGTATCTTCCGCCCGGAGGTAACCAAGCCTTTGGGAATAGATGTTCCTGTCCTGGCCTGGGGACTCGGAATCGACCGGATGGCGCTTATGCACCTTGGACTCAACGATCTGCGGGAGCTTTTCTCCTTCGATATCGAAAACGTCCGACTCCGCAGGAGAAGCATGACCGATGCCTAAGATTGAACTATACGAAGACGCACTCTTCTCTTATCTCCGCGAGCGAGTGGAAGGAGACCGATTTCTCGACCTTCTAACTGCCGCCAAAGCCGAGCTCGACGAGCCGACCAATGAGGACGGCATCATGAAAATCGAGCTGAACGACACGAATCGGCCGGATCTCTGGTCCACCGCTGGATTGGGACGACAGCTTCGGCTCTACCAGGGTGGAACGCTTCCCAGCTACGACTTCTTCTCGAAGAAAGGAGAGATGAAGGACGCCGGAGAGCGAAGCGTCTCCGTGGATCCGGGATTGAAAGAGCTCCGTCCCTACATAGCGGCCTTTGCGGTGTCGGGCAAGGCGGTGGATGAGGCGACTCTGAAGGATCTCATTCAAACCCAGGAGAAGCTCTGCTGGAACTACGGACGCAAACGAAAGTCCATTGCAATGGGGCTCTATCGGACCGATCTCATCGAGTATCCCGTTCGCTACGTGGCGGCGGACCCCGAGGCGACCCGTTTTGTTCCTCTGGGCGACACAAAAGAGATGAGTCTTCACGAGATAATCTCCGATCATCCGAAGGGACGAGACTTCGGCTGGATTGTATCCGAGATGCCGAAGATGCCGTTCCTCACGGACAACCGGGGAGAGGTGCTCAGCTTTCCGCCGATTATCAACAGTGCCCGACTGGGTGCAGTTGAAGTGGGCGACGAGCGGCTTTTCATCGAGCTCACCGGCACCGACATGGACTCGCTCCTTCTAACCTGCTCAATTGTTGCCTGCGATATGGCGGACGCTGGATTCACTATTCACCCTGTGAAAGTTCAGTATCCTTACGACACGCCACAGGGCAGGGAAGTGGTCACGCCGTTCTATTTTCAAGAGGCTCCGGATACCTCGGTGCGGTTTGTCAACGACATGCTTGGAACGAGTCTCGAGGCGAACCAGATAACTGGCGCCCTGGAGCGAATGGGCATTCCCTCAAAGGCTGAGGCAGAAGCGATTTCCATCACCGTCCCCGAGTACCGAAACGATTTCCTCCATGCCGTGGATATTGTTGAGGATGTCATGATCGGCCATGGTATGGATCTCTTTGAGCCGGAAGAGCCCCACGATTTCACCGTCGGCCGGATCTCAGAAGTAGAACGCCTCTCGAGAGAGGTGAAGAGTCTCTTTGTTGGTCTCGGGTATCAGGAAATGATCTTCAACTATCTCGGCTCCCGAAAGGATTTCATAGACAAGATGTATCCTGAGGACGAATGGGGGGCGCGACTATCCGAGACGGTGCAGATTGCGAACCCGATGTCGGAAAACTATGAGTTTGTCCGCCCTTCCATTCTTCCGTTTCTGCTCGGAGCGGAGAGCATCTCTGCCAACGCGGTGTATCCGCACAGAGTATTCGAGGTGGGGAAGATCGCTCGTGTGGACGAGAGCGATGTGTACGGCTCGAGGACGATCAACCTCGCAGGGTTTCTGACCGCTGGATCGGGAGAGGACTTCAACTCGGTAAACTCGCATATCGCGGCGCTACTTTTCTATCTTCAGCAAGAGTACTATCTCGAAGAGGCTGAGGACTCTCGCTTCATTGCTGGTAGGGTAGCGGACATCGTCGCCAAGGGTAGCGGCGACCGCATCGGTCGATTTGGCGAGGTTCATCCGGCAGTGCTCGAAAAATGGGGAATTCAAGTACCCTGTACAGCTGGTGAAATCGAGATTGATTTTCTCCTAGCACCGGGCCTATCCTAGGAGGTAATGAACGCCCGGCATGACGAGGGAGTTTCACTCCTTGTTCCTTACGCCGGACCGGTAGAGTCCGGTCATGAGCAGGACGTGTTCGTTTACCTCCGTCCCGAGTCGAACGGTGTGGAGGTAGAGAGCACGATCTTCAAGGTCATAGAGAAGTGCCCGGCCTACAAAGATGGGATCTGGCTCGTCTATATGGCCAATCTCAGCGGTCCGTGGATGATGCGTCACCACGTCGTGGAACATCACTACGCGATCAAACTCTACTTTGCCTCCCACGGGAAGGAAGCTCTCAGCCCGGGCGTGATCGCCGGCTTCGAAAAGTGCTATAAAACCAGTTTCGAAGACGCCGATATTGTCGGTGCCTTCGAAGCACTGCGCCGTCTCGACTGTGGGGCGGAGGAGCTTTTCCAGACCTGGGTTCCACGGCAGGACTTCTGCGAAGTCTGTGGCCAGACCTTCAAGCGAATCGAGGATTTCTACGTAGTCAACTACGACATACCCGCACTCCTGCACAAGAACACCGCCGAGAGCGACATCGCGGTTATGCTGTTTCGTATCAGTACAGGGTTCGACTACTTCGACGAGCTTGTTGGTGAGATGCGGGACGCCCTGGTGAAAAAGGAGCTCCTCAGCCCGAAGAGCCATGAGAGTAGAGTCTTTCACATATCGAAGAGTCCTTTCGAGCAGATTCTCGACGCCCAAGGCCACCTCGTTGACCGTTCCGGGGAAACCTATCCCCTCGAGGAAATAAGTTTCTCTCGCTTCCTTCTCAACAAAGGGCTGGAAGAGGAAACCATTCGTGCGCTTGTTTCCCAACCCATAGTCACGATCCACGGGACTAACGAGCTTGGTGAACCGTATACGCTTGCGGAAGCGGAGCGCCACCTCTACGAGTGGACGACCGGTGATAGCTATGAGGTGGCGTATCAGAAATTGAAGCGAATAAGAAGCCAGTACCACTTCGTCATCTAGGTAGTGTATAGAAGCGTGTTGGTGGCCTCTGCCGTATCTTCTTGTTGGTACGTGTGTTAGTGGCGCCGAGGTGTGGACCAACCTGTTCGTCGCTCTGATCCCGGCGTAAATCCCTCTGTCTCCGCGACCTATCGGCAGGAGTGCAACAAGCTTCTATACACCAATGTAGCCCGGCGATTGTGGTACAATTGCACCGTAGATGATAGCATGCACCTCCAAAAAGATCACTTGCGCTGTTGGTGCACCCAGAGGTAATCAATCGTGACGTCTTCGCAGTTCAGGGAACTCAACGAACTCATTGAGCGGGTTATACCCTTCCGCTATTTGCGCAAGAGCGAGCGCGAAGAGCTGATGGGCAAGCTCATGAAAGAGAGTTTCTCCGCCGGGGATGTGATTATCGAGAAGGGCGAGCAGCGCATGGACGTTTACCTCCTGCAGGAGGGCAGCGTCCGAGTGGTGGACCCGGACAACGTGCCGAAGCCGGTTGTGGGTAATATCGAAGCGGGGCACTACTTCGGCGAGTGGGAACCTGTCTTCAACCTTCCCCGGGCATTTCGCATAGTCGCCGAACAGGACATCGTAACCTACAAGCTTCCGGGGGAGTACTTCCTCGAGCTGATCGAGAAATCGCGCCCCTTCGCCCAGGGCATGGGAAGCATTCTTCGGGATAATCAGCGCATTTTCGAGGGTTTCCAGCACTTCAAGGTGACCCTGATTCAGGCGGCGAGCGAGGGGCACATCAGCATCGCCCGACTTCTACCGCTCTTCGTTGCCTTGGAGCCGGCGTTGCACCCCGGGGCGACGCAGTCTCGAGAGATCGACTTCACAGCCTTGACCTACGCGGTGCGGCGGCTTCCGGAGAACGTAACGAGAACCTTCGCGTTTCTTCTGATGGATGAGTTGCCCGAGGCGTACAAGGAGCCGGATCGGTTCTTCCCCACGGTTCAGACCGACGCCCGGAGGCGGGACATCTGGGAGATGCTGCCGGGTAAGAATCTCGTGCTTCTCCGCATCGGCGACTCGGACCTGGTGGACCTGGTCACTACGCTCTGTCTCTATGCCGTGGAAGCGCAGAAGATTCGCCGTCGCCTTCTCGAGCTCGACTCGACTCCGTTGCTCCAGTCGCTTCTGGAGCGAAACGACGCCCCGGAGGGCGAGGAGGCGGCACGGAGCCTCGGTTTCGACGAAGATGAAGCGAGGAAGCTCGTCAAGATCTGGCCGGACCACACATTGCTCCGTCTCAACGAGATCGCCCGGCACCGGGAGATGTTCACCATCGACGTGCGAAGACAGCGGCAGAACTACAGCAACCGCCGAATGTCTCTCTGGACTTCCCAAGTTGCCGACGCGACCAGGGACCTCCTCGGCCTCGCCCCATCTGAGCTGCCACCGGAGGTGGGGGTCCATATAGTCAGCAGCAACACGCACTCCGTCACGAACTGCCTGAATCCGTGGTTCCGCGCCAACGGTCCGAAGATACGAGCCTGGGCGAAAGAGCGAAACCATCCTGATCTTCGCGTTGCATGGAAGTTCGATGATGACGCCCTCTACTCCATTGCCCGAAGCTACTTCAAAGAAGAGAAGTCCGCCGCCCGAGAACTGGAGGCTTTTGCCCTGAAGTACGGTATCCGCCGGCTCAAGGACACAGCCTCAACGGGGATCGAGGTTCAACTCATCGACATGAGTCAACTAACTAACGCTGAGGTTGACCGTGAGATAGGCGCCGTTGGCGAGCAAAATAGAGATATAATCGTTAATATTGATTATGCTTTCGGGGAGCAGGCGGAGCATATCATCCGGAATCTGCTTATGCTCTTCGGCAGGTCCGTCAGAAGCGTCAACTTTCTCGGCAAGGCCGGGGCTCTCCTGGGGAGAAGAGGCGACGTTCTGGCACCGACGGCGTTCATTGAGCAGTCAACGGATCTTTTTCAGCCGCTGCCGGAACAGCCTAAGGAGAGCATCGAAGGGCTCAGCGCGCGGCTGGAGGGCAACGAGGTGCACCGGGGGCCGATGCTTACTGCGGAAGGGACGCTGTTGCAGAATCGGCTGATGCTCAACTTCTATCGCCACATTTGGCAAACCGTGGGCATTGAAATGGAAGGGACCCACTACTACAGGCAGATCCTCGAGAGTTCCCAGCTGGGGGTTATTGATGAAGAGGTCCGCCTCCGCTTTTTCTACTACGTCTCCGACAAACCGCTGGAGACCAAAGCGAACCTTTCCGCCCGTCTCGAACCCCACGAAGGCGTGCCACCCCTCTACGCCATAACGCGGCAGATCCTCGCAGAGATTGTCGCCGAGGGGAACATCGGCCAGGAGAATGCGTGATGAAACGCTCCATCGTCTTTACTAATCGAAAGGGAGGCTGCGGCAAGACCACTACAGCCGTAAATGTTGCCGCGGCCTTTGCACACATGGGACACAGGGTTCTCCTGATAGACACCGATCCTCAGGCTCACGCCACTATGTCCTTCGGAATAGAGCAAGGAGCCCTGGCGGCTGATCTGACCGCGGTGCTCCGTGGCGAGGTCTCCGCCCGGGGCGCTCTCAGAAGGACGCACACCCCCCGACTGACCATACTCCCTGCCTCTCGTCGTCTTGCCGCGTACGAACGTACCCACGCAGGTGACCGAGAGGCGCGGACCCGGCTGGCCGAGGTCCTTGGCGACCTCGATTCGACATTCGAGTTTGTGATATTCGACACCCCCCCGACTTCGGGCCTTCTAACAGTGCAGGCGCTAGTGGCAGCCAGGGAGGCGTACATACCGATGCAGTCCCACTTTCTCGCCATGGAGGGAATGGTTGAGATCGTCGAGGTGGTGGATCAGGTGCGCAAGCACTATAACCGTGACCTGGAGATCAAGGGTATTATTCCCACCTTTGTGGGAGAGCACAAAGAAGTATCACGCCAGATCATGGAGGAGGTAGAAGACGAGCTTGGTGAGGGGATTTTCCTCAAACCAGTACGCATCAACGATGCCCTTGCCGAGGCTCCGGGCTTCGGAAAGACGGTTTTCCAGTATGACATACGAAGTAGGGGCGCCCTCGACTACTACCGGGTCGCCCAGGAGATCCTAGACAGACGGTGATCGCACCTCTTCGAGCAGTTTTTTGAGCTCCTCGATATCTACCGGTTTGAGGAGGTACAGATCCGCCCCGGCTTCTTTCGCCTTTCGCTCCTGTTCCGCGTCGGAGTAGCCTGAAAGCACCGCAACCGGGACGTCGGCCCTGGTCGCCGAACGTTCGAAGGCGCGGATCTTCTCTATGGTCTCCAGGCCGCTCATCCCGTCAAGCTGTACGTCCATGAGGACAAGGTCGAACTGCTCATCCTCGAGCCGATCGACGGCCTCCTCGCCGGAAGGGACTGCCTGAACGGCAGTGTCCGGCAGATTCTCGATAATGCGGCTAATCACCTTCTGGTTAATCAAATTGTCCTCAACCAGAAGTACTCTGATCTTCCTGCTCATCTTCGCTTTCCCCGTGCTCACCGTATATCGGATCGCCTGTCGTCCTCTTGCATCCGTGGTGGGAAATATACTTATAGCCGCTATGTCGTCCAACAGGCTAGTTGATACTAGTCGGAGTTCGTGAGGAAGTCGCGGAGCTGCTGATAGCTCTCCAACGCCGGATACTCCGGGTGTTCCTCGATAATACCCGCGGGAGCGCGGAAAAACGCTCCGTGGTCCGCCTCCTGAATCATCGACAAATCATTGTAGCTGTCTCCGGCGGCGTAGACCCGAAGGTTCATGCTCCGCAGGGCGAGGACTGCGTGACGCTTCCCGTCTCGCTGCCGCAGGGTGTAGTCGCGGATCCGGCCGTTTTCATCGATGACGAGGTCGTTGCAGAAGAGGGTGGGGTAGCCGAGCTTCGCCATGAGAGGCGGCATAAACTCCTGAAAGGTGTCCGAGAGGATAATGACCTGCATGGCTGATCTCAGGTCATTGATAAACTCGATTGCACCGGGCAAAGGGTCCATGCTTCCCACGACCTCTCGGAGATCTTTCATGGTGATGCCGTGGGCATCGAGGATCTCGAGCCTCGTTCTCATGAGGCGGTCGAAGTCGGGAATATCCCGAGTGGTGATTTCCAGTTCCTTGAGCCCTGTCTTTTCCGCAAGGCCGAGCCAAATTTCGGGGACCAAGACCCCTTCGAGGTCCAAACAGGCGACGCGCATACGCTTTTTATAGCATGAACGGGTAATCCGGAGAAGCCGCGCCCGGGATCGATCGATATGAATAATTTCGTACCGGTTTGATTCCCGCCTAATTATCGATGTTTTCCATCCCATTTTGATGGTAACTATCGACAGATTATGTAGTTATGAGCGGGAATTGGGGGGCTATTGTTAGATTTTATTTACAGGTCTAAGGATTACCCTTGACCTCTCCATCCTCATTGTGTAGCTTTAGGTAGACTCAAAACCGACTATAGAGAAGAGAGATGGAAGACAAGAAAGTAAAGATACGAATCGAGGGTCTCTACAAGATCTTCGGTAAGCAGCCGGAACGCGCGAGAAAGATGGTCGACGAGGGATACTCGAAGGAAGAGATCCTGGCGAAGACTGGATGCGCCGTTGGTGTTGCGAACGCCTCGTTTGATGTCTATGACGGTGAGACCCTGGTTGTAATGGGGCTCTCCGGTAGTGGTAAGTCGACCCTTGTTCGCTGCGTCAACCGGATCCACGAGCCCACCTTCGGAAAAGTCTACGTCGACGACGAGGACGTAACTTCCCTCGACGCAGACGCCTTGAGAGCAATCCGCCGGAAGAAATTCGGCATGGTGTTTCAGAGCTTCGCGCTGATGCCGCACAAGACGGTCTACGAGAACGTGGAATTCGGCCTCGAGATCCAGGACTACCCGTTGGAAGATCGGCGCAAGCGCTCCACCGCCGCCCTGGAGCAGGTCGGCCTAAAGGGGTGGGGTGAGTACTATCCCGCGAACCTTTCCGGCGGAATGAAACAGCGTGTAGGTCTCGCCCGAGCCCTGGCGGTTGATCCCGACGTAATGCTCATGGACGAGGCTTTTAGCGCCCTGGACCCATTGATCCGTACAGACATGCAGGATGAGCTTCTCGCCCTGGAGAGTCAGGTTCGAAAGACGATTCTCTTTATTACTCATGACCTGGACGAGGCGCTCAAAATGGGCGACCGAATCGTTCTCATGAAGGACGGTAAGGTTGTGCAAATCGGTACGCCCGAGGAAATCCTCACGCAGCCAGCAAACGAGTACGTCGCTCGATTCGTAGAGAACGTTGACATTACCAAGGTTCTTACCGCCCAGGACATCATGCGCAGGGCGCGCAATGTCGCCTTCGTAAAGGACGGGCCGAGGACTGCGCTTCATACGATGAAAGAGGCGGGGCTTTCGGGCATTTTCGTGGTCAAGCAAAACCACGAGCTCGTGGGTCATGTTACCGCCGAGCGTGCGGCAGAGGCCGCCAAGAAAGAGGAAAAATGGCTCGACAACATCACCGACAAGGACGAAGTCCCCACGGTGGGGCTCGAAGAGCCGATTCGACAGATCTTTCCCCTCGTGGCGGAGTCGAGAAACCCCGTCGCCGTAGTTGATGAGAAGAACATTCTCAAAGGGGTGATCGTACGAGGCGCGGTGCTTGCTTCTCTGGCTGAACGTCAGGTTGACGCCGACGCCGTCGCTGAGGCTCAGGCCGAGGGCGAGGTCCAGGCGGAAGGAACAAAGGAGCAGACAAGTGAATAGCAGTTGGATGCCAAGAATACCGCTTGGAACCTGGATCGAAGGGGGGCTGGAGTGGCTAACTGACGTCCTCTCCGGCTTGACCAGAGCGATATCCGCGGCTCTGGAAATCGGTGTGGAGGGTATGATCGACGGCCTTCTCTGGCTGCCTCCCTCCGTACTAATCGTGCTGATCGCGGCCCTCGCCTGGTTTCTCGCCGGACGAAAGATCGCAATCGGCTCTCTCATTGGTCTCTTCTTCATACTCAGCATGGACCTCTGGGAGGCAACCGTTGGTACCATATCTCTGGTTCTGATCTCCACGGCGCTGGCGATCGCCATTGGTGTTCCCTTAGGTATCTGGGGTGCCCTGAACGATACGTTCTACAAGATTATCAAGCCGATTCTCGACTTTATGCAGACTATGCCGGCCTTCGTTTATCTCATTCCGGCGATTCCGTTTTTCGGTCTGGGCGCTGTTTCGGCCATCTTCGCAACGGTGATTTTCTCCATTCCACCGGCGATTCGGTTGACCTCACTGGGAATCCGGCAAATTGATGAAGAGCTCATCGAGGCGTCCGACTCCTTTGGTTCCACTACGATGCAGAAACTGACCAAGGTTCAGATGCCCATGGCCATGCCTACTATCATGGCGGGCGTCAACCAGACGATCATGCTCGCCCTCTCAATGGCCGTTATCGCCGCAATGATCGGTGCCGGTGGCCTCGGTGGCGAGGTGTGGCGCGCTATTCA
>CAYZHV010000005.1:15536-41679 GCA_964478055.1 uncultured Spirochaetaceae bacterium | reverse complement strand
CAGGACCGGCAGATACCCAGTCCGGAGGAGAAGTCCCGGAAGGCGGTGGAGCATGTTGAGGCCCGGGAGATCCCGGTCAAGGTCGATAAGCAGGCGAGAGACCATTGCACCTTCTACTCTACCTTGCCGTCGACGCCGGTTCAATATAGTCTTGAGAATCATGGAACTCGACCAGCGACTCAGTAGACTCGGTCTCAAGCGACCGGACATTCTTCTTCCCCGGGAGGGAATCGACCTAAAGCGATGGGCGGTTATCGCCTGCGACCAGCACACCTCCAATCCGGACTACTGGGAAGCCCTGGATAAGGAAATCGGTGAGGCACCGAGCACCCTTCGCCTCGTCTTTCCGGAGGTCTACCTCCATGAACGTCCGGTCTCCGAAGAGGCAGAAGCGATCGGCGGTCGGGTCCGCGGCTACTTGGATCAGGGAGTCTTTAAGGAATACCCGGATACGCCGGTTCTGGTTCTGCGCAAGAGTAGGGACGGAGCCCTGCGGCCGGGAATACTCTTTGCCCTCGACCTGGAGCAGTACGAGTACACCCCGGGCTCCACAACACTGGTACGGGCGAGCGAGCTCACCATCGAGTCCCGCCTACCCCCGCGGGTGGAAATTCGGGAAAACTCTCCCCTGGAACTACCGCACATCCTCGTTCTCATTGATGATGAGAGCTCCTCGGTCATAGAACCCCTGGCAGAAAGCCTACCGGGAGAAAGCGACCCGCTCTATGAGACCGAACTCCTCGCGGGGGGCGGTACCGTTTCGGGATACGCCGTCCATACCAAGGCGTTGGAGAAGAGCTTTCTCCCTGCTCTCGAAGCTCTGGCCCAGAAACGGAGCTCCTTTCTCTACGCCGCCGGAGACGGAAACCACTCTCTCGCGGCGGCGAAGGAGGTCTGGGAGCGCCGTAAGCGAGCGGGGGCTCCCATGGACCATCCGTCCCGCTGGGCCCTGGTGGAACTGGAAAATCTCTACACCCCGGGACTCAACTTCGAGCCCATACACCGCCTCCTCTTGGGCGACGGAGTAGAGGAGGTCTCCCGGGCGATCGCGGAGGTGGCGGAAGAGAGCTGGGAGATATCCTCCTCCCGGAAAGCGCTCTCTGAGCAGGAGCAACGCCCCGGGGAGGAGCGGCGGCGAGAGATTCTCCTTCTCCAGGGTGCCAATGGTAGGGGCTTCCGGCTTCCGGAGTCGGACATCCTGCCGATCGGCGTGGTAGACGACGCCGTTGGCGCGACCTCCGTGGAGGTAGACTACGTGCACGGGAACGAAGAAGTTCTGCGCCTCGCCGAGGAGCGAGGCGGGGCCGCGGTAGTTCTACCGCCCATCGACCGTGGGCTGCTGTTTCCGACCGTGGCTCAGCGAGGGGTGCTTCCGCGGAAGGCTTTCTCCCTCGGTCACGCGGAGGAAAAGCGGTACTACATGGAAGCGCGACGGATCGAGTAAGCCTCTTCGCGCTCTTGTTGCGCTTCCTCGTCCACCTTCCGTCGGCGCCTTCGTTTTTCCGAGGGTTCCCTGCCGAGGAGGAGAATAAAGGCGAGAAGGGCGGAGCAGATTGATATGGCGCGTATAGCCCCGCTATGATTCGGAAGCTCCTCGGTGGGACGAATCACCGAACCGGCGACCCACGCTTTTCTCTCCGGCCTTTTGGCTCCGTCGATCCGCAGGAGTCGCTCCTCAGGCTCGAGGTAGCCGAGAGAGCGCGCTTCGATACGTATCCGCGCCTCATTTTCCCGGAGCAGCGCTTCTTCAGTTTCCAGTTGTCCCCGGCGAGTCTCGAGCATCCCCACATGGGCATCGAGGCGGTTGCGATAGCGCTGGAGCTCCTGATAGTTGAAGACCCCGTATTCCCCAAAGAGCAGCGTCAGCAAGAGATAGGTGGCTATACCGGTAACAAGAGGAATCCAGAGCTTCATTACTGAGAGTAACGGCTCCGGAGGGTACTCTCTTTAGACGATTGAAAAAGCTTCCTCCGGAGGCTACACTCTAGGATTAACCGTCATGCGGATTTTGCCGACACTGTTAGCGAGAACTTACGTTAGCCGCAGGAGTTTGAGATGAGTGAGCAAAGAGAGCCTCAGGAGCTCACGGAGCAAGACTTGGAGAAATACGGCGTCTGGGTAAAGGCGGGTCCAGAAGATGTTGTCGACGAAGTCGACAGCGGTGACACCGTCTCCCTTTCGGATTACGAAGCCGAAGAATCGGAAGGCGCAGACCTCTCCGGCGAAGCAGACCTCCAGGAGGCAGACCTCGATATCGATCTCGAAGATCTTTCCCTCGAACCGGACCACGGGACACCTGCGGTTGACGATCTGGGCGAGCTCGACGACTTGGGATTCGAGGAGGGCGAAGAAGAAGAGGCCGAAAGCGTTGAGCTGGAGTCGGCTACTCCCGAGGAGGAAGCTCCCGCGGACCTTGGAGGAGAAATCCTCGATCAGGAGGAGCCGGGAGCGGAGGAGCTCGAGGATTTCAACCTGGAAGATCTCGACTTCGAGGTAGAGGAAGAAGGAGGTTCCGAGGAACCTTCCGATGAAGCGGAGTCTATCGATCTCGAAGAGGAGCTCGCCGCCGAAACCACCTCGGAAGAGGAGGATCTGGCCAGTCTCGAAGCGGAGCTAGGCGAAGAGGACTTCGACCTCGGAGAAGAGGAAGATTTCTCCAATCTGGAAGAGGAGCTCCAGGCGGAAGAGGCTTCGCAAGAAGAAGAAGAAGAAGAAGAGGAAGAGATGGATCTCGAGGGCGAGGTAGTTACTCTCGACGATCTGGGAATAGAAGAGCCTGAAGAGGAGACCGATCCTTTCGCCGACCTGCCGGAAGAAGAAGGGGAAACGGAAGAAGAAGAGGCCGAGGAAATCGGCGAAGTCGACCTCTCCGAGCTCGAGGAGGAGGAGACCGAGGAAAGTATCCCCGGCATGGAAGGAGACTTCGAGGACCTCGCTATCGAGGAAGACGAAGAAGAGGAGAGCTTCGGCCCGGAAGAGCTTCCAGAACTCGAGGCAGGAGAGCATGATTTCACTCCTGACGAGGCTGGCATCGACATCGAATCGCCGGAAACTCCCCTGAATCGGCTTACCTCGGAGGAAGAAGATTTCTTCGATGAGGGAGACCAAGGCGAAGGTTTGCCAAAAGAGGGCGCCGGTGATATACATACACCATCAGGTGGCCAGCCAATGGATGTACAGGACCGAGAAGCCCTACAAGAGATCACCAAGGAACTCCACGAGATTCGATCTGAGCTCGCAGACCTGAAGCGGGTTCTCTCCTCCGGGGCAGCAACCGCGAGAGCGGGAGCGCCCGCAGCTACGGCTCCGGAAGCAGGAGAGGAGGAGGCGCCGGCCGGCGGATTCTTCGACGAAGAGGACGAGGACGAGACGATCGCCCTCACCGGTGACGAGCTCGATAACATCCTGAACACCGCTGAGTTTACCGAAGAAGCGGGGCAGGCCGCGGAGTTCGAAGATGAGTCGGAGTTCTACCTCGGCGGCGGAGCGCAGCCTGCTGCAGCGGAGGCTCCTGCCCAAGAGCCCCCGGTAGAGGAGATCACCCTCGAAGAGATCGCCGAAGAGGAGCCCGCAGGAGCCCCCGCGGCGGAGGCTCCGGAAGAAGAGGACTGGTCCCAGCCGGAGGTTGAAGTCGCCCCCGCGGAAGATGAGAGCTCCTTTGAGTTCGGTGACGAGTCCCAGGTGGACGAACTGGCCCAGCTCGACATCGAATCCGAGCTCGCCGACGTGGACGAGCTAAAGGACGAGGAAGACGAAGAAGAAGAGGACCTCGGTGAGGTCGACTTTGACGAAATAGAGCTCGGGGAAGAGGCCGAAGAGGAAGAGGCCCAGGAAGAAGAAGCTGAGGAAGAGGAAACCCCCGAGGTTGAAGCGGAGACCTCCGAGTTCGGCCCCGAAGGGGTTACGGAGGAAGACCTTCTCGAGGAGGAGCAAGCTGAAGAAGTTCCCGGCTCCCCTGAAGAGTTTGCGGCCCACTTCGATCAAATGGAGAAGGAGGAGGCCGCCGGGGACTTCGAGGAAGAGGCCCCCGCCACCACTCCCGAGAGCAGTCTTTCTGAGCTTCCTGACAGCCTTAAGGCTGAGATTCGCTCGGTCCTCACCTATATGGACCAGCTCCTCGAGGCACTGCCGGAGGAGAAGATCCAGGAGTTCGCGGAGTCGGAGCACTTTGAGGTGTATCGACGACTCTTTGAGGAACTAGGCATCGACACCTGATATGGAGCCGTCCAAGAAGGAGGCCAAGCGGTTTCTCGCCCGGGCGAGGGAGCTTCGGAGCGAAATAGCCGATGAGGTGGCCGGAGATATCGCCGTCGCCACCGGTAGGAGTGATGAGCTCCAGCCTGAAGTGGCGGTTCGGCGACTACTCAAGGCCCTCGGGGAGCTCGAGAGTTCTCTGGAGTCCCCGGGACGCCTATTCGAGCAGCTTGTAGAACATCTGAAACTGCGAAAGGCGGCGCTCCTCCTTCCGGACCACCAGAGCGACCGTTTTCTCGTCTGGTCCGCCTTAGGAATCGACAGAACCACCCACCAACGCATGCGTCCCCGAGAGGGAGAGCTCGAAGCGATCTTTTCCGCTCAGGGCGAGGATGTGGTCATTATCACCAAGGATGAGCTCGGCAGTCTCGGAGAGTATCTCTCACATCGGGAGCGGGACTCCCTTGACCGGGTAGCCCTTTTTCCCTTTCGACACGGACGACAGACCCTCGCAGTTCTTCTCGTCCTCGACTCTCCCTATCTCTCCCTGGATCCGGCTATTCTGCGGATACTTCTGGCGGCTCTCGCGGATATGTCCGGTCGGCTTCTCTTCTCGAATCGAGATATTCCCATTTCCCGAGCCCGTAAGAGTGTTCTTTTCAACCGGGCGGAGATCGCTGACACCATAGAACGGCTCGCCACCACCGGTGACGGCACCACCGTCGCTACGGTGCTTCGCGTGGACCTGTCCAAGGCGAGGGAGAAGATCCTCGAGGAGAATCAGCTTCTCGACCCCTACCGGGTCACCCAGGATATCGTGACGATCATTTCCGCCTTTCTCGCCGGGGAGGGGTTCGCCGGTTTAGAAGATAGCGATACGGTCCTCGCGGTATTTCCCGGGGAAGCGCAGACTGACCGGGACCTTCTCATTCATCAGCTTCGCCACTCCCTGGTCACCCTTTTCCGGGAGCTCTCTGAGCCACCGGAACTCTCCTTTGAGGAAGTGACGGACCTGCCCTCCTTCGTAGAACAGCTTCGTCACTAATGCATCTCTTCTTCGAAGCGAAAAACGGCGAGCCCACAGTCCGCTTTCGAGGAACCCTTTTGCATTCGAGCTACAACCCTTCCCGGGAGGCGCTGCGTTTCGCGGAGCAGGCGGAGCAAGCACGGTGTTATCTCATTCTCGGCGGAGGTCTCGGACATCTGGCCACAGCCGTCGCGAAGAAGCGTCCGGGGGCCCTGATTTGCACACTCCACCCCTCCCGGGAGCTTGCGAAGGCCGCGGCGGAGACCCCGGGGATACATGGGAGCCCGGAGAGCCGGAGTGATCTCTCGGCCCTTCTCAACGCCGCCTTCCGGAGGGAAGGAGCCTACGGCTTCGAGGTGCTCTCCTGGGAGCCCGCCGCAAAGGCTGCGCCGGAGTGGTTCAAGCAGCAGGAGTCTGGCATTCTGGCTCTCGCCCGAGAGTGGCACGACTCCCTGATCACCACGGGCTACTTCGGATTTCGGTGGCTTCGCAACAGCGTCAGAAACCTTGCAGCGCAGCCCGCGGATCCGAAATCTTTTGTCCTTACCCGAGGACTGCAGCCGGTCCTTGTCGCCCCCGGCCCCACCCTGGACGACGCACTCCCCTGGATTCGCCGAGAGCGATCGAAGCTTTTTCTCCTCTCCGTATCCTCCGCTTGGTCGATCTTGAAGAAACACGGAGTTGAACCTGATCTCCTGCTACATACCGATGGCAGTTACTGGGCCACCCTCCATCTCCGTGGAGCAGAGGACCGTCCTCCGCCTCCCTTGGCGGCATCGATCCGCGCGGCCCTTCCCGGGGCGCTAGGGACGCAGGCAGGGCTCTTTCTCACGGATCCGAGCTCCGCGGTGGACAGATCCCTTTCCTCGGCGATCACCCGCCCGTCCCTCCCGCTACGGGGCCACGGAACCGTCAGTGGCAGCGCCCTCGGGCTCATTGCCGCCCTCATGGAGGATCCTCCCCTGCTGCTGGGACTGGACCTGGCGGTCAAGGGATTGCGCTCCCACGCTCGTGGCCACGCCTTCGAGTCTCTGATTCACGAAAAGACCTCCCGACTAACCACACTGCCCACGCTCCTGCGAGATCGTCTGGGAGAGGCCGAAAGCTTGGAGCCGCCCTGGCAGCAGCCCCGAGATCTGAAGGTCTACGCCGCGAGCCTCACCGCTGAGCTCGCCGACCGCAGATCGCCGTGCTACCGCCTCACTCCCTCCCCGGTAGATCTCTCCTGCCAGAGAGTCTCGGATAACTGGTCTCCCACACCTCCCGAGGCGCGGCGGCCAGAGGGCGCGCAGGAGCTACGAATCGAGCCGGGACCGCAGGCGCCGGAGAGCGTCGGCGGGGTTCTCCGGCGATGGAAGGAGCTCTTTCGGAATCTGACTCTCTCAGCCTTCGCTCCCCTCGGAGCGGACCTCGGAGAAGAGGATGAGCTCACGGAACTTGCGGAGGAGCTATCACAGATGCTCGCCCTTCCGGAGTTGCTCCGCCTACGCTCTTCTCTCGACCGCGAGAATGGATCGGAGGAGGCGTTTCGCTCACTCAAGGGGAGCGTTGAAGGACGAATAAACCGCCTCCTGAGGAGCGCAAACGGATGAGTCGCTTCGAGGAAAACGGGGAAATCCTCCGTCACTTGAGTCCCCAGGACTCCCTTGCCCTGACGCGAGCGCTCCCAGAGGCTCCGGTGACCCATGAGAAGAGTCGCAGCGGCGCCTCCACCCTGCGCCTCGGAACACCGAGCGGCGGACGCTACCTTCACTCTCGCTACGATCCTCAGAAGGAGGCAGCCCGCCTGGCGGAACGACAGGAGGGATTTCTCGTGATTATCGGATTTGGCTGCGGCTACTTTGCCGCCGCCGCTGCCCGCCGTCCGGAGGTGGCGGGGGTCCTGGCAGTGGAGCCCGTGGCGGGGGTACTCAGCGTTGTGGCCCGGGAGGCAGAGCTCTCCCATTTGCGAAACACCCCTGAGAAGCTGCGGCTCTTAGAGCTCACCGAGCCCCAGGAGCTCGCCAGGGTGGTAGCCGCTTTCTACAGTCCAGCCCTCCACGAGAAGATTTCCCTCCACCTGAGCGAAGGCTACGACACCCTGACGGATCTCTCGCTCTTTCGCGACGCCTTTCGAGAGGGGGTGGCCCGAGCCGCGGGAAACTATAGGACCATGGCTCGCTTAGGTCGAGTCTGGAGCCGGAATATCATCACCAACGCCACACTCCTCGCCTCCGGGGAAATGCCGCATCTCGGAATACTCGGGGCCCCGAAGACGGCGCCGCCCCGGGCGGTGGTCCTCGGGGCGGGACCGGGGCTCGAGGAGTGGATCCGCCGCGGAGGGGCCACTGCGCCGAGGGATGCGCTTGTTCTCGCGGCGGACACGGCGCTTCCGGCCCTGGGCTCCCGTGGGGTCGTTCCGGACATCGTCGCTTCCATAGACTCCCAGGCCGCAACCTATTTGCACTACATGCCCCGGGCGGCCCGGCTTCCCCGGCTCATCCTGGCCGACCTCACCGCCCCTCCCCTCTTGAGCCGCCTCGGTCCTCCGGTGGGTTTCTTCTCAGGAGGTCACCCACTCTCGACCATACTGCTTCCGGAGGCGCCTCTCAACGGAATATCCACCGAAGGGGGCAACGTCGGTTTCACCCTCCTCTCTGCCGCAGGCGCTATCGGCGCCTCCGAAATCGCGGTGGCCGGGGTGGAGCAGGCCTACCTCAGAGGACGCGCCTACGCTCGCGGAAGCTACCTGGACACCTACTTCTTCTCTCGTAATGAACGAAGAGATCCTCTCACCAGTCACTGGAGCCGGATTCTCTACCGTGACCCGGAGTTCGCCCAGATCAAGGATGCACCGCCCTGGAGCTACACGGACCCTCGGCTAAGACGGTTTGCCGAGAGCTTCGACCGGCAGGTGACGGCGTTAGAAAGAGCCGGAATCAAGGTCTGCACGCTTTTTCGCAATGGCAGTGATCTCCACGGTGCGAGCGGAGAAGGAGCTGCAAAGACCGGAGTCTCCGGAGATCGTCTCCCCTCAGTTCTTACCGCCGAGGGCATCGACCGGAAACTCACCGAGCTCGCCGAGGGTCTCTCGACCCCCCTCTCCGACGCTCCGAGGCCGCTCTGGTCGCTCACCGCCCTGGAGCGCGCCCTTCTTCCCCTCCTCGCCTGGTGTCGGGAGCATCCCGAACACACGAGCAGCGGGGGCTTCGAGGCAGCGAGAGAGATCACAGTCGGGCAGCTCGCTCGCCTAGGACGATAAACCGTTTTGCGCCTTGCGGACTGATCGCATATACTTGAGTTGTCATGTTTCGAACCCTGGTCCGGACCTACGCGCTTCTATCGCTACTCTTCGTTATCGCCCTGGCCGTCTTTTTCGTCGCGCGCCTGACGGCCATACGCGACCAGAATGTCGACCTCGCCTCCCGATCCTTCGGAACGATCCAACAACGGGCTGAGCGAGTTGTCTCGGAGGCCGAGTCCGCTGCTGAGACAAAAGCGCTGATGCGGCCTCAGGCAGAGCTTGCGGCGGCGGAGCGGCTCGAAGCGGTGGTTCTCTACACCCTGGAGGACGGCGTCTCCTATCTCTGGGCGCGGTCTCCGGACTATACCGAAGGCGGCTTTACCGGGGGGAGTGGCGTACCCCGGATGGACTACAATGAGCTAACCCAGATCAAGCTCAGAGACACCGTTGGAACGGAGCAGTCACACGTCGTTGAGGCGCTGTTCACCGTAGTGAACCGAGAGGACCTCTATCCGCTCCTGCGAATCTCGCTAATTGCCGTTCTCGCTGTGGCCCTGCTGGCAACGCTCCTCGCGATCATTGGCGCCCGACCGCGTAAACCCGAACCCGCCCCTGCGAAGGCCTCGGAGCCGGCGGAATCGACGCGCCCACGGAGTCCCTCAGCCGATGCCTTTGAAAGTCGTCGGGCAGGAAGAGAGCAGACCCCCGGGGAGAACGAGCCGCTCTTCGGGCCCTCCGGACTCAGCCGTGAGGAGTATCTGCTCAAGCGGCTATCTTTGGAGCTGGAACGAGCGGCCTACAACGAGCAGGATCTCACCCTACTCGCCCTCGAGTATGACGGGCAGGAGCCTTACGATGAACAGTATCTCCTTCATGCGAGACAGCTCCTCGACCACTTCGGTTTCGAAGATCTTGCCTTTGAGAAGGGTGAGCATTTTGTTGTGATCTTCCCGAACACGACCCTCCGAGAAGGATTGAGCACGGTGGAACGGTACAAGAAGGAGATCCTCGACTCAGGCCCAACAACGGAGCTCGATCACCCCTACGCAGGTCTCTCCTCGAGGAACGGCAGGCTCATCGACGGAAAACGACTCCTCTCGGAGGCGATGGTAGCCCTCAAGAAGAGTCACGATACCCCCGGCCGGATTCTCGGATTCGAGCCCGATCCGGAAAAGTACAGGGCAGCCCTCTAGGCGGCTACCGCCGGGAGTACGGCGAGGCAGCTCAGCCGAGTCGCTACTCCTCAAAAGGAATCGGAAAACTCATTTTCTCCTTGGTAAGCACGGTCTCCGGAAAGACCGCCTTCGCCTCCTGGAGCAGATGCTTGAGCTGTCTGCTGGTGTATCGAGGAGAGTAGTGAATAAGGCCCATCTTCTTGACTCCCCCGGCATTCTTGGCGATCCGGGCGGCGTCCTCGGCGGTCATGTGACGCTTGTCGTAGGCGGTTTCGCGAAACTCGTTTCCGAACATCCCTTCGCAGATTAGCAGGTCCGAGTCGCTGACCTCCGGCGCGATGGTCTCAATTGGCAAGGTATCGGTGATATAGGAAAACTTACGACCTCGACGCTCCGGGCCCATGACATCTTCGGGCTCTACAGCCCGCCCATCATCGAGATCTACCGACTCCCCACGCTGCAAGGTCGACCAGAGGGGCCCTCGGGGAACCCCGAGGGCATCCGCCTTTTCCGGGTAGAAGAGCCCCGGGCGCGGTTTCTCTTCGAAGATGTATCCGACGCAGGTCCTGGAGTGGCGCAGCGGTATGGCCCGAATAGCGTACTCATCGGTCTCGTAGACCACCTGCTTCTCCCAGGGACGAGCAATCTCCCGAACATCGATCTCGAAATTGATGTACATCTCCAGAGTATGTCGGCTCGCCTCCACAAACTCCCTGATCTTCGGGGGGCCTATAATGACCAGGGGCTCCTCCCGATCAACCTGGGAGGAAAGCATGAGCATTCCCGGGAGGCCTGTAACGTGGTCCGCGTGAGTGTGGGAGATGAGAATAGCGCCGATCTTCTTCCACTTGAGGTTGAGAGAACGCAGGGAAACCTGGGTACCCTCGCCGCAGTCAAAGAGAAAGACCTCCCCCTCCCTTCGAAGCAGGACGGAGGTGAGGTGGCGCCCCGGAAGCGGCATGGTTCCACCGGTACCGAGGACGAAGAGCTCCATGTTCATAGGCGTTAGGGCTCGACGTCCTTCTCGTAGTCCACGTTGTCAAAACCGAATCCGTGAATATGCAGGAAGTCGGTCCGCATTCCCTCCACGTCGGCAATCTCTTCCAGGTTCTCGCCGTTCACCTCATCCCAGAGGCGGGCAACTTCTTCCTGCACGTCCTCGCGCATCTCCAGGTCATCCACCCTGATACGCCCTTCCGTGTCGGTGGGAACCTCTCCCGAGGCGTAGAGGCGATCCTTCAAGAGCCGGTACATCTGCTCGATCGCATCCTCGTGGAGCCCCTTCTCCTTCATAATACGGTAAAGAATTGCGAGGTAGAGGGATACCACGGGAATCACCGCGCTCGCCCGAGTGACGATCGCTTTGTTGATCGAGACGAAGGCGTTACCACCAACGGCCCCGAGCTTGGAGGCGAGATCCTCGGCGGTGGCCTCGAGATGCTCCTTGGCACGACCAATCGTGCCGTCCCGGTAGAGAGGTCGAGTCAGGTCCGGTCCGATGTAAGAGTATGCCACGGTCATGGCCCCTTCGGAGAGAACACCAGCCTCCAGGAGTCGATCGATCCAGAGTTGCCAGTCCTCGCCGCCCATGACCTTAACGGTGCGTTCGATTTCCTCCTCATCCGCCGGTTCTACCCGAACGTCCCGAATCTCTCCCTGCTTTGTATCAATGCTCTTGGACTCGTAGGGCTCACCGATCGGTTTGAGGACCGACGTGTACCGCTCACCCGTATCCGGGTCCACTCTGACTCCCGAGGCAAGACTGTAGACCACCAGATCCACCGTACCAAAGAGCTCCTTGATGCGACCGACGGTCTTTTCTTTCATCTCATGGGAGAAGGCGTCTCCAAAAAAGGACTCCGCAACGTATCCGTCCTTCCTCGCCTGCTCCTCAAAAGCTTGCGTGTTGTACCAGCCAATCGTTGCGGTGCGACTCCCCTTGGCAGGGCTCTCGTAGGCCACGTTTAACGTACCGGCCCCGGAAGCGTAGGTCGCGGCAATCCGCGTGGCGAGACCGTATCCGGTGGAACCACCGATTACGAGGACCCGTTTTGGGCCGTCCACGCTCTCCTGTTGGCGCACATAGTCGATCTGTTCCTTTACCAGAGCCCGGGCGCCATCGGGATGGGCGTTCATGCAAATGTTGTTCCGAATCATCGGTTTTATGACCATGTACATCTCCTTTCGGATTGGATCAGCCTACTCAATGGAGGGGAAAAACGCAACTCCGTCGGTCGGCCCGAGACCGCCTGGGAAGTCTCCACCAGGGAGTGCTTGCAACCGGCGCGGGATGAACATAGGATGGCGCCATGAATATTCTCTTCCGACACCTCGCCAGCCTCAAGGCGAAGGAGCGAGAGCGTCTTCTGCGACGTTCGAAAAGCGATATTGCCGCTCTCGTCGAACAGGTTCGGCCTATCGTCGACGGCGTCCGGGAGCGGGGGGACGAAGCCCTGCGCCAGTACACCCTCCAGTTTGACAAAGCCGACCTCAGAGACCTCCCGATCCAGGTAACCGAGAAGGAGATCGACACGGCTCCTGATCAGCTGAGCAGGGAGCTCCGGAGCGCCATCGAGTACGCCATTGAGAATGTCCGCAGATTTCACGAGAGTCAGCGGAGACCGGAGAGCGAGTTGACCACCGTCCGTCCGGGCATAGTCGCCGGGGAGCGGACCAGTCCGATAGAGTCCGCGGGCCTCTACGTCCCTCGGGGCCGGGGCACCTTTCCGTCGATGCTCTACATGCTCGCGGTACCAGCCTCTATCGCCGGGGTGGACCACATCGCCGTGGCCACGCCACCAGGGCCGGAAGGAGAAGTCGATCCCGCCTGCCTCTATGCGGCGCACCTCTGCGGGGTACATCGGGTCTATCGGGTTGGCGGAGCCCAGGCAATCTCCGCCCTCGCCTACGGGACGGAGTCCGTGGTTCCCGTCCGTAAGATAGTCGGACCCGGGAGCGCCTACGTAGCCGCGGCGAAACAGCTCGTCTCGGAACGGGCGGATACCGGGCTTCCCGCGGGGCCCACGGAGTCGATGGTTCTCGCCGATGGAACCGCGGAGCCCCGCATCGTAGCCCTCGATCTCGCCATCGAGGCAGAACACGGGATGGACTCCGCGGCCCTCCTGGTTACCGATAACGAGTCAGTCGCCCGAGCCGTGGAAGAGGAGCTGCCGAGGATCATCGAGAAAGCTCCGGAACCGAGAAAGAGTTTTCTCACCGAGGTCTTCAGCAACTACGGCGGGATACTCCTGGCGGATACCATGGCCGAGGCAATCGCTTTCGTTAACGAGTACGCCCCGGAGCACATCAAGGTCCAGACCGCAGACCCCTGGGAGACACTCTCGGCGATTCGCAATGCCGGCGAGATTCTCCTCGGAGAGCACACCGCCTTCAGCCTCGCCAACTACGCCGTGGGAGCCAATGCAGTACTGCCCACCGGCGGGTACGCCCACACCTGGTCGCCAGTCTCGGTGCAGGACTTTACAAAGCGCTCCTCGGTGGTCTACGTGAGCCGACAGGGATACCGATCCCTCCGGGATCATGTGATCTCCCTGGCGGATCATGAGAGCTTCTACATGCACGCCCAGGCGCTTCGGGACCGGGGTGAGATCTAGGTGATTCGTTCTGTTGAGGAGGGCTTCGCCTACCTCGAGTCCTTTACGAACTTCGAGCGTCTCCCCGGGGGAACTCGCAAATGGCGTCTCGAGCGAATGCAGGAGCTCTGCGACCGCACAGGGTCGCCTCAAGACCGTTTCGCCTCGATCCATATCGCCGGTTCCAAGGGCAAAGGCTCCACGGCGACCTTTGTCGCCGCCCTCCTCGAGGCGAGCGGCACCGCCACCGGGCTCTATACCTCCCCACACATCGAGGACTATCGGGAGCGAATCACCCGGGCGGGAACTCCTCTAGGAGAGCATGAGTATCTGAGAGAGCTGAAACGTCTGGAAACGCTGATAGGAGAGTTGAAGAGTCTGGGTCGAGAGGGGGACGAGCTCCCGACAACCTTCGAGCTCCTCACGCTCCTCGCCTTTCGCCTCTTCGAGCAGTTTCCCTGGGCGGTCCTCGAGACGGGTCTCGGAGGGCGCCTGGACGCGACTAACGTGGTTCGGCCTAGGGCAACGGTGATAACGCCGATTGAGCTGGAGCACACGGAGTACCTCGGGGATACCATACCGGAAATCGCCAGAGAGAAGGCGGGGATTATCAAACCCGGAACTCCTCTCTTTACCGCGCCCCTTCATCCCGAAGCGGCGGCGGTGATTGGTGATCGCGCCGAGAAAGCTGGAGCGCGACAGTACCGGTACGAGGAGATTGTCAGGGAGAAGGAAGTGACCGTCTCCGAGAAGGGCACAACGGTTCGGGCGGAGCTCTTCGGAGAAGAAGTCTCCTTCCACCTCCAGCTTCTGGGGACAAGGCAGGCGCGAAACGCCCTTCTCGCCTATGCGGTGGCCAGAACAGTTAGGCCGTCCCTGACGGAGACGGAGGCTCAGGAGGCCCTAAAAGCGGTAAGGCTACCGGGGCGAATGGAGCTCTTTCCCGGCACTCCTCCGCTCCTCCTCGACGGTGCCCACACCCCTGATTCCATCGCTTTTCTCGTGGAGACGGTGGGTTCCATCTTTCCGCCTCCCTGGACACTCCTCTTCGGGAGTGTTCGGGGAAAGCGCCACGAAGAGATGGCACGCCACCTTATTCCGAACATCGGCCGAGCTTTGATCGTGCGACCCGGGACCTTTCGCCCCAGCGATCCTCCTGCCCTCGCCGAGCCCTTCAGGGACGCCGGGGTGCCAACAGAGATCATTGAGGACCCTCTGGAAGCTCTAAAACACGCCTACGGAGCCGAGAGCAGCGTAATCGTGGCCACCGGCTCCTTTTACCTCGCCGGCCTCATTCGTCGCGCTCTCCGCCATCTGGACGACACTGCCCCGGCCCAACTATAGTGAACCAATGTCCCTGAACTGGCGAGAGATCGACCTTGTCCTGGAGGAGCTCAATCTCGAGCAGAGCCACATCCAGGAAATACGACAACCGGACTACAAAAACCTTTTTCTCTTTCTCTACCGACCCGGCGGTGGACAGTGGCTCCGGATTTGCCTGGACAACCGGGAGGTACGGATTCACGGGACTGCCTACCCGCCGAAGAAGCCAAAGAAGCCGCAGCGCTTTGCGGAGTTTCTCAAGAAGCGGCTATCCGGCGGGCGAATCGTCTCGGTCGAGCACGTCAACCACGACCGGCTGCTCCGGGTCGATGTGGACCGGGCCGGAGAGAGAACCAGGCTCTACATAAAGCTCTGGGGGGGCTCGGCAAACCTGGTGGCCACGGACGAAGAGGATCGAATCCTCGACGCCTTCTACCGAAAACCAAAGCGCGGTATCGCCTCCGGAGAGAGGTACGAGCTCCCTCCCGCCCAGGAGCCCCCACCCCGGGAGGTCCGAGCCTGGTCCGGGGCCGGAAGCTTTAACGAGTTTCTCGATGAACAGTACCGCGCCGAGGAAAAGGAGTCCGAGACCGAAGCGCTCCTCGGTCGTCTCGAAAAATGGTGGGAGCGGGAACAGAGCGCCTACCACCGGCGCAGAAACGGCCTCGAGCGGGAGCTTCAGGAATACCAGCAGGAGCTTGGCTACGGACGCTACGGTGATATCATCATGGCCAACCTTCACCGCCTCTCCGGGGGTGAGGAGTGGCTCGAGGCCGAGGACTTCACCCGGGAGAACCAGCCGATTTCGGTACGACTTGATCCAAGGAAGTCCCCCCACGAGAACGCCGAAGAGTACTACGAACGGGCAAAGAAGGCCCGCCGGGCGGTGGGAGCGCTGGAGGACGAGTTAGAGCGAATCCGCCGGGAACTCAAAGAGCAAGAAGATGAGTACGAGGCGCTCAAGGCGGAGCCGGATCCCCGTCGGATTCAAGAGCTTACTGCACCAGATCAAGGGCGAGAACAGGAGAAGGGTGAGGGGCGTCCGGGGCTCCAGGCGGAGTCCGGCGGCTTCAGGATCCTCATCGGCCGAAACGCCCGGGAGAACGACGAACTCCTCCGTCGCCACGTTCGAGGCAACGACTGGTGGCTCCACTCAAGGGACTTCCCCGGGGGCTACGTCTTTGTCAAAGCGCAGCCGGGCAAGAGCATACCCCTGGAGGTGCTTCTGGATGCGGGAAACCTGGCTCTCTTCTACAGCAAGGGACGGGAGAACGGGCAGGGAGAACTCTACTACACCCAGGTAAAGCATTTGCGCCGAGCCAAGGGCGGCAAGCGTGGACTCGTGCTCCCGACGCAGGAGAAGAACCTACACGTGGACCTCGAAGAGAGCCGCATTAGGCGCCTTCTTTCCTAGAAGGCGGTATCGCCTGTTCGGCCGATTTGCGCCCCACATTCCGGTGCATCATACTTAATTGCATGGTCCGAGAACCGATTGTGGCGGGCATTCTCTATCCCTCCGAGCCGATGCGGCTGCGTCGAATGGTGCAGCGGCTCATCATGGAGAGCCCGATCATCTCCGGGGACGCCCTGGCACTCATTCTTCCCTACGGCCACTACGAGAGTGTCGGGCCCCTCATCGCCGCGGGAATGAAGCGGGTAGCCGCCTCCAACCCGAAGCGCATACTCCTGCTCGCCTCCCCCACTTCCAGCGCTCCGGCGGGCATATTTCTCCCCAAGGTGAGCGCCTTCGCCACGCCTCTCGGCACCATTCCGGTGGACTCCGGGGCCCTGGAACGGCTGGCAACCGCCGGGGCGGAAGCGGACGATCTGCTCCATCTGCAGGAGCACGTCCTGGAGCTCCATCTCCCCTTTCTCGCCCATCTCTTTCCCTCGGTACCGATCCTGCCGGTGTTGGCGCAGATCAGCGATACCCAGGAGCTCCAAAAGGGGACTGATCTCATCCACACTCTCGGCGAGGAGTTCCTCTCGGAGACGTTGATTATCGTGAGCAGCAACACCTCTTCGTTCTCAGAGATCCGCAACGCAGGACAGGAGAGCAGACGTTTCATCGGGGCCGCCCTGACTCATAACGTGAGTCCGCTCATAAACTCCTATCGGGCTGCTCTGATAACCGGTGCCGGACCAATAGCACTTCTCTGCAATCTCCTGCCTCCCAGCGCCCAGGCGACCATCCTCGGAAGAAGCCGACATCACACCTATGAGGACGGAGCCACCTTCGCTATCGAGTACGCCTCAATTGTGTTTGACGTTCCCCAGTAGGAGCTGCATAGTAGGGAGCCATGAGTAGTGCGCCCCTCTATAACCATGTCTCCGAGGGTGGCGAGCTCAAGCTCGCTGTTCGGACCGGTGTAAGCACCGGCACCTTCGCCGTTACCCAGCTGGTTTCGCAGGAACGTGATCCAGGCTGGGTAGTCCACGGTGAAGGAATGGAGCCCTGGCATATCGAAGGGTTTCGCCATCAGGGCGGAGTTCTCTATTTCTACGGTCCTGACCTTCCGGTTACTCCGTTTGAAACGCTTCTCCTCGACTCCGCCCAGAGCAAACCTCGGCTCGAGGCGGCAGTGTCGGTGTACCGCGCCATGCGCCGTCTTGCGGAGGCCGGAGTGGAGCTCCCCGCCCTCTCGCTGACGGGCATCTTTCTTACGAACGAGGAGGGGGTCTTTTTCGCTCCTCCAGAGATCATTGCCAGGACCCTCACCCATCTCCCGGAGTCCTCGGAGTTGGCCTACGTGGAGCGCCACACCCACCCGGATCTCCAGGGTGAGCGACGAGACGCAATGGCCCTTGGAATCTGGGTCTACCGAATTCTCACCGGGGCCTGGCCCTTTCCGGGGGAGAGCGTGGCGGAGATCCGCGATCGTTTCCGCTCTTCCCCGCCCCGGCCCCCGCGAGCACTGCGCCCCAGCCTCGACTCAGGTATTGCCGAGGCTCTGGAGACCCTTCTATCCGATCCGGGACCCGAATCCGCGGAGGCACTCCTCGAGCGGCTACGGGAGCTGAAGGATCTCGACGTCGGAGTCTCTACCCAGGAAGAGGAGGAGGTTCGCCAGCGAGAGGAGCGACGGTGGAACGAAGGGACCCGCAAGCTCAGGCAGCGACGCTACCTTTCCCGAAACTGGAAGAAGCTTCTCCTACTAGGAGTCATCGTCCTCGTGGTCCTCTCGGTGCCGATCTCCATTGTCCGCCGCGCTCTCGAGCCGTCTCCCTTGGAGGGCATGGGCGTAACGGAGGTAACCAAGACTTTCTACTACGCCATGAACGAGTTTGATCATGTGCTCATGGAAGAAGCGGTTATTCAGAAGGCCGCGGAAGACAAGCTTCGGGAGGTGACCAATCTCTACATCTTCAGCAGGATGCAGGGGGCTATGGAAGGAAGTTCCCGATTCGTGGACGCTCAGAGCTGGCGGGACGACGGCATGCCTGAACTCCGACAGGGTCACCACGCCTACGGTGTGGCAAACCTACGGATTCTCTCAACGAGGGCCGAGGGGGAGCAGGCTACGGTGACTGTGCGGTACGAGAAGTGGGAGCCCGTCTCCGGCGAAGAGGAACAGGAATCGGGAGAAACCGTGCCCCTCGATGAGGCCCGGGCCCAGGAGTCCAATCGATTCGAGAACATGCTCTTCTATATGATCGAGGAGCGCGTTCATTTCGTCTTTCGCAACGAGCAGTGGTTTATCACGGAGGTTGAGACCCTCCAGCGGGAACGCCGCAACCCTATGCAACTCCTCGAGGAATAAGAGAGCCGATCCCCGGCAGGAGAACCTTCCACTCGGGTAGTGCCGCGAAGCCGGAGAAACCCGGCCTGCCCCTACTCCCCGGCGGGTTGAAAGAGGCTGGCTATAAGCGAAATGAGGCCGCTGGAGAAAAAGATCCCTCCGGAAAGAAGAGCCGCGCTGGTCGCGGGGTTGTCGAAACCGGTATCGTAGCCCGAAAAGAGCTGGTCTCCGGCAAAGGCGAGGCCCAGAGCCGCGACGCCCACCACGGTTCCCGTGGCCGTCAGAAAGGCCCCGCCGCGCTCGGCGCTCAGACTCCAGTTCGTTCGTCCTTCCGGAAGAAGAGACCGGCGCAGCCGATCCTCCGGGCCCGGCACTGCTAGACGCCGCACCTCCGGCTCCCGCGTCGGTTCCGATGGCGCCTGCCCAAGGGCAGCACGTTTCTGAGCCAGGAGAAATACCCGTCGCTCAGTGGCAAGCTGGGAAACCTTCTTGTTGATCTCCGGAAAGCGCTCTTCAACCTCTTCCGGATCTACCGGCTGCCGCTGAAAGTCCCTCTCCTGCCAGAATCGCTCAATCTCATCTTCGATAGCTGAGGACTCGAAACTCACTAGCTCAGGTGTCGCCGGAGTTTCCACCTGCTGCTCGAGGGTTTCCTCGACGGTTCGGCGGATAACGCTCACCATCTGGTTCGCCGTGAGCACGATTGTCCTCGGACCGCCGGTTCCACCGGTGGGGATAGTGGCTCTTTGAGTTCCGGTGGAGGGCTCTCCCGGGGACGGAGCTGCGTCCGCAGACGGTCCATCCGGGGACGGAGGTTGCGCCCCCTCGGGGGTTTCCGAGACGGCCCCTTCACTCTCCGCTTCGGGGGCCTCCATCTGCGACACCCTCTCGTCTCCCTCGTCCGCGGTCTCGGTAACTTCCACGGTTCCCTCGAACACGTAGACCTGAGTCTCCGCCTCGACGTTTCCTTCCCGGACCGCAACAAAATCGTATCCGAAGTCCGTGCCACGAACCCCGGCCACGGCGCTGCGTCCGCGAATCTGGAACTCCTCATTGCCGGTAATTCGATCCACTCTCGCTCGGAGACGTCCATAGGCGAGATCAAATGAGCCTCCCCCGGTGCCTCCAATCTCTTCGATTCGGAACGTGGTGTTCTCGGCGACCTTGATCACCGTCCGGGATGGCATAACCTGGAGCTCCACAAAGGTGTCCGCATCGGTCTGGATCAGATCACCCGGAAGAAGCGGCATTCCGATTACGTTGTCCCGAAGGACGTCGTAGGTGAGGAGCTCGTCATTTCGGAATATTGTCATGTCGTACCCTTCGGCGTAAATGACAAAGGCGTACGCCTCCCGCTCCTGAGCTGAGATGGAGGGAAGAAGGAGAGTGATGAGGAATAGGAGAAGCAGAAAACGTCTCATCTTTGATTCATTGTAGCGCTTAGAGATGCGAAAAACAACGCCGTCCGGTACGCCTATTGCACGCACCTTCGATTTTACCGTATATATTCATGATAATGGAACAAGTCCTCGGCGAGATAGCGGTGCCGTTTTCCGACGGTGAGATCAACCGCAGGTTGAAAGAGAACGCCGGAGCACCAGTGAGCTTTTCCCGCCATTACACCCAGGGAGAGGACTTTTTCATTAAGATAGAGACTCCTTTCGACGTACCGAGTTTTCCGATTCATCACGATGTGCGTATCAGAAAACCTACCGAGGAGTATCTCGGTCGCATTCGCCCGCTGGTGGCCTCGATCCAGGAGTCGGTCCCGCAGCTTCTCAATGGGATGACCTACTTCTTCGACCCCGCGGAAGTACTGCGACCGGCGTTCTACCAGCTCTATCGGCTCGACGGAGTGCCTTACCTCTACCTCATCCGTATCGACTTGCTCTATCGACCCCAGGTGCACGAACTCCTGGAAAAAGGCTCCAACGACGTTACCCCGCGGTACAGGAGCAACCGAGTCACCATGGAGGCGGACTTTGTTCCGCTCAAAGAGGTGGTCACCAGGGACGATACGGTCCACGCGTTTCGAGTGGATCAGTACGTCTCTGACACGTGGATTGGTGAGACCGGCAGGGGATATTTCGTGCAAGGTATCTGGCTCGATACGGAGCTAACCAAGTTCTTCACTAAGCTCTTTGCTCCAGAAGGCAAGCGCCTCTACCCGTACTACCCGATCAATTGTAAGTACCGATCGATCTGTCACGCCGTGGTGGACGTGGACCCGGACCGGCGGAAACAGAGAATCCCGCAGCTCCACCGGATTCGCCAGTATCTGGCCCCCCATATGGAGGAGATTCAGGAAGCGTTGCGAGAAGATACATTCTCGACGGAGCTCGAAACTTTTCGCACATTGAAGGAGGAGCTTCCTGACTCACTGCGAGACCTTTGGAAGGACGTACAAGTCAAGCCGTATCTCAACGAGGAAGAGATGAAAGAATACGAGGTCCGACTTGGGGACGAATGAGCTTTCCGGAATGAAAGTAACCGTCATGGGGCTTGGGCTCCACGGCGGTGGAGTGGCCTCGGCGCGGTACTGCCTTGCTAACGGAGCGGAGGTGACGGTTACGGACCTCCGGGACGAAGCCGCCTTGAGCAGCTCCGTGGAGGCGCTCTCGGGCCTCGCGATTCGCTTTGTCCTGGGAACTCACGAGGAGAACGACTTTTCCGGGGCGGACATGGTGATAAAAAACCCCGCAGTCCGACGGGACGTCCCTCTGCTGTTAAAGGCCCGGCGCATCGAGACAGACATTTCGCTCTTCCTATCGCAGTCGGACCATCCTCTTCTTGTAGTGACAGGGACCAAGGGCAAGTCCTCAACCGCCAGTGCGGCCCACCACATTCTCGACGGCTTTGGCTCCGGCGCCCGTCTCGGGGGAAATATCACCCACTCTCCTCTGAACTTCCTCGGAGAAGTCAGCCCGACGGAGACGGTGGTCCTCGAACTCTCCAGCTTTCAGCTCGGTGACCTGGTTTTCGCCGCACGCTTTAACGATCAGCGCACATCCAGACCCCGGGATTTCTCGCCCCGACACCGCCCCATCGACCCGAATGTTTCGGTGATTACCAACATTTACAGGGATCACCTCGACTACTACGGCTCAATGGAGCCGTACGTGGCGGACAAGCGAGCGATCTACCGAACGCAACGGGGTGGATGGAGCATCTTCTCCGCCGCCGACGGCTACGGACCCGGCTTCGCTGAGGAAGCGCCGGTTCCCTCGCTCCTCGTCCATGCCGGGGAGCCAGAATCCGCCATAGACGGTGTCTACGAGCACAACGGCTGGGGAATCCTCTCCCTCGGTGAGGAGCGGGTGCCCCTGGTACCACCGGAGCTCAAGGTGCCGGGACAACACCAGCGGCGTAATCTCCTGACCGCGGCCGCCGCGGCCTATCTTGCCGGTGCCCCTGCGGAGCTGGTCAAACCGCGAATCGCCGGCTTTCCCGGCATCCCGCATCGGCTCCACTATGTCAGGTCAGTCGGAGCGCTGCGGTTTTACAATGACTCCGCGGCCACCATTCCGGAAGCGTGCCTGGCGGCGGTTGAGAGCTTTGACGAGCCGGTCCATCTCATTTGCGGAGGTACGGACAAGGGACTCGACCTCTCGCCCCTCCTGACAGCCGCTAAACGCGCCCAATCGGTCCATCTCCTCGCCGGCGGGGCCACGGAACGGCTCGTACCGATGCTGCAGGAACAACGGATCCCCTTCGCCGGCCCCTTCAGTGAGCTCGAGGAGCTTCTCTCCCGGTGCGTCCGATCGGTGGGCGAGACCGAGCGGCGAGGAGTTGTACTCTTTTCCCCCGGGTGCTCTTCCTTCGAGCTCTTTCAGAACGAGTTTGATCGGGGAAACCGTTTTGTCTCGGCGGTTCGAGCCCTCGGCGCAAACTCGTAGAGCTCCAGATTGTCATCCATGAAGTCCGTGAATGCCAGGTAGCGCCCGTCGGGAGAGATGTCCAGACCCGTAGGCTGGTTGCGTCCCCAGATCCAGCTCACGGTCTCCAGGCTTACCGGATCGCAGAGAAAGATCCGCCCGAAATGAGGCCCCCGCTTGCGGTAGTCTTCCGGGTTGTTCCGTCCCCGCTCACTAACGAGCAGATACTCTTCCCCCGGGGAGAGGTCGATCGTGTTGATGTTGGCCCCCAGGCGCCGGCGCCGGACCACCTCCTCCCGTCGCAGGTCGAACAGGATAACCGAGCCGTAGTACATGTCAGAGATATAGAGTCGCTCCCCATCCCCGCTCAAGACCAGATGCCGCAGAGCTCCGTCCCCCACGTCGATTCGCCGGATCGGGTACTCGGGGTCCGAGATCTCTACGTGTATCAGGTCCCCACCCTCAAATAGGGCAACATAAAGACTTCGACCGTCCGGGCTTACCACCATGCCCCGGGGAACGCCAGGTACGTCGATATTCTCCAGGAGGCGCCGCTCTTTTAGATCGATTACGCCCACATTCTGGTCATACCAATTCGAGACAAAGAGTCGTCGCTCTTCAGGATCGCTAACCATCACCTTAGGCCACCGCCCACCAGTGGCAACGCTCGTAATGTACCGATAATCCACCGTTGAAAGGAGATGAACCTGATCGGTGGACATCTGGCTGACCCACAGCTCCCGCCGCTTTGGAAGAAACTGCGCTTCTACAAACCCCTCCTCTCCCCCACCCCCCGGCGGAAGCTCCACCCGGGCAAGGTGCTCCAGGGGCTCGGTTCGATAGAGATCGATCCCGTTGTCACTCAGGGTTGTCACCACAAGAGTTCTCCCGTCGGGGGCAAAGGCAACCCCCTTGGGCTGCGCCCCGGTACCGATCTCCCCCCGGGGACGGAGGAGCGCGTCGAGGCGCTCGAGCTTCTCATCCACCCGCAAGGTTCCGTTACCCCGAATGTGAAGCCATTTCGGCGCGTACCCTTCCGCCCGAAGCGTCAGAACCTGATATCCTGAATGGAGCCGGTAGCGTCGCCAATCGCCGCCGTCAGGCCCGGTAAACCGGCCAACCGGAGTGAGCAGCCTGCCCCCTTCGTAGAGCTCCGTTTCGGGAGGAAAGGTCTTGAGGAGTAGCTCCGGCTGCTGCGGCCCCGGCTGCTCCGTCCCCGCTCCTACGCTGAGTACCGCGAGGAACAGAAAAAGAAAGAGGCGTCGTATCACGAATTAGAGCATAGCAGCGGTGGTTGAATTTTGCGAGGACAATGCTATAGTTGGGCATGCATAGTTACGATCCCGAGTTTATCAGTCGCATTCCGAAGACGGACCTTCATGTCCACCTCGACGGTAGCCTACGCCTCGAGACCCTTATCGACATTGCACGGAAAGAGAACATCTCCCTCCCTGAACACACCGAAGAAGGCTTACGCAAGCACGTTTTCAAGGATAGCTACGCAAGCCTGGATGAGTACCTCCGGGGCTTTGGCCTCACAAACAAGGTCCTTCAGAGCGCCGAGAACCTGGAACGAGTCGCCTACGAGCTTGCGATTGATAACTTCGCCGAAGGAGTGCGCCACCTAGAGGTGCGCTTCGCGCCGCAGCTTCATATTAACGAGCACCTATCCTACGAGGACGTGATGTTCGCGGTGGACCGCGGCTTGAAGCGAGGGACGGAGGAAATCAATCGCTCCATGCCGCCGGGAGAGCCCCCCTTCGACTACGGGATCATCGTTATCGCCATGCGCTTTTTTGCGGCAAACTTCAGTGAGTATTATCGCCGGCTCTTCGAGGTACACCCCTACTCCGACTCCTCGGACATTATCAAGCTCGCATCCCTAGAGCTTGCAAAAGCGACCGTACGCCTTAGGGAAGAGAGCGACTGCCGGATTGTCGGTTTCGACCTGGCCGGAAGCGAAAGCGGCTATCCCGCAAAAGACCATGAGGACGCATTTGACTACGTTCACGAGCACTTTCTTAATAAGACTGTCCACGCCGGAGAGGCGTACGGTCCCGAGTCGATCTTTCAGGCGATAACAAAGCTCCACGCGGACCGAATTGGACACGCCTTGCGCCTCTTCGATCCGGAACACATCCGGGACGAAAAGATCGAGGACCGAGAGCGCTACATCAACAACCTTGTACAGTTCATCGCCGACAATCGGACCACCATCGAGGTCTGTCTGACCAGCAATATGCAGACCGCTCCTGACCTCAAGAAGGTCTCAGACCACTCCCTGGGCAAAATGCTCAAGCAGAATCTCTCGATCACCTTTTGCACGGATAATCGCCTCGTCTCTCACACAACGGTGACCAAAGAGATCGAGCTCGCCCTCGAGAACTTCGAGATTACTCCGAAACAGCTCAAAAACATTATCGTCTACGGCTTCAAGAGATCCTTTAGTTACAAGCCTTACCCGGAAAAGCGAAAGTACGTACGGCAGGTGATCAACTACTACGAGTCCCTGGAGAAGGAGTACGGTATCGTATAGCCGCCGTCGTAGGTGATTGCCTTTGGTTATGTAGCCCTCTCGGAGAGAAGCGGGGGCTCAAACAGCCCCGGGAACACAAGGCGAAGAGACAATCTCGGCGGATCCACGACGGAGAAGTCCCGATCTCGGATACCGCGTACACCACTGAAGGGATACTGGAGAGTCTGCGGCGCCTCCGTCCCCGTCTCGCAAAGCTACTCGGGAGACTCCTCCGTCCCCGGACGCGCTGAAGCAGGCACTCGGGGCGAGAGAACCAGTCGGACCCCAATACTCCAACTCGCTAACTCGGGTGGATACTTGCCTCGGTTGCTTAGGCGTAGATCCTCGATACGGCTGTTCCAGGCGAGTCCGCGAAGAGAGCGGTTTATCACGCCGAACTCGTCCGCAACCGGCGCGCCCGGCCCAGCTGGATTCACGAGCAACGCCGGGCCACCTTGCTCCTCCGAAGGAACGTAGCCAGCGGGATCGTACCAATCGAGACACCACTCCCAGACGTTGCCGATGAGATCTCTCTGCCCGAAGGGTGAGGCTTCACCAAAGAGTCCTACGGGGGTCGTCGGACCTCCGTCCCTAGTGTAGGGAGGATTGGGATCCTCAAAAGCGTCACCGCTGCGGTAGTAGTTCGCCCGGCCCCGCGGCGTCCCCTCCCCCCAGGGGTAGGTTCGCTCTTCCCCTCCGGAGGCGGCGTACTCCCACTCCGCCTCCGTGGGGAGTCGGTATATCCATCTCTCCCGGTCAACCGGAGAGTCGGGAACGGTACGACTCGCTCTCGCGGGGCCGTCGAGAGGAGGCATCGGCCTGCCCTCAAGAAACGAGAGCTCCCGGCTGAGAGAAACCGCCCCGTGCCAACTCACCCCAACAGCGGGATGGGAGCCACGACCTTCGACGGTGACAATACGCCCATCCTCACCCAGGACGAGGCCGAGTTGCTCTCCGTACTCCAATGTATCTAAATAGAGAAGCGGCTCTCCATCGGAAGCTCGGCGCAGTACAAGCTCGTCCAGACGAAACCTTCCGTGAGCAAGACCGGAATTAAACAGCGCCGCGGCAAGGAGATTGGTCACCTCCCGAGTTGCCATGTCGAAGGGGATGTTCAACCGAACATCACGCTCCGGTCGCTCATCCTCGCTTCCCTCCTCATTCCCCAGGACATATTCCACCTCTTCTCCGGGAGTGATCACCTCAGAAAAGCTCGGCAGGAGCGGCTGGTACGTGAAGCTGAAGCTTTCGCTCCAGGGACCGGGGTTCCCGTCCACCCTGCCCCTTACGCGCCACGCATAGCGACTGCCTGAGGCAAGGACCTCCGTCCCCAAAACCAGCTTGTCGTCCCGCACCAGCTCGGTTGGGCTACCCGATAGGATCTCCGATACCGAGCTCTCCGCCCCCGGCGGCAGCTGCTGAAAGGCAACCTCGTAGCTGTCCATACCCGGCTGGTGGAGCCATCGCAGGGAGGGACG
>CAYZHV010000005.1:0-15526 GCA_964478055.1 uncultured Spirochaetaceae bacterium | reverse complement strand
GGACGGGAGAGATCCCTCGTCCCTGGGCCGAGGCCACCGGCCCTCGGGGCTCCTCTACCCGAAATCTCCCTCGGAGAGGTTCCCCCGCGAGGATTCCCCCACCGAAGATGATCTCCACTTCCAAAGCGTATGAGCCGAAGGAGACCGGAGTCTCAACTTCGTAGCTGTTCTCACCCGCCTGCGGATCAAGCTCCGCTGAATGAACTTCGCGCCCCCCTTCTTCCAGGAGCCGCACTCGAATACTTTTGACCGCCGGGCCCTGGTAGGTCGCAGTGAACCTCGGAGAACGGTCTACCGTCGCCACCGGCTCTTCTTCGGGGCCCCCGGCTTTGTCCACGGTCAGGGGTACCGAGGCGATGGGGTCTACCAACAGGATCCCCGCCCTGAGTTGCACCGGTTCGATCTCTACGGTGACCGGCTCGCTCCAGCCTGTCTCCTCCCGAGGACTCCTCAGCCGAATTTCGAGCTGGTAACTCTCTCCGCTCCGGAGCCCCTGGGGCGAGAGTCGCACCGTGGCCCCGTCGCCGTCACGGGAGACGATCCCCTCTCGAGGTGTCTCATCCACCCCGACAAACCGCCCCTCCGCGGTGAGCTCGGAAGCCGCTCGCAGCGTCTCAGGCAGCTCCCGGAGCTCGATGCGGATCTCCTCCGCCCCAGGGTCCAGGCTGATCCCGTCCGCCGCAGTGGTCGCGAGAAGCTGCGGAGGGGGAACGGAGCGCTCTTCGCCACCGCCGCCGGAAGAGACGGTACCGCAGCTGAAGAGCAGACTCAGCAGACCGATGACCAGGAGCGCACGTTTCATAGCTACCCTCCGCGCTTCTTTATGACCTTGTGGTAGAAACTGCGAGCTCCCTCGGCGGCTCTGAAACCGCGGTAGGCGAGTCCATGAATAGGGAGATCCCACGCTCCGGGACGTCGAACGAGGGAACCGCCGAAGCCAACCTTGAAACGATAGAGCCCATGCATGGGATGGTCCGGATCCTCCGCCGGAGGTATACCGAATAAGTCATAACTCTTCGCCCCGGCCGCGGCGGCGTCACGAATTGCGCGCCACTGCAAGGCGTAGGCAGGCATAAGATTTCGCTTCTCATTGGAAGAGGCTCCGTAGAGGTAGTACGCCGCCTCTCTAAAGCGAGCAACGATAATCCCTGCCAGGAGGTCCTCCTCATGATACGCCAGGTAGAGGGACATGGAAAGTTCTCGGGGGTCGTGCTCTTCCGCCAGTTCAAAGAGTGAACGGTAGTACTCAGCGTCGTGTATGGCGATACGGTCCCGCTCCGCAGTCACCCGATAGAGCTCCTGCCAGGCGTCGAGGTCTCGCCTCCAGTCGCCGACTTCGACCCGCACGCCCTTTTTGCTCGCCAGGCGGACGTTGTAACGAGTCTTACTCTTCATTCCCGCGAGAAGCTGCTCCTCACTGCTGTTGAGGTCCAGGACCACCGTATCCGGGGGCTGCACGTCCGCCCTCGACTTTACCAGGCCCGCATCTTCGAGCGCCGTCCCCGGGGACACCGAAAGCGATTCCAGAGGGAAGGGAACGTCCCAGCGGAGGAAAGTGGGCTCCCGAGACGCAGTCTCGAGGGCGGTCTTGAGCTCGCGGATGTAGCTGCTACTGCTGAACTCTTCGGACGGAGGAAGATGTGTGGCGCCTCCGGTGTCGAAGGTGCCTCCGTAGGGAACGTAGGCTATTGAAAACGGTCCCGGGAGCTTCCGATAGAGAAGGAGGGACGGAGGTGCGCCGTCGCTCCAGAGCGCCTGCCAGCCGAAACGCTCCTTCTGCGCCGCCCAGAAGGGTGACTGGAAGAGATTGGGCGCGGAGTACTCAGGAAACCCCGTTCCTCCGTCCCCGGTGACCCTGCCGGCTCCATCCGGGGCTCCTCCGTCCCCCCTGGATTCGCCGGCCGATCCACCTGAGTTCATTTCAGCCGACGGCCCCGTCTTTGACGTCATGGCTCCGAACGGGCTCTCCGGCGCAGATTAGCCTCTTGGAGCCAACCTTGATTTCATAGGCGTCTGCCTTGATCGGTACCTCGAAGAAGGCATCGATCTTGAGGCGGGAGAGATGCTCCACCTGGGCTGCCTCGGCGTCATCCCCTTCGAGAACCAGCCGCTCCCCGGGCTCGGCGTGGTCTACAAAGAGCACCTCTACCCGTTCCGTTCCGTCCGGGGTCTTGTCGCTCGCCGCGAGAAGCATACCGTTGCTCTTTACGCCCCGGAGCTTGGCGGGCTTGAGGTTGGAGACAATGATTATCGTCTTGCCCAGGAGTTCCTCTTCCGAGTAGTGAGGTACGAGACCGGAGACTATTTGCCGAGGCTCGCCGCTTCCGTCGTCGAGGGTCTCTATATAGAGCTTATCGGCCTCGGGATGTCGCTCGATTTCGGTGATCTTGGCGGCCCGGAGCTCGATGTTCTTACGGAAGAGTTCCTCCGGAGACTCTTTCTCCGTCTCCTCGGCCACCTCGCGCTGAGCACGCTCGGCCTGACTCCCGGAAAACCGCTTCTGCAACTCCGCCACGAAATCATCCTCCAACTGCTTGAACAGAATCTGAACGCCCTGAACGCGCCCGACCCCCTCGGTCACCCGCAACTGCTCCCAGCCGTAATCCTGCAATCCGAGAAAGGAGCCGATCTTCTCCGCCGTCGCCGGCAGGTACGGGCGTATGAGCACCGTCAAATCCCTAACCAGGTAGGCAAGGTTGGCGAGGAGCCGCTTGGTTCCCTCGGGATCGCTCTCCTTCGTTTTCCACGGTTCCGCGGACTGGAACATTCGATTTCCGTAGCTCGAAAGGGCAAAGATCTTTCGCAAACCGTCCCGGAGGTGCGCCCACTCAAGATCTTCGGTTATCTCGTTTTCGATTCTTTCAACTTCTCCCCAGAACTCCTTGGCCCAGGGCTCATTCCTGTCTACCGGGACGATCTCCCCATCGAACTGCTTCATTAGAAAGGTGAAGGTCCGGTTTACAAGATTGCTGAAATTCCCGATGAGCTCGCCGTTTACCTTCTCCTGAAAGTCCTTCCAGGTAAAGGTGAAGTCCGAGGTCTCCGGACGGTTGTAGAAAATGTAGAAGCGCCAGACATCCGCCGGGATCCCGGTCTCTTTGGCGTCGTTTCCAAAAACGCCGATTCCCTTGCTCTTGGAGAACTGCCCGCCCTCGTAGTTGAGGTACTCGCTGGAGGACATGTGATGAAGCATGGTCCAGTTGTCACCGCTTCCGAGGAGGCTCGAGGGAAATATGACTGTGTGAAAGGGGATATTATCCTTTCCGATGAACTGAAAGAGCTCGACCTCTCCGGGGTTCTTCCACCATTCCTCCCACTTGTCGGTGTGGGTGGCGGTAATGGAGATATAACCGATGGGAGCGTCGAACCAGACGTAAAAGACTTTGTCCTTGTACTCCTCCAGGGGAACCGGAATACCCCATTTGAGGTCCCGGGTAATCGCCCGCTCTCTCAGACCGTCCCGAATCCACCCCTGAGTCATCTGAATCGCGTTCCTCGACCAGTTACCCTTTACCGAGGCCTCCTTCATCCACTCCTGGAGCTTCGGCAGGATCGCCGGCAGGTCGATGTAGAGATGCGTCGTCTCTCGGACCACCGGAGTGGAGTTGTCAAAGACGCTTCTCGGATTGACAAGATCCATCGGGTCGAGAAGGGAGCCACAATTCTCGCACTGATCTCCCCGGGCGTCCTCGTAGCCACACTTAGGGCAGGTGCCCCGAACGTAACGATCCGCCAGGAACATCTCTGAGTCTTCAGAGTAGAGCTGTTTTATGGTGCGCTCCTGGATGTAACCATTCTTGTGGAGCTTGAGAAAGATGTCCTGGGTTATCTCGGTGTGCTCCGGCGTAGAGGTGCGCCCCCACTTGTCAAAGGCTATGTTAAACCACTCATAAATCTCGGTGTGTATCTTATAGTACCGGGTACAGAGTTCCTTGGGAGTAATGCCCTCTTCCCGGGCCCGGGTCTCCGTAGCGGTCCCGTACTCGTCGGTGCCGCAGACATAGAGCGTCTCGTACCCTTTCTCGCGACAGAACCGGGCAAAGACATCCGCCGAGAGTACCTGAATAAGATTACCCAGGTGGGGAATATTGTTCACATAGGGTAGCGCTGAGGTGACCAGTCGTTTTTTCATAAGCTCACACTATACGGAGCGGTTAGAGCTTCATCAACTAATGATAGCTCAGGAGCCGCTTTCGCTCTCCATTTCCTCTTCTTCCAGCTCGTCGAGAAGAACTTCCACCTCCGAGTCGGCTCGGAGCCGCTGCACGTAGGACTGCAAAGCTTCGTTGTTCTCCTGCTGCAGAAGGTACTGCTGAATCTGAGACTCCGCCTCCTCAAAGCTCTGAGTTCTGCCCTCGCTCTTATCGGTTACAAGGATTATGTGAAAGCCGAACTGCGTCTCAACTACCTCGGAGATCTCTCCCGGCTCGAGGTTGAACGCGGCCTCTTCGAAAGCCGGGACCATCTGGCCCTGCTGAAAGCTGCCGAGCCTTCCGCCATTGGAGGCGCTGGGACCCTCGGACTGCTCCCGGGCGACCTCGTTAAAGTCCGCGCCGTCGACCACTTCTTCTCGAATTTCCTGAGCTCGCTGGAACGCCTCTTCTTTCTCCGCTTCACTCAGCCCCTGGGTCGTAATGAGGATATGACTGGCGTCTACGGTGGCACCCTCCTGAAAGAGCTGCGGATTCTCCTCGTAGAAGTTTTCCTTCTCTTCCTGGGTTACCTCGACCTCGCTGTAAACTTCCTGCTGGAGAAGCCGATCGATGGTGAGCTGCACCTGGATATTATCCCGGAGCTCTTCCTCCGTGAGGTTTTGCTGGGAGAGGGCGTTCTCGTACTCCTCATCGCTCCCAAACTGGCTGCGGATATTGCCCATCTGCGTTTCAACTGCCGCTTCCTGCGCCCGCAAATCGAGCTCTCCCGCCTGCTGCAGGAGGACCTCCCGGTTTATGAGCCCCGAAAGGACCTGCTCCCGGACCATTACCATGTCTTGTTCCGAGAGCTGGCGACCCTGCTGGGCCATCTGCCGGCGATTGTTCTCCACGAACCGTTCGAGCTCACTTTGAAAGATCGGAACACCGTTGACCCGTGCCACCGGCTCATCGGCGATCTCGATTTGCTCTCTCCCACCGGAAGCTTCGGGCTGTTCACTCTCTTCGACGGTCTCCGCTTCCTCGGTCGGTTCTTCAACCTCCTCCGGCGTGGAGCCACAGGAGCTAATGGCGAAAATGGCCGCCGCGAGAAGCATAAAAAGAAGCGGACTAAACCGCTTTTGGTTCACGAAATTCATAAAGACTCCTTACTGCTCTTAGTGGACCACAAATGTGGGACGCTGTAAACCCGAGGCGGTCCGGGAAGAGGGGCGCGGCGCCCGGGGGTTGTTAGGTTTCGGTAGACTGCAGAAAGGCAAGAATCCGCTGGTCCACCTCATCCTGACGAGATCGGAGGAGGGAGTGCCCTGCACCCTCGTAGAGGGCGAGCTCTCCCTGTGGGAGCGCCGCCACCGTCTCATCCAGGATTTCCTGGCTCAGATAGGGATCCTGATCGCCGGCCACCAGGAGGGCGGGCATCTGGATTCGCGAGAGCCTCTCGCAAAGGTCGGCGTCGGCAAACGCCTCGAGCATACGCGCAACCCGCTCCGGATCCTCTGGGACTCCGAGTAGTCGCGGGAGACTCCAGGCGATGGAAGCGAAGAGCAGCCGAAAGGAGGAATGGTGGTGCAAGGCGTTGGCCATACCGGCGTGAAATCGCCGCCACTCACCCTGGCGAACCAGGTCGGCCAGGCGTCGGAGCTCCTCGGCCATGGGCGATGGGACTCTGCAGCCCACCAACGCCACCGTGAGGGAGCGGAGCAACTGCGGTGCGGAGGCAGCTATCTCCATGGCGATCAATCCGCCGTAGGAAATGCCGAAAAGATGGACCGAGGGGTAGCTGAAGTCGAAGAGCGCGCTCATGTAGCTTTCCGCCTCCTCCCTGATGGTGAGCTCCGTCCCCGCTTCCCTGGGAGCCTCGCCGTTGCGAAAGAGATAGATAAGCTGATACCGCTCCAAAAAGAGCTCGTAGACTTGGAGCATGCCCTGCAGAGTAAGCCCCTCCACCGGACGGGGCCGAACGTTGAGCTCGTCTATGACGCAGAGGGGAAATCCGCTATTTCCGAGGCGGATGAAGTTGTGGCCGTTCCTGGTTATCCCTTCTTCTATGGGATGGCTCATGTCCATGGCATGAACCTACTACGCCGGGGCCCGCGCCGTCAGGCTGCAGTTGACGTCTGGGGTCATTGTGGCTACCCTGAAAGTTGAGAAATTAGGAGGAGAAATGTCAGAACGTGACGTCACTCCGCCACAGCTGCCCTTTAGTCTTAAGCCCAAGACCATTGCGATCATTATTGTTGTCGCACTCATCGTGGGTATTGCGGCCAGCAGCTTCTTTGTGGTGGACCAGACCGAACAGGCCGTGGTGCTCTTGTTTGGTCAGTACAATAGAACCGCCGGACCGGGGCTCCATTTCAAGCTTCCCTTCGGCATTGAGCAGAACTACAATGTTCCGACTCAGGTTATCCAGAACATGTCCTTCGGCTTCAGGACCGAACGGCCCGGGGTAACCTCAGTACGGTCCGACGTTGATTATCCGGAAGAGTCGATCATGCTCACCGGCGACCTCAATATCGCGGATGTTGAGTGGATTATCCAGTACCGAATTATCGATCCCCAGGCGTGGCTCTTTAACGTCGAAGACCAGGAGAAGACGATTCGCGACATCTCCCAGTCCGTGGTTAACGAGCTTGTCGGTGACCGGGCGATCGTCGATGTCCTCGGCCAGGAACGCCCAGCCATCGAGAACCAGGGCCAGGAGAACATGAATGGTATTCTCGACGGCTACGGACTCGGTATTAACGTGACCGCCGTGCGTCTCCAGAATATCGTGCCCCCCGCCGGCCGTGTGCAGGACGCCTTTGAGGACGTCAACCGGGCGGTGCAGGACATGAATCGTCTCATCAATGAGGGTCGGGAGCAGTACAACCAGGAGATTCCCAGAGCTCGG
Organism: uncultured Spirochaetaceae bacterium; assembly: GCA_964478055.1. Taxonomy (GTDB): domain Bacteria; phylum Spirochaetota; class Spirochaetia; order DSM-27196; family Alkalispirochaetaceae; genus CAYZHV01. The sequence goes on along the minus strand of CAYZHV010000005.1, from coordinate 8,485 downwards.
GGTGAGGCGGACCAGATGATCCAGATAGCCGAGGGGTACGCAGCGGAGCGTGTCAACGATGCCCAGGGTAACTCCGCCCGGTTCAATTCCGTTCTCGGGGAATACCAGCAGGCTCCCGCAACGACCCGCACCCGTCTCTACTTCGAAATGGTGGAAAACGTCTTTAGAGAGCAGGAAGATACACAGCTCGTGGATCGCAACCTGAGCAACTTTATTCCCTTTCTCAACCTGAGCCAGGGCACGGGCGGACAGGGAGCTCTTCCCACGGTGCCGCAGCAGGAGCAAGGGGGGAACCAATGAAACGACTAGTAACAATCCTGGTCATAGTCGGTATCCTCCTGGTAATCGTCGTCGCCCTCGGGCCCTTCTACGTGGTCAGTGAGGGTGAGCAGGCGGTAGTCCTCAGATTCGGAGAGATTGTCGACACCCAAACCACCGCCGGACTGAAACTCAAAACCCCGGTAGTAGACAACGTGGTCAAGTACTCCTCCAAGATTCTCTCCTGGGACGGTGACCCGAGGCGGGTACCCACGGCTCAGAACCAGTTTATCTGGGTCGACACGACCGCGCGCTGGCAAATTGATGATCCCGAGCTCTTTTACGCCTCAGTCACTACCATGGAGCAGGGATACTCTCGGCTGGACGACATTATCGAGAGTGCGGTGCGTTCGGTCGTTTCCCGGAACAGCCTGGAGGAGGCGGTTCGCAGTACGAACCTTATCAACCAAATCGAGCGGGACGCTCCGGTTTCCGCGGATGCGGCGGGTGAGCAGATCGATGAGGAGGGGTTCGAAGAAATCGCCAGTCTCATCGACATTGTTCAGAATCAACCGGAAATCAACCGGGGCCGACGCGCCCTGAGCGATCAAATGAAGGAGCTCGCCTCCGAAACGGCGCCGAGCTACGGTGTATCTCTTATAGATATCGTTATTCGGCAGATTCGCTACTCTGACGACCTCACCGAGAGTGTCTACGACCGGATGGTCTCGGAGCGGCGGCAAATCGCTCAGGCGTACCGATCCTACGGTCAGGGGCGAAAGCAGGAAATTCTCGGTCAAATGGAGCGCGAGCGGGCGGAGATCCTCTCCGGAGCGCGGCGAGAGGCTGAAACCATTAGAGGTGAGGCCGACGCGGAGGCTGCGGCCGTTTACACGAGCGCCTACGAGCAGGACCCTGCGTTCTTCGAGTTCTGGCGGGCGGTGCAGTCTTACGAGGGAATCCTCCCGCGGTTCAGGAAGACTCTGACCACGGACATGGACTACTTCCGTTTCCTCCACGACGAGCAGGGACAGCAGTAAGAATAACAAAAGACTATCTATCAGAGGCGGCTCCGAGGGGCCGCCCCTTTTTTTCATCGGACTGGTGGACGGTAGCCGGTTCTTGCACTACCCATTGCACGCTGATACCATGCCGACCATGCCGCAGCAGCCGTTCTCCGCTCTACTAAAAGACGTTCCGGTGACGGAGCAGCGTGGTCCCTCAGACCCGCTGATTAGGAGTATCGCCTTCGACTCCCGCAACTGCGTGGAAGGCTCTCTCTTCGTCGCCCTACCCGGCTTTCACGTGGACGGTCACGACTACATTGACGAGGCAGTGCGCCGGGGTGCGGGAGCCGTGCTCTGCAACCGCCTGCCCGAAGCGCTCTCACCGAAGGTCGCCTACGCTGTGGTTCCAAACACGCAGCACGCCCTCTCTCGCGCCTCCTCGGCGTTCTACTCCGAACCCTCCCGGCGGCTCCCGGTAGTGGGTGTCACCGGTACCGATGGTAAGAGCACCACGGTCTATCTCATAGACCAGCTCCTGGAAGCCGTGGGGGAAGAGTGTGGTTTCCTCTCGACGGTGGCCAGAAAGGTGGATATTGGTGTGGAAAAGAACCCCTACCGACAGTCCACCCCGGAGGCACCGCAGATCCATGAGGCGCTCTTCGAGATGGTGGAGAACGGAAAGCGCTTCGCCGTACTCGAAGCAACCTCCCACGGTCTGAGTGAAAAGACCGGACGGCTGATGGATGTGGTCTTCCAGGCCGCGGTTTTCACTAATATCACCCACGAGCACTTGGAGTTTCACGGAACCTTTGAGCGGTATCGAAGCGACAAGGCAAACCTCTTTCGCGCCTTGGACCGAACCCAGAGCTTGAGCGAGCACGACGTGGACGTGCCTGTCTTCGGCGTTGTCAATGAGGCGGATCCGAACGGCTACTACTTCAAACAGGCGACCCGCCGGGAGGTACTCACCTACGGCTGCAACGTCGAAAGCGCGGACCTGGAGGCGACGGAGATAAAGGGGGATCTCACCGGAAGCGGTTGCCTTCTGCGTTGGGGTAAGGAGGCGAGGCGAATCCGCGTTCCCATGGTGGGAACCTTCAACGTGGAGAACACTCTGGCGGCGCTTCTGACCGTGGCTAAGCTCCTGGACCAGGATCCACTGGATGTGGCGGAGCATGTCTCCTCCCTGCGCTCCCTTCCCGGTAGAATGCGCCGGGTCACCGCTGAGAACGCCCCGTTCAACCTGATTGTGGACTACGCCCACACCCCCGGATCCTTCGAGCGGGTCCTCCCCATGATCAAGGAGCGCACCGAAGGTCGGCTCATCGTCGTCTTTGGTTCCGCGGGAGAGCGGGACCTGCAGAAGCGACCGATCCAGGGAAGCCTTGCAGCAACCTATGCCGAAGAGGTGATTCTGACCGACGAGGATCCGAGGCTGGAGGACTCCACGGAGATTCTCGAGCAGATCGGCGCGGGAGTCCGGGAACAGTGGGACTCAACGGGAGCCAAAGGGGTCCTGGACCTCATTCCTGACCGAACCGCGGCTATCGAGGCAGCAATCGAAAGGGCCAAGCCGGGGGACACGATTCTCTGTCTCGGTAAGGGGCACGAGTCCTCCATAATCTACGCCGATGGACCCCGCCCCTGGGACGAAGAAGAAGTAGCTCGGGAGCTTCTGACCAAGCACGGGTACGAGGTGAGCCGGTGAGCAGAGAGCGCGTACTGATTCTCTACGGAGGAAGGTCCGGGGAGCACGAGGTTTCCCTCAAATCAGGGGCATCAGTCTTTCGTAATCTCGACCGGGAACGGTACGAGCCGATCCTCGTGGGAATTGCCAAGGATGGCCGCTGGTACCTGCAGCCGAAAGAGGTCGTCGACCGGGCGACAACCGCCGGAACCGCCCTGGAGATCCTTCGCGATGAGCGCATGACTGTCTCTGTCTCTCCCGGTGGGGGGCTCCGTGCCGCGGATGGTGCCCTAAAAGCGGAGGTGGTCTTTCCGGTGCTGCATGGAAGCTTTGGAGAGGACGGAACGGTCCAAGGCCTTCTCGAAGTGGCCGGCCTGCCTTACGTAGGTGCGGGTGTCCTCGGCAGCTCCCTGGGAATGGACAAACAAAGGGTCAAAGAAGTCTGGCAACAGCAGGGACTTCCAGTTCTTCCCTTTCTAGGGTTCTCCCGGAGAGAGCTGGAGAAGAAAAGCGCCACGGATCTCCTGGCGCCGTTCCTTCGGGATCATGGGTACCCCCTATTCGTCAAACCCGCGAGGGCCGGCTCCTCCGTGGGCATTACCAAGGTAAAAACCGCATCGGGCCTGGAGGCAGCGGTTCAGGAGGCGATGCTCTGGGACACCCGGGTCATCGTTGAGCCCGGCGTGGATGCCAGGGAGATCGAGACCGCGGTCCTCGGGGACGAGGAGCCGTTGGTCTTCGAACCGGGTGAGGTGATCGTACGCAGCGAGTTCTACTCCTACGAGGCGAAGTACCTCGATCCCGCGGGGGCAGAGCTCGCGATTCCGGCAGAGATAGATGAGTCCCTCAGGAACCGAATCAAGGAGGTGGCCCGGGACGCGTTTCTTAGTTCCGACTGCCACGGCCTTGCCCGAATCGACGTCTTCCTCGAACGCGGGACCGGGGCGATCTACCTCAATGAAATCAACACAATCCCTGGTTTCACTCAAATAAGCATGTATCCGAAGATGGTCGAGGCCGGAGGGATCCCCTACGCCGAACTACTGAGCCGTCTGATTCAACTGGCAAAGGATCGGAAAGGGGAGCGAGACGCCCTTCGGTACGAGTTTCGATAGGATCCCGGACCCCTGCGCCGCTACCAGTGGTTGTAGGAGATCACCCTACTCAGGGCAAAGCGACGGCTCCGTTCTTCCTCTTCCGGCGAGGGGTGCCCCACAAGAAGAAGCATAACGACCCGCATGGAGTACGGAACGGTAAGAAGGGACTTTACCTCCTGCTCTCGAAAGGTGGTTATCGGGCAGCTACCGAGCCCCTCGTGAGCCGCCTGGAGCATCATAAAACCCGAGGCGATGCCGAGGTCCACCGGATAGGAGAGTTGGCCGTTAGGCATCTTGTAGTCGACGTTGGTCGTGCAAAGCGCGATTTGTACCGGCGCTTGGCCCACCCAATCCTGCCCAAAACAGGCGTTTTCGATGCTCTTTCTCGTTTCGTCCTCGGTTATGACTATAAAACGCCACGCCTGCCTGTTCTTAGCGGAGGGCGCCAGACGGCCGGCGTTGAGAATGGACTCTATCTGCGCCTTATGCACCGGTTCGTCGGTAAAACGACGGACACTGTAACGTTCTTCGATCTCTCTGAGCAGGGGCATGCTTTCTCCCGTCTTGACCTTACACGTAACCTGACCTATCTTCAAGGCGCCACATGGGGCGGAAGCTGCTTCTCTTCCTTAGTATAGTATCAGCACACCTCCTTTTTTCCCAGCACCTCTCCGCCCAGGAGGAGCTTGCCGAGCTCCTGCGCCGAAACTCCCCCGCCCCCGAGGGAACTCCGGCGGAAAGAGCGCGACTTACCGCCCTGGAAGAGTATTTCACCGAGGCCGGGGTAAGCGTTGAACGAGCCCCGGTTAGCACGGGCCCCACGGTGCACACCTTCGCGGAGTATCTCTTGGCGAGCCCTCGCACCGTCAATACGGCAACCCTGACGTTTCTGGTACCGGTGAACGCTCCGGTTCAGTCCCTTCTTATGGGAGCACGCCTCGCCGCGGAGAGCGTCGCTCGCGGTGAGCCCGTGCCGGTCCTCTTTCTCGGCGGCGCCGAGCGGAACGCCGTGGGGCCCGCCTGGGTGGCGAGCCGGCTCGCCGGGCTCCCGGGAGAGCGGCATGTGGCGGTCCTCTCCTTTGACACATTGGAACGTGGCATGATCGTAGAGGCCGGTACCGCCGGAGACGTGACGCCTTTCTACATGCTCGAGGCGGTGCGGGCAATATCCTCCCGGGAGCTCCAGTTCGGCATGGCGGGCAACAGGCTACAACTTGCCCGCCTGGGACTCTCCGTGCCGGAGCAGCCGGTGGGAGAGCTTCTTTCCCGGGGCGTTCCGGCGATTCAAATTACAAATGCTCGAGGCGCGGGGCTCGCGCGCTGGGCTTCTGGCCTTCTTTTCCGAGACAGGACTCCGGCGGAGGAGTCAGTCATGTTGGAAAGATTGCTTGCCTTACCCTCCCTCCTTCCCGAGGAGGCGGAGTGGGAACGGAACTATGCGGTGCTCCAGGGTGGCCCGGTCTACCTTCTCTTGGGAGAACGGGAGCTTCTCGGGATTGGGGGGCTCCTACTCGTCTCCATGCTTCTCTACGCCGTCTCACGGCCCCAGCGAGTCCGACGGTACGCTCGCATTATGAGCAAAAACGACTGGCAGCTTCCGGTGCTCTACGGCGCCATTGCGGTTTACCTCTTCTTCGCCACAATGCTTATCGATACGATAGCTATTGTCCGGAGTTTTCCGACCCTTTGGACCTACGCCCCGGTCATCACTTTCGCGGCGAAGCTTCTACTGGCGATTACCCTCTTCGGCCTCAGCCACGAGGCGCTTCGAAAGGCGCTCTTCTCCCAGAACTCGAGCTTCTACTCCGGCTGGGCCCTTACGCTCAATCTTCTGGCGCTCATCGTGCTGCTATTTCTTAACCTCGCCTTGAGCTTCTACTTCATTTTCACCTTTGCCCTCACCTTTCTCTTCAGTTATGTTCGCCTCCCCTGGCTCAAGCGACTCTTCTTCTCCCTGGCGCTCCTTCCGCCGCTCTTCTTTGTCTTTACGGTCCTGGAACGGGGAGAAGACCGGATTGCCCGGGTCCTCATTAGCTCTCCCACGGAAGCGACACTGCTGATTTCGCTGATCCTCCTGCCCTACCTGCTCATGCTCTTTCGTCTCGATTTGCTCCGGCGAAGTCGCCCCTGGCGCTGGTTTGCCCGGCACGCCAACATTCGCAGGTCGGTTACCGCCCTCTTGGGCATAAGCGGGCTGGTGGTGCTGGTCTTCTACGACCCTTTTGACGCCGCGGACCCACTCCCTGTGAGGGTGGAGGAGGCGATAGCCGACGCCCATACCCTAACGGTATCCGCGCCCCGGCCGCTGCGGGAGAGCTCGATTCGGGTCGGTGAAGAAGTCGAGACGGTGTGGCCCGAGGGGGAGCGTTCCATCTCCCTCGAGCTCTCGGAGGCGCCGGATCCCTTGAGCCTGGCTCTCGAGCGAAGGGAGTTTCTCGGGCGCACCCAGTTACGGTACACCATCACCGCCCGGGAGGAACTGCGGAGCTTCGAGGCGCTCCTCCTCGGGGTCCCGGATCTGACGATCCATGAGTCCGAGTTCCCTGTGATTGATCGCGACGGGGAGCTCCGACTGGTGGTGGGGGAGAATCCGCCCAACCCGCTCATCCTGGAGATCGTGGTAGAAGGAAGGTCCGCCCCGGACCTGGCTGTCACCGCCACCCTGGCGCGGCCGGTCTCACCGGTGGGAATCGACTCCTCCGAGGCGATATCCGTTTCCGCCTCCACCACGGTCAGGAGGCTCCTGGAGGCGCCGGAAGAGTGAGCTGGTACTTTCACGTCGACATGGACGCCTTCTACGCCTCGGTGGAGCAACTCGACAACCCCGAGCTCCAAGGGAAACCGGTGATCGTCGGCGGTCGCCCCGGGTCTAGAGGGGTGGTCTCAGCCTGCTCCTACGAGGCCCGGGTCTTCGGTGTACACTCGGCGATGCCCACCGCCGAAGCAGCGAGGCTCTGCCCGGAAGGCGTTTTCCTCCCGGTGAGAATGAAACGGTATCAGGAAGTCTCGCGGTCGATTATGAGTATCTTCGGCGACTTCACTCCGGAAGTGCGGCAGATCTCCGTGGATGAGGCGTTTCTCGATATGACCGGAACGGAGCGTCTCTTCGGCCCCGTAGAGGAGAGCGCCGCCAGTCTAAAGGCACGGGTAAAAGAAGAAAGCGGCCTTACCATTTCCGTAGGGGTCGCCCCGAGCCGGTACCTGGCGAAGCTGGCGAGTGATTTCGACAAGCCCGACGGCCTCTACGTCGTTCGCCCGGGTGAGGAGATCGAGTTTATCGACAAGCTCCCCCTCAAGAAACTCTGGGGCGTTGGTAAGCAGCTACGCCGTCGCCTGGAATCGCTCGGTTACGATACTCCCAGGAGAATACGGGAAGAATCGATTCACACCCTCCGAGGCCTCTTTGGACCGAGCTCGGGAGAGTTTCTGCACAAGGTCTCCCGTGGGGAGGATCCGGGGATCTACAGCGGTGAGACGCTCTCCCACTCGGTTAGCGCCGAACGCACCTTCGACTCGGATATCCTCGACCGGAAGGTCCTCGAGGAGAAGCTCCTCTCCCTCTCGGAAGAGGTGATGGAGCGCTGCTATGACGAAGGGGTGAGCGGCACCGTGGTACTTATCAAACTCCGGGACGGCGAGTTCAATACCGTCTCCGGTCGCCGTTCCTTCTCGGTCCCCATCGGAAGCTCCCAGGAGCTCTACTTCGAGGCTCGGAAGCTCTTCCTCTCCAAATGGAGCCCGGGCACCCCGGTCCGCCTCCTGGGCGTGGGGGTCGGAAAGGTCCTCCCCCACGAAGAGAGCCAGGGGGAGCTCTTTGATGACGAAACCGGTCAGCGGCAGCGCCGGCTCGAGCAGACAGTCCACGATCTCAAGCGGCGCTTTGGAGATATACCCCTCGGTAGGGCGAGCAGTCTCAGCGCCCCGGAGGAAAGAAAAGAAGAACCAGGGGACTAGATGTCCTCCCGGAGCTCCTTCGCCTCCTTGAGTTGCCGCGCCTCCTGCTCGCTAAGGCTCCTCCGTCCCTCGAGCTCGGCGATGACTTCCTCGAGTAGCTCAGCCGCCTCCTCTTCGTCGGACATGTCGGGAATCGGAACAGTGCCCTCGAAGTAGAACCCTCGCTCGAGCTCGTTCTCTGCACTTGGAAACGCCTCTCGCTTCTCTGCGTGCTCCCGGTTTCGCTTGCGTTCATTCCAGTCCCGGGAAAGGAGAGCCGCGGCAAGCTTGACCTCGAACCCTTCTCGGCGCTCCTCGGCTTCCCCTGAGGCGAGCTGCTCCCGGTGAAGCACCACCGAGCGTCGCGCGAGACTCACCGCGTGGTCCGCGTCGCCAAAGGAGACGAGGGAGGGCACCTTCTCGTAGAGTTGCCCGAGGACGTAGTAGCTCTCGGCGTGATCAGGCTCTCGCTCGATCGCCTCGACCAGGAGCTCCCGCATCGG
>CAYZHV010000004.1:27101-43953 GCA_964478055.1 uncultured Spirochaetaceae bacterium | reverse complement strand
GTCCGCATTAGCGGGAAAAGATCGACCTGGGCCTTGAAGCTCTCGGTCATCGCTTGCCCGGCGGCACCGGCGTCGCAGTGCATCACAGCAAGCCAGAACCGGCCGGCAGCCTGAGCGAGACGTCGGACTGAGTCGCTGGTAATGTGCGTCTCCGCAAGCACGTCGAGCTCCGCTGGCCGGGGCCCGAGGGATCTCAAGTACAGGCGACGCTCCAGGAAATCGAGTTGCCTGGAGGAAGTGACGGTTACGATCTCCCTCGGCCAGTAGCTCCCTTGATACTCCATTCGGATGAGCCCGGGATAGACAATTCCGATAGCGTCCTGGCTACCAGCCACTCTCGTTGTACCGGGAGGGTTTTCGAAAGCGAATAGGAGTTTCGCAAGCTTCTCCCGGTCGTCCATGGGCAAGCACCGCCCCCATAGGGTTAATGCCTCTTCCCGGGTAGAGGTAGCCAAACCAGAGCGAGACTCGTATCGGTCGTCGGGCTCCAGGGAGACGCCAACGACCGGCCCTGGAAACAGCTCACTGACGAAGGGCTGGTCGAGCCAGCCACCGGCAAGGTCCAAACGATAGGGCATCCCGATTCGGTCCCGCAGGGATGACGTACTCCTTGACGGCAGGCCCTCTCTCGGGATCCTCCGGGAGACTCGGTACTCGACGCCAAGCCTTTCGACTGCTTCCCGTTTGGCCTGCGAGTCTCCATCAGCGTTGACGAAGAAGACCTCCGGTCGCGCCTCCTCGAGTTCCGGGAGAAAGTCCAGGTGACCCCTCCCCCGAGAAATGCGTACCTCATCGACGCAGGCGAGGGCCTCGAGCATGTACGCCCTCTCCTTCTCACCAAAGAGCGGGGGACGTCCTTTGAGATCCTGCACTGTTGCGTCACTTCCGAGGCAGACGGTTAGCTTGCCACGCTTCGCCGCTTCTTCGAGAAACGTAACATGTCCGGAGTGTAGAAGATCGAAACAACCACTCACCATCACACGTCTTTTGGCCAACGAACGCCTCCCAACTCAAGAGCCTCGCGGGCAGCGCCACTTCGCGCTACTAGCAGTCACAGTTCGTACCTTTGGCGAATCCTCTCGTTCTCCCTCAGTCGAAGCTGCCGATTCTCTCTTCTCGTGCTCAGTCCCTTCGGATTTCGGTAATAGGAGCCAACGATCTCGGGGCATTTCATGAAACGGTAGCCCTTTCGGCAGAGACGCACCCACATCTCCCAGTCCCCGCTTATCAGGAAGCTGTCGTCGAAGCCCCCGACCTCTTTGAGTGCTTCGCGACTAATTGTTGGAAACGGTCCCGCCACACTCGAGGCGGTGATCGCCTCCTCTGTCGGTTCCGGGGGATCGAGGATGCTCGTCGCGTTCTTATGCTCCGCGTCGCCGGAGACGAAGGCGCGATTATAGAAGAGCGCCACCTCGGGATAGCGCTCGCAATAGCTCGCCTTGAGGGCAAGGGCCCCCGGAAAGAGGAGATCGTCAACATTGTATGTGACGATCCAGGGATGGTTACTTCGTTCCAAGGCGATGTTCCAGGCAGCATAGATTCCGATCCGTTCCTTCGCGCGAGTCTTGTTCACGGTTATGCCCTCGCGGAACGCCTGCGCCTGGAGAAACTCCCAGGAACCATCATCCGAGGCGGCGTCGACCACAATCAGCTCGAACTCTCCGAGCGTCTGCTCATTCAGCGAGGCAAAGTAGCGCACCAAGTGCTGCCATCCATTGTATAGTGAACAGATTACGCTAATCATGACAGCTGTTTCTCGCCAGGACTCACGGCTCGCGCCAACCGGGATCCGCTCCATCCTGTTTCCTAAACTCTCGTACGCCTTGCCGCCGACTGCAAACGACAATCCCGCAGCAGCATCCGCAGAACGCGTGCCGGAAGACACCTCTCCCTTGCGCTTCCATCAGAAGTCGCGCATGCTTTCTATTGCAGGGCGTACGCATGAAACTCCGGCCGCTCCTTGTTCTATCCGTTTGCTTTCTTCTCTTGGTCTCGCTTTCGGCACAGGAAACGAGGCTCATCGGAAGGGTAGCCAGCGACGCAATCCCGGTGCGAGAAGAAGCGCACCCCGACGCGACGATCACCGGGCGATTGGCGGAGGGCGAAACTGTCGAGCTTCTCAGGAAGGAAGGGGCGCGCTGGTACAGGATCAAGCGCGAGGACCTCAACGGGTGGGTCGAAGAGCGCCATGTGCAGTTGCTTACGGAAGTAGAGTTCGAAGGGATAGAGTATCGCTTTCCAGAGGGAATCGCCGGTTCGGTCACCGCCGAGACCGTCAATGGTTTTCGGGACGGGAGATCAGGAACTAGCTACCCTTCTCACGCGGTCCATACCTTCTCCGAGTACCTGGTCCCGGACGTCTCTGAGCATATGAGACGCATCTATTTCTACCGCCTCGATGAAGAGAGCCCCTACTCCCTTCCCGCAGGAAAAATCGCATCGCTACGCCTGCTCCTGGACTCCCTCGAGATCGTGCCGGAGCGAGATGCCGTTCCGGTCTTTCCCGTACCTGCGGCTCATCAGCTCTTTGTTGCTCAGGTCAGCAGAATCAAGAACGACTTTGTGGAAGGAATCCGGTGCGTGACGTTTTACGGCCAGGACCTATTCTGGCCGATCCCACGAAACATACTCTACCTCTTTCAGGGATTCGCCGCCGAGGGTTCCGTCTGGGTATCCGCCTCCTTCGCGGTCGCGAGGCCGGAGATGGAAATCGACACAGCACCGGCTGCGGAAGGAAGAGCGATGTTTGACCAGTTCCGAGCTTTCGAAGCGGAATTGGCGAACATCGTGGACGGAGATTTCCGTCCAAGACTATCCGATTTGGATCAGATACTCCTGTCCATTCGCTGAACAGGAGCGCAGAGCGGACCGACGGCCGGGCCGACGATGTCTGCCCTGGGAGAATTATCGTTCGCTGAGGTAGGGCCGTTCGAAAAACATCTCTTCGATGTAGGTCTCTAACACCTCGTCTACAGTTCTGGAATAGATGGAATTGTAGCCGGCCGACTCTCCGTAGTCGTAGCTATGGAATTGCGCGGTGCGAAGCGTGTCTTCGTCATACACTAGGTTCGGCTGATTATCATTGCACCGCGTCCATTGCCCACTCTCGCGGGTTGCCGCGTTTATGACCTTCGTCATATGGGCCTTCCTGGTCGACTGAACGTGATCTACGTCGAACTGAACCCTCAGGTACGGACACGGAATATCGGCGACGAAACGGGCTGCGTTCCTCTCCTGCCAGTACTCATCGTCTGAAAGCGCCCCGCCATGTACTTCCGCCGTGGCGTACTCGTCCTCACCTAAGGGGCCACGCCCAGTGATGCGCTCTATCGCCTCCCTGGCCCAGGGTTCATTCTCCGCAAGGCCACGTCGAATGTCTAGGCCCGGGCATGACGGTCCCTCCCAGTCCACAAGGAAGGCAACCGGCAGGTCGGGATAACGAGCGAGGGCGCCGGTTGCTACCGTTAGGCCGTAGGAGTAAGAGAGAAGCCCGATTCGCTCTGTGTCGACATGAGGAAGCGAGGAAACGTACTCGACGACACGCATTAGATCATCCTGGTGCGCGTAGCCGTGAAAGACGTCATCACCTTCACTCTGTCCACGCCCCTGAGGAGAGAAGTCCACCGCGATAATGCCTCGCTTTCGCAGGGCCTCGGTAAGGCCGGATCGAAACGCAAGCCAGCCGTCGCCGCCTGCGACCCCGATCAAGACGGGAAAGGGGCCATCCCCTTCCGGATTGGCGATACGGACCTCGAGACGGTTTCCGTTGGCCGACGGTATGGTTGTTAAAGCGGTACCGAAGGTCAGGAACCGCGTCTCCTCGGCTACTGGTAGCTCCGGTGCATCTCGCGCGGTGGTGCACCCGGGGACGACCAGCAGCGTCACCGCCATAAGGATTAGGATTGCTACCCGTTTCATGGCTTGTTTGGGGTAAACCTCATCCCATCCTTCTTGCAGACAAGCTGAATAGTGTGGTTGCCGGACATGAGAGCGGTGGGGATACCGCCGCCGGGGTTAACCCACTGCCCTGCCATATAGAAGTTCTCGAGACCCGGGAGACTCTTCTTCATTGATGCGGTAAAGGAGTCGGCGTCGAACATCCACCCTTCGTAGGCTCCCCGCCAGTTGCCGGTGTACCGCTCCCAGGTGATGGGGGTGGCCACATCGGTCATTTCCACGGCCTCGGCGATTCCGGGGAACCGCTGCTCGAGACCGCCGATCACCTCCGTTGCGATTCGCTTCTTCTCCGCCTCGTACTGTTCGGGGTTCCTTCGCAAATCACGCCAGTAGTCGTAGCTTGTCTCGTACTGGACCACGAGGATCTCCTTTCCCTCGGGCGCCAGAGTCGGATCGAAGCAGTAGGAGCGAACGCAGATGGTCTTCTCTTCCTTGGGGCCGATAGTTATCGGTTTATCGAGAGGAAAGGTAAGTCCGCTTACGGAGGCGGGCAGCTCGGGCAGCTTCCGGGCCACGCCGAGGCTGACGTAGACCAGGGGCTCGAAGAGGCGCGGATTCTCGTAGCGCTTCCGGATACTCTCGTCCAGGTACTTGCCGTCGAGCATGTCGAAGATAGTGGTGCGTCCGTCGGAAGCGGATATTACCCAGTCGGCCCGATGCTCGGTCCCGTCGGCGAGTCGAACACCGACGGCTTTGTCGTTCTCAACGAGGATCTTCTCGACCCGGGCATTGTACTGCACCTCGCCCCCTAAACCGAGATACCGCTTCTCAATTGCGCCGACCAGGGGAAGGGCCCCGCCAATGAGGTAGCCGGCGGACTGGGCGTGCTGCCAGGCGAGCAACATCGCAACCATACCCAAGGGCAACTCCGCTCCCAGGGCCAGGGGAAAGACCTCCCGCAGGAAGGGGTTCTTCAGGCGAGCCACGAAATCCCCCAGGGTTACCTTGCTCCACTTCTTCATGTAGCGCATCATCGGGAGCATTCTGAGCGCCTTTACCATATCGATGAGGTTGTAGAGCTCCTCCGGCTTTTCCGCAGGCATGGAGAACTGAGCCGCTCGGCGGATCGCGCCGGTAAGCTCCCGGACCGCGTCCTCGTCTTCCGGTGCAATCTCGAGGAGGTGCTGCTCCAGGCGATCGGCGTCAGAGTAGAGGGTGAGCGCCCTCCCCTCTCGGTTCTCCACGATCAAGAACCGATCGTGGTTGTAGACCTGCCAACTCTCGGCCACTCCCAACTGCTGCCAGAACTGGTGAAAGGTTGCCCCGGGCTTGGTGCCGACGATCCAATTAACCGCACCGTCAATGGTGTAGCCTTTGCGTTTCCAGGCAGTGCAGACGCCTCCGGCCATGTCGTGCATCTCGAAGATCGTTGTCTTGTAGCCGTTCATTCGGCCGTAGCAACCCGTGGCCAGGCCTGCTAGGCCTGCACCTATGACGATGATGGATCGCTCCATGGGGATACCTCCGGGGGAGTGGATCTCCTCTCCTTTGGATTATACTCCCGAGGGCGTCCGCGGTCAGTCGGGTTTTCTGCTTACTCTGAGAGCGCTTCCAGGACGAGGTCCGTGGCGTGCGTAGTGGTTCCGCTACCGCCCATGTCGGGTGTTAACTCTTCCCGCCTGTCCCGGACGGTGGACTCGATGGCTTGGTAGAGAAGAGTACCGAGCTCCTGGAGGCCAAGAAAGTCCAGCATCATCTTTACGGTCCAGATCATGGCTATTGGGTTGGCGACTCCCTTCCAGGCGATATCCGGAGCGGAACCGTGGACCGGCTCGAACATACTGGGAAAGGTGCGTTCAGGGTTGAGATTGCCTCCCGCGGCGAAGCCAATTCCCCCCTGGAGAACGCTGCCGAGATCGGTGAGAATGTCGCCAAAGAGGTTGCTGGCCACGATGACGTCAAACTCCGCCGGTCTCTGGATCATGTACATAGAGAGGGCGTCCACGTGGTACTGGTCCGTGGTTATGTCCCGGTTGAGAGCTGATCGCTCGGAAAAGAGTTTATCCCAGAAGACCATCCCGTAGTTGAGGGCGTTGCTCTTAGTCGCACTGGTTACCTTTGCGAAAGCACGGCGGCCGAGTTTCTTTCGTTCCTCAGCCCGGCCTCTGGCAAGATCAAAGGCGAAGTCCATGACCTTTTCGGTGTTCCGTCTGGTGAAGATCGAAGTCTGTACCGCGGTCTCCTCCGGAGTACCTTCCCGGGTGAGTCCACCAACTCCGGCATACTCGCCTTCGGTGTTCTCACGAACAAAGATCATGTCGATGTCAGCAGGCCCCATCCCCTTGATCGGGCAATCCCGCTCAGCGATAAGCTTAATGGGACGAAGATTGACATACTGATTGAAGCCCTGCCGGATCTTGAGCAACAGATCCCGAAGGCTCACGTGGTCCGGCACTCCAGGATAGCCAACGGCGCCGAGAAGAATCGCGTCGCTCTGTCTAAGGCGATCCATTCCGTCCTGCGACATCATGGCGCCAGTCTTAGTGTAGTACTCGCAGCCCCAGTCGTATTGCTCGTAGTCGAAGGCGACCCCTCCGTGGACCCGGGCCAGCTGGTCGAGCACCCGGAGCGCTTCGACCATCACTTCGTTTCCGATTCCGTCGCCGGGAACCACGGCTACTGCGTATCGCTCCACGGGTTAGCCTCTCCCTCGCGTTGGGGGTTTGTGTATGGCGAGCCCCTCTACGTCGTGGGAGGCTTCCATGACCGCCTCGCTCACCGTGGGGTGGGGATGAATGGCGGCCCCAATTTCCTCAATGGTTACCTCGGCGCTCATTGCCACAGCCAACTCACCGATAAGGTCCGTGGCCCGGGTACCGACAATGTGGGCCCCCAGGAGCTCCCCGGTTTCCGCGTCGGAGACGAGCTTGACCGTGCCTGCAGTCGCGCCCACGAGGGAAGACTTACTATTGGCGGCCATCGGAAAGGTACCCTCAACGGCGGTGCGGCCTGCCGCTTTCGTTTCAGTGAGGGACATTCCGACCGCGGCAACCTCCGGCCGCGTATAGACACAGGAGGGAACGATCGATCTATTGGTGAAGTTCTTCTTACCGACGATGTGGTCCACGGCGGCGATTCCCTCCGCACTCGCGGCGTGGGCGAGTTGCCACCGTCCGGTCACGTCCCCGATGGCGTAGATGTGCGGCGCGCTTGTCTGCTGCGAGTCGTTAACCACAATCCCCTTGGAGCTACTGCGGATGCCAACCAGGTCGAGACCTTCCATCTCGAGACGAGGCTTTCTGCCTACGGCGACGAGGATCTCCTCCGCCTCCAGGATACTTTCAGTTTCTCCCTCTCGAACGCTAACAATTTTGGTGCCGTTGGCGCTAACCTTGGTCACCTGCACCCCGGTTCTGACCGCGATTCCGCGCTTTTCGAACTCCTTCGTGAGGATAGAAGCGACGTCGCTGTCCATTCGTGGCAGGAGCTGGTCCAGCATCTCCACCACGGTCACCTCCGAGCCCAGGTCACTGAAGATGTTTGCAAACTCAACACCGATGACGCCTCCTCCAATGATGAGGAGTCTGGGTGGTACGGTGAGCTTCTCCGAGAGGATGGTGCGGCTCGTCCAATAGCCGCTCTCCGCCAGGCCAGGAATCGGTGGCACGGCGACTTGCGAGCCCAGGGCGAGGATGATGTTTTCCGCGGCGAAGCTCTGGCCGTCCTTTAGGACGAGGGTATGCGAGTCCTTCAGTTTCGCCATACCCATGACCACCTCGACGCCGGCACCCTTCAGGAGGGATCGAACGCCGCCGGTGAGTTTCTTGACAGCCTTTTCCTTGAAACCATTCAGCGCGTCTAAGTCGGGCTTTGGCTCGGCCCCGGCGAGGTCTATCCCGAGGGCAGCCGCTCCTCGCATCTCGTGCAGAAGATCGGCGGAGTGGAGCAGTGCCTTAGTCGGTATACATCCCCAGTTGAGGCAGGTTCCGCCGAGGGCTTCTCCCTCGATCAGCAGGACTTTTAGTCCTTCTTGAGCTCCACGTATGGCCGCAACATAGCCGCCGGGACCGCCGCCAACGACGGCCAGATCATACTCATGACTCATTTCTTTTCCCTCCGCCCGGCGTCAGATCAGGGTGTACGGGTTTTCCAGGGTCCCGGCGATGCTCTGCAGAAACTCTGCCGCCGGTGCTCCGTCGACCACGCGATGATCGTAGGTGAGGGAGAGCTCGCAGATCGGGCGGACCTCCGCGACCCCATTTACTGCCACCACTCGCTCTTTGATGGCTCCAACGGCGAGAATCCCTGTCTCGGGGGTGTCGATAATCGCGGTAAAGCTATCGAGGCCGTACATGCCGAGGTTGGAGACACTGAAAGTCCCCCCCTGCATCTCGTCGGCCGTGAGGCTTCCGTTTCGAGCAGCCTCGCCAAGACGTCTGCTCTCCTGGTGTATCTCCTGAAGCGTGAGGAGGTCCGTGTTTCGAATCACCGGAACAATGAGACCATCCTCCAGGGCAACGGCGACCCCGACACTGACATGGCCGAACTCCAGCACGCCCTCCTCGGTGAGGGCACTGTTTATCCTCGGATGTTTGCGCAGCGCCTGGGCTGTCGCCTTGAGAATGATATCGTTGTAGGAGACCGCGATTTCCGCGGCCTTCAGCTTGGTTCGCATACGGACGGTCTCGCTCATATCGACGGAGAGACGGTGAACCGCCTGCGCCGCGGTGTCGAGACTATCTCGCATCCGCTGTGCGATAGTCTTGCGCATGCCCGTGAGGGGTACGAGACGGTCTTCCCGTACCTCTGCGGGCACCGGTCGGCTCGGAGCGGCGCCCGACCCTTGCAGATCGTTCTCGTACACTTTGCCTCGGGGGCCGGTGCCGCTGACCGAGGAGAGCGACACGCCCATGCTGGCAGCCTTTTTCCTGGCCAGGGGCGTTGCCGCGGGCATCTTCGCCGCCGCATCCAGGACGTCTCGCTCGATTACCATTCCCTCGGGGCCCGAGGGGGTCACCATGCTCAGATCGACACCGCGCTCCTCCGCCTGCCACCGTGCCCGAGGACTCGAAAATACCGTTCCGTCCGGTCGATGGTCGGAGGTAGACACCACCTGCCCGGACTGAGCGCCCTCGGACGGGTCCCTCTCGGTGGCAGACGAGGGGAGCGCGGTCTCGCTTGAACTCTCGGATGGAGTGGGTTCCGCCTCCGCGACGGCTCCACTTTCACCGTCTCCATCAGCCTCGGCAAGAATGTCGGAGATATCTTCCCCTTCCGTGCCGATCACCCCAATCGTGTGGGTAATGGGGACCACCGCCCCCTCTCCATGGATTATCTTGAGCAGAACCCCAGAGGCCGGCGCGTCGATCTCGATGGTTAGCTTGTCCGTCTCCATCTCGAAGAGCGGCTCTCCCTCGGTGACACTCTCGCCTTCGGAGGCGAGCCACTGGATAATGTTGCCTTCGGTCATCTGAAGGCCCTGTTTCGGCATGATTACCTTTGTCGCCACCTGGACCTCCCCTGCTACTTGTAGCAGACCGACCGCGTAGCCTGGATGATATCCTCCACTCCCGGCACTACCGCGTTCTCTAAAACGAGACTAAACGGGAGTGTTGTCGGCTTGGCGCCGAGGCGCGCCACCGGAGCGTCGAGATACTTGAAGCAGGTCTCGGAGATTTGAGAACCGATCTCGGCACCGATGCCGGCGTTCTTATGCGCCTCGTGGACAACCACGGCCCGTCCGGTCTTCTTGACGGATCTGGCAATGGTCTCGATATCCAGGGGTAGCAAGGTTCGGGGATCGATGACTTCCGCCTCTATACCCTCCGCCGCCAGAGTCTCCGCCGCTTCCAACGCTCTCGAAACCATAAGCGAGGTCGCCACGATGGTCGCGTCCGATCCTTCTCGTTTGACCGCGGCCTGCCCGAAGGGAATCATGAAGTCCGGGTCATCCGGGACCTCTTCGCTGTTGATATAGAGCGCCTTGTGCTCTATGAACATGACCGGGTTGTTGTCACGAATCGCCGTGCGCAGGAGTCCGGCGGCGTCGTAGGCGTTGGAAGGCATAACGACCTTTAGGCCCGGAATGTGGCAAAAAAAGGTCTCCACGCTCTGGGAGTGGGTACCGGCGTTTCCCCGGCCGATTCCCTGCTGCCCCCGGATTACCATGGGTATAGTCGCCTTTCCGCCGTACATGTAGCGGAGCTTCGCGACCTGATTGAGAATCTGATCCATGGCAACGTAGGTAAAGTCGAGATACATAAAGTCGACGACCGGTCGCATACCGGTTAGGGCTGCGCCGAGGGCTGTTCCGACGTAGCCGGCCTCGGAAATCGGGGTCTCCCGAACACGGTTCTTGCCGAACTCGTCGATCAATCCTCGGGTGACGCCAAAGACCCCGCCCTGGGCTGCAATGTCCTCACCCATCACAAAGACCCGTTCGTCCCGCCGCATCTCCTCGGCGATGACGTCCCGCAACGCGACAGCGAGTTTCTTATTGGCCATTAGAGAGCCTCCTGGTAGTAGACGTTGTCGAGCACCGTCGCCGGGTCCGGCTCGGGACTGTTCATGGCAAACTCCACAGCTTCTTCAATGAGCTGTTCCACTTCGGTGTGCTTTGCGTCGATCTTCTCCTGAGTCAGGACGCCATCGTCTACTAAGTGCTTCTCAAAACGAAGAATGGGATCTTTCTCTTTCCACTTCTGAATCTCTTTGCGTGTGCGATAGACTTGCGGATCCCCGGTCCAGTGGCCCTCCCAACGGTAGGTCTTTGCCTCTATGAGAGTGGGACCCTTCCCTTCTTTCGCCCGCTTGAGGGCTTTGGAAAACGCCTTCTCCACGGCGAAGACGTCGTTGCCGTCGACAACCTCCCCCGGGATATCATACGCCGCGGCCCGGGTGGCGATATCCTTTACGGAAGTAACGTCTTTGCTTGCCACTGTCATGGCGTACTCGTTGTTCTCGCAGATAAATATCACCGGGAGGTTCCAAATGGCGGCAATGTTGAGGGACTCGTGAAAGATCCCCTGATTGGCCGCGCCGTCCCCGAAGAAGGTCACTGCGACCTGATCGGTGCCGCGCATCTGAGCGCTCAGCGCGCCGCCTACGGCGTGGGGAATTCCACCTCCGACAATAGCGTTGGCTCCCAGGTTCCCCTGGTCTACGTCGGCGATATGCATTGAGCCTCCACGGCCTTTGCAGTAGCCGGTCTCCTTGCCCATGAGCTCCGCCATGGCGCCGTTCGGGGTCGCGCCCTTTGCGATGGAGTGCCCGTGGCCACGGTGTGTAGTGGTTATGTAGTCCTCTGTGCGAAGGTATGCGCCCACGGTGGCCGCCACGGCCTCCTGACCAATGCTCAAATGCACCGAGCCCCGAAGCTTGTTCTCCTCGAAGAGCCGTAGTGCCCGTTCTTCGAACTTGCGAATGGTGAGCATGATCTCGTGTATACGTAGCTTTGTCTCTTTGTTCATTGAGCTCTCCTCAGGTGAGTTCCTTCAGGATGCGAACGATGTCTTCGGTACTCTCTGCAATGTGACAACCCGCCTCTCGGAGCACGCCTTCCTTGCTTTCCGCCGAGCCCTCCCCGTCGGGGGAAACGATTGCCCCGGCGTGTCCCATGCTCGTATCCTTGGGCGCGTTTTTGCCGGCGATCAGCGCAATGACCGGTTTGGTCACGTGCTCTTTGATGTAGGCGCCGGCGAGTTCCTCTTCGCTGCCACCGATCTCACCAATCATCACGATCACGTCGGTCTCGTCGTCGGCCTCGAAAAAGGGCAGCACGTCCGCAAAGGTGGAACCGGGGATCATGTCCCCTCCCACACCGACCACCGTAGACTGACCGATGCCCACCTTCTTCATGAGGAAGACGGTCTCGTAACAGTTGGTGGCGCTCCGGGACATAATGCCCACTCGGCCGGGACTGAAAATCCGATGCGCCATAAAGCCCGCCTTCGCCTTTCCTGGGGAAATCACCCCGAAGGAGTTTGGTCCCACCAGACGGACTCCCTTCTCCTTGGCAAGATGGTGCAGCTTGAGCATGTCGTGGACCGGAGTACCTTCCGCGATGGTGAGAACCAGGGGCACTCCGGACATAATCGCCTCCAGGGCCGCGCCGTAGAGAAATCGGGGCGGCACAAAGAGCACGCTTGCGTTGGCGTCGTGCCGCTCCTTGGCCTCCATGACTGTGTTGTACACCGGCACTCCGAGAACCTCTCCGCCGCCCCTGCCCGGGGTCACCCCGGCGACAACGTTGGTGTTGTAGGCGAGCATCTGTTCCGTGTGAAAGGTGCCCTCTCGGCCGGTGATCCCCTGCACGATGAGACGTGTGTCTTGGTCTATCCAGAAGCTCATACCGTTATCCCTTCGGCCAGGGTGTCCACACCCTCATACAGGCCGTCCACGAGCTCGATATCACCTTCTATGCCTTGAATGATCTCGAGCCCCTGCTCCTTGTTGGTCCCCTCCAGACGGATCACCAGCCGCTTCGCGCTGATATCCGCGAACGAAGCCTCCACGCCGCGGGCGATCTCATCGCAGCGTGTAATTCCGCCGAAGATGTTCACAAAGATCGTGTCCACCAGTTTGTTGCTGGCCACGATCCGGAGAGCCTCCTGGATCCGTTCTGCCGTGGCGCCGCCACCGAGATCGAGAGCGCAGGTGACCTCCATGCCCCGTTTGGAGATCAAGTCAATGGAAGACATGATCATTCCGGAGCCGTTGCTGACCACCGCGATGTTTCCCTCGTCCTTGATCGGTATGTAGAGGAAGTCATAGCTCCGTGCGTCCAGGACCAGGGCGTTCTCGGTCATCTCGTCTCGAAAGGTCGCTACCTCCGGATGCCGGTAGAGGGCGTTGTCGTCTATGTCGATCTTGCCATCCAAGGCACGAAGGTGACCGTCCGACGTGACCACCAAGGGATTGATCTCCGCGAGAAGGCAGTCTTCCTGCAGGTACGCCTTGTAGAGTTTCTGGCAGAGCTCCTTGAACTCCTCCGCGTACTCCGCGTCGAGCTTTGTTTTGTCCAAAACATACTGGAGCATGTACTCGGGAATGCTCTCTCCCGGAGGGATCAAGATCTTGGCCACGGTTTCCGGATTCTTCTCGGCGATTTCATTGATGTCCATTCCGCCTACAGGACTAAAAATCATCACTCCGAGCTTGGTCCGCCGGTCCATGGTGAAGGAGAGGTACATCTCCCGCTCGAACTCCACTTTCGGCGTGATAAACACTCGGCGCACCGGCAGTCCCTTGATGCTCATGCCGAGAATCTGCTCTCCGTAGCCGAGAAGCTCCTCCCGACTCTCCGCGAACTTGATGCCGCCGGCTTTGCCGCGGTTACCGGTCTGTACCTGCGCCTTGATCACCACGGGGTACTGCAAATCCAGCTCCGGAAGCTCCTCAGGACTCGAGACGGTGTAGCCGTCTATGGATGCGACACCGTACTTGCGAAAGAGATCGTGGGCCTTGTATTCCAACAGTTTCATCGCTGGCCTCCTACTCCAGGCTCCAGATCTCATCATCCGAAGGCTGATGGGGGTGTTTCTTTACCTTGGCTATGCGGGTGATGTTGAGCAGGTGCTTGTAGTAGAAGTTCTCGCTAATGCTGTTGTTGCCCCAGGAGCCCGCGCCGAGGGTGCTCGTGGCGTTGAGGCTGTTGGTGAAAGCTCCACCGTTCGCCGTGGCGCAGGGCTGATTGACCAGGACGCGACTCACCGGAGCCCGAAGCCCGAGCTCCCGAAGGTGCTCATCGTTGTTGGAGTGGACAGAGACGCTGTGCCCCTTTCCTTCGATCATCAGGTTCTCGACGGCGATGTCGATGGCATCGCTGAACTCCTTGTACTTGAAGGGTGTAATCACGGGAAACATCTTCTCTTTTCGGAGGAGGCTGGTCTTGTTGGCGGCGTCTTCTGGCATGACGATTACCTTCGCGTTAGATGGCACCTCCACGCCCGCCGCTTTGGCAATGACCTGGACGCTCTGTCCTACCATTTCCTTCGCAATCTTTCCCTCGGGAAAGAGCACGTCGATGAACCTCTTCTGCTCTGCCTTGTCCTCGACCCAGTATCCGCCGTAGTCGATTACCGCTGCCTTGAGCTCATCCCACTTTTCTTCGGGGGTGATCATGGTCTGTTCCCCGGAACAGATGATCCCGTTGTCGAAAATTCGCGCATCGAGGATCATCTTGACGGTCTCCGCGATATCAACGTCCCGGTCGATAATTGTCTGAACGTTTCCCTGGCCTACACCGAAGGAGGGATGCCCACTGGAATAGGCGGAACGCACCATTGCAGGACCACCGGTGGCGACATTTACGTCGCACTGCCGCATGAGCTCCTTGGTCCTCTCGACCGAACCCTCCTCGACGAGCTGGATCAGGTCCCGGGGAGCGCCGTGCTCCTCGAGGATCTCCTGCCACTGTCGTACGGAGTACTTTGTGGTGTTTTCGGCTCGAGGGTGGGGAGCGATGATAATCGCGTTCTTGCCTTTGACCGCGGCCATGCAGTTGGCCATGGGGGTAACCGTTGGGTTCGTGGTGGGTTGGACTGCCGCCACAACCCCCACGGGCTTGGCGATCTCGGTAATGCCGGACTCTTCATCCTCGGAGATGATCCCGGTGGATTTCTTACCTTTCAAGCTGTACCAGAGAATCCTTGCCTTTCCCTGGTTCTTCTTGACCTTGTACTCAACGCCTCCCATGCCGGTTTCCGCCACCGCCATTTCCGCCAACCCACGGGCGTTATCAAAGACATTCTTCGCAATATCACGAAGGATCTCATCGACCTGAGCCTGCGTGAAGGGTTCAAACGCAATCAGCGCTTTCCGGGCTTTATCAACCAGCCCGGCGATGTAGGTTTCGTCCGATACTAGCTTTTCCATGACTCCCCCAAAATCGGTTTTCCGAATACAGTTTCTTATGCTTATTAGCACACCTTCTAATGGTATGACCATTATCCCAAGGCCCCACCGATCTGTCAAGGGTGGCGACCGTTTATCGTTCTATGGGGATAAGGAAGATGGCAGACCGTCCGCCGGGCTCAATGGCAGAGCCGAGGCGAGAGAAAAGCCGGACTTCGCCGCCCCCGGAGGTCTGGTGGGTGGGGGCGGCGCCAGTCCGGCAAAACCGGTGTCAGTCACCGGAAGGAAAGATGTTTGCATTGACAGGGCACGAGACGAGGTTCTTCGATGGGAACTTCGAAAGCTGTCGGTACCCATCCTTCTCGACAACGAACATTTCCTCGATACGGGCGCCGTCTCCGTCCTCACCGTAGTAGGTCTCCAGGGCAAAGACGTTGCCCTCCTGGAGGATTTCCGGATGATCGAAGGAGAACCAGCGGCTAATCACCGGCTTGGCCCAGTGGGTCATGCCGATACCGTGGCCCAGCTGTAGAGCAAACGCCTCGGCTTCGCTGCTCAGACCAAGCTCCTGCGCGGAAGGCCAGACTTCAGCGATTTCCGCAGTACTTCGGCCCGGTTTCAGCAACGCCGCAGCATCAAAGAGCCAGTCGTAAGCCTTCTTGTAGATCGCCCGCTGCTTCTTGGTCGGCGGTCCGATGACAAAGGTCTGATAGTAGCAGGTGTGATAGCCATTGAAGACACTGACGATATCGATATAGAGCATGTCACCCATCCGGAGCATTCGATCAGAAGCGTCGTGAGGATGGGGCTGGGAGCGGTTTCCACTAATGACGTTTACGTTCTGGATTTCTTCCGCTCCGAGCTCGTAGATCCGCTGTCGGAGCAGACCGTTGATTTCGTTTTCTTTCATTCCCGGCTTTGCGTGGGAGACAACCTCCCAGAAGGCCGCCTCGTCGATGGCGATGGAGAGCTCGATCAGATCCACTTCTTCCTTGGTCTTAACCCGCTGGGGTTCGAGAATGGTCTGCTGCCCATCGACAACGTGGATTCCTTCTTCCTGGAGAGCTAACATGAAGGGAATCTCAGTCATGTCCATGCCCAGGGGTTCTTTCTCAACGCCCCACTCCTTGAGAATGGACTTGATTTCCTTGGCAAAATTCTTTGCGTGGTCGTAGACCACCTCTTTCGGGAAGGAGCCCCGCATCGCGCCGCCGGTAAAGGGGAAAATGCGGTCCGCGATCCAAGGGCAGAGCGCCTTTTTGGCCTCGATGGCGCTTCCCGCCTCGTAGAGAATCGGGTCCTTGTCGGCAGAAACAAGAGCCGCCCGGGCGAGCTTGTTGTTCATCCAGTCATTCAGCTTGGTGCTGGTAATGTAGCGAATCGCGTCGTGGTCAAAAGCGAGGAGCGCCCCTAGGCCGTCCTTCCGGATCTGGTCCTGGGTCTTTCGCAGTCGATCCTTGCGAAGCTTGTCGTAATCAATACGGATCTCGCAATCCGTGGCCATCGTCCCTAAGGTACCCATACGTTCCTCCTAATCCTTATCACTGTTGGCTGCTATCCGAGGGATTTTCGGAGCGTTGCCAAGTCATCGCTTAGTTTCTCAACCGGGTCGTCACCTTCTTTCACGAGAGGGGGTACATCGTAGTAGTTCTCGTTGACGATCCAGCCGTCGTATCCGAGGCGCTTTAGTTCCGCCAGGGAGCCCATCAAATCCACGTCCCCCTCTCCGAGGGGCGCGCCACTCAGGTCGCCGTTCCTGCCGTCCTTGGCATGCACCTGCACGATGTAGGGCATGAGGGGCTCGATAATCTCCGGTGTGTGCACCTTGCGGTGCAGGTAGTAATTCTGCAGATCGAAGTAGAGGCGAAGATTCTCCCGATCCACGGCATCAAAGAGCCGGATCGTGTCCTCCACGGTGAAGACGTTCTCCTCGGCTATGAGAACCCCGGCGTCGGCCCCGAGATCGCAGGCCCACTGCAAGTCCTTGACGAGCTGCGCTACCTGTTCCGGCGTCTTCGCCTCACTCTTGACGAAATTAGGAATCATAAACACCGAGACTCCGAGCTCGGCGCACGCTGCAATACCTTTCTCGATGGAAGCG
>CAYZHV010000004.1:0-27091 GCA_964478055.1 uncultured Spirochaetaceae bacterium | reverse complement strand
GAGCGATGGCGCGCTCTTCGCTGCCTTCCGGTGCAAAGAGAGAGTGAAAGTCCAGCTCCCGGGTCGCCAGAGAGGCGAACTCTATGCCGTGCTCCTTAGCCATCTCCCGGTACGCTTCTTGAGTCACTTTCCAGGAGAGGGGGAAACGCTTCTCATAGGAGCCAATACTCAGCTGCAGGCCGTCGTACCCGAGGTCCCCGGCAAACTTACAGACGTAAGGCCCGGTGATCGGAAGAGCCCACTCACAGAGGCCGATCTTGTTCTTCGTGCTCATTTTTTCCTACCCGATTTCCGATAGCTTTACCGGACGGTGTTCCTCATAGGACTTGCGCGCCGCCATGGAGAGTGCCACCGCCACCCGTCCATCATGGCCGGTTGCCGGAGGAGCCGTGTCGTTGCGAATGCAGTCCACAAAGCCTTGCATCTCTCCGAGGAATGCCGCGGGATATCGCTCCATGTTGAAATAGAGTGGTACGTCGCTGTGACTCCCTTGCGGGTTTATGTAGCTGGCCCGGGTCGGCGTTTCGTTACCACCGAAAGCGGTGGCCTTGGTTCCCATGACCTCCACTCGCTGGTCGTAGCTAAAGCCGGTACGTCTCGAGTTGTTGATCGACCCCACGGCGCCACCGGCGAACCGCAGTGTGATCATGGTGGTGTCAAGATCCCCGAGCTCACCAATCCGCTCGTCCACGAGGACACTGCCGGTGGCGTAGACTTCCTCGACTTCCATGCCAGAGAGATACCGGGCCATGTCGAAGTCATGAACCGCGGTGTCGAAGAATATGCCTCCGCACACCTTGAGGTACTCCAGGTGTGGCGGCTCCGGATCCCGACTGGTGATGTTGATGATCATGGGAGAGCCAACAGTTCCGTCCGCGACCAGATGTCGAACCCTTGCAAAGGTGGGGTCGAATCTGCGATTAAAAGCGACCATGAACTTGACCCCCGCTTTGTCCACCACCTTTAGGAGGGCATCGATCGCAGGCAGGGTGGTGGCAATCGGCTTCTCGCAGAGCATATGAAGGGATGCGTCGGCCGCAGCACGGACCACCTCGTCGTGGGTATCCGTTGAGGTAGCGATAACGACGCCGTCGAGATCGTCGCGGTCGAGAACACGACGGTAGTCGTCGTAGAGCTCCACCCCATCCAAGCCAATTTGCTGAACACGCTCCATCGAGATATCGCTGGCGCAGACAAGCTCCGCCTCGGGAATCATGTAGGCAATATTGCGAGAATGGATTTGGCCTTGCCGGCCCATTCCCAGTACTCCTAGCCGTACCTTTTCCATACTAACCACTCCTCAAACCGAAGCCGCCACGGGCTCGACGTGGGCAATCGCGGTTATGAGGTTCTCCTCCGTGATCGCGTCGCCGTCAAAGATTCCGGTGATACGGCCCTCCCGCATCGCAATGATCCGGTCGCTTACGCCCATGATCTCCGGCATCTCCGAGCTGATTACAACCACCGCAATACCCGACTCCGCAAGCCTCGCTATGAGCTTATGAATCTCCGCCTTGGAGCCCACGTCGATTCCTCGAGTTGGCTCGTCCAGTATCAACAGCCGCGGACCCAGACTCATCCACTTGCCAATAACTATCTTCTGTTGGTTACCACCGGAAAGCTTCACCACCCGCTGCAGGGGACTGGGCGTGGAAATCGAGAGCTTGTGTTGGTACTCATCAAAGATCGACTTCTCCTGTCCTCGATCTACGAAGCCCAGGGTGTTTATCCAGGGGAGCTTGGCTATGCTCATGTTGTCCCGGCAGGTCATCTGAAGAATGAGACCCTGTTCCTTACGGTCCTCCGGAACAAAGCCCATATGGTTATGAACCGCGTCTTTGGTGTTACGTATGCGAACCAGTTTGCCGTCCAGATAGATCTCTCCGGAATCCGCGCTCCTGGCACCGAATATGGTCTCCGCAACCTCTGAACGACCGGCGCCAACCAGACCGTAGAGACCGACAACCTCCCCCGCCCTGACGGAGAAGCTTATGTTCTCAAAGAGTCCCCGTTTGGTTAGATTGTGAATCCGCAAGATCTCCTCGCCCTTGGCAGCTTGGTTCTTGTGGAAGTAGTCATCTACAATCCGACCAATCATGTGCCGGATAACGTCGTCGAGCTTCGCCTCTTTGGTTACCAGACTTCCTGAGTTCTTGCCGTCCCGGAGCACTTCGATTCGATCCGAGATCTCGAAGACCTCGTCCATCTTGTGGGTGATGTAAATGATCGCCACGCCCCTCGACTTGAGGCGACGGATGTTCTCGAAGAGGATGTCCTTCTCCTTCTCCGTGAGAGACGAGGTGGGCTCATCGAAAATGATTACCTTGGTCCCCTGGGATAGCGCCCGAGCGATTTCCACCATTTGCTGTCTGGATATGGATAGATTGCCAACAAGATCCTCAGAGTCGATATCAACACCGAGCTCCTGAAGTATTTCCGTGGAGCGCTCGTTGAGCACCTTCCAGTCGATCAGCCCGCGACGCGTACGAGGGAGGTTGCCCAGAAAGATGTTCTCCGCAACCGTCAGGCCCGGCACGAGGGAGAGCTCCTGATAGATCGTCACAAGACCCCGGTCCTTGGCCTCATGGGAGTTTCGGAACTCAACGGTTTCTCCGTCGAGGTGGATGGACTCCGTCTCGGGATCGGGCCTGTGAATCCCGGATAGAATTTTCGTCAGCGTCGACTTGCCGGCGCCGTTCTCTCCCACCAGACACAAGACCTCGCCGTGTCGCAGCTTCAGGTTCACCCTATCAAGGGCCTTTACCCCCGGGAAGGATTTCGATACCTGTCTGACTTCGAGGACCAGGTCCTCGCCACTCGTTGTCATTTCGCTCATCTCGTCATCGTTCCTTCTGTGCGTTCTCTCTACTGGTCTCGTGTCTTGAGGGAGAGAGCCCATCCCTGCAGCGCAGGGATGGATTCAGACCCGAAATCTTAGAAGTTCGGACGCTCAAACTCGTCCATGTTCTCCGCCGTGACGATCGGAGTCTCGAAGTAGTTCCAGAACTCCACCTCTTCGCCGTTGGCAATGGCAACTGCCATTTCCACCGCGTTGATCGCGTCCTCTGCGGGAGACTGATAGTTGGAGGAGTAGATGTAGCCCTCCGCCATGGCGTCGTAGCCTTCGCCGAACATACAGGCGCTGGTCATTACGATATCTCCGGCAACCCCCGCCTCTTTCATGGCATTCAGGGCACCGATACCGATGTTGTCATCGGCTACGTAGACACCGTCGATCTCGTCGCCAAAGCGCACGAGCAGGTTCTCCATCACTTCCGTCGCCTTGGCACGGTTCCAGTCCGCCGGCTCTGTTGCGATGATTTCTATACCGGGAGCGTTCTCGCCGATGTAGTCCTGGAAGCCGCCGGACCGCCGAATCGCGGTGACATAACCGGGAAGACCGGTGATGTCTACGACTTTGCCCTGACCATCCAAGGCGTCGATCATGGCGATCGCACCGTTAACACCCTGCTGATAGGTGTCCGGACCGGCGAACCCCTCGACGTACTCGAACCCTTCCTCAGCGATGAGGGAGTTCACGATGATCACCGGAATACCGGCCTCGTAGGCGCGGCGGGCGCCGGGTACCAGGGCATCACCGTTGACGGGCCAGATCGCGATTACGTCAACCTGCTGCTGGATAAGGTCCTCAACCTGGCTGAGCTGAAGCGCAACGTCACCGCCGGCATCGAGCTGAATCGTCTCTACCCCATCCATCGCAGCCACCGTCTCACGCCAGACGCGGTCGTGGGTGGTCTGATAGCTGTCAATACCGACGTTGTTGGCAGTATGCCCAATGACGATCACATCATCGTCAGCGGCCGCTCCACCTTCTTGCTGTCCCGCGGCAAAGGCCCCACTCACCAGGGCAACCATCAGGACAATAGCCGTAAGCAAAACAGAAAGCTTTCGCATGCTTACACTCCTTCTTGTTTCGGCTACGACACGCCGTCTACCGCGACCCGCCGCAACCGTATTTCTGGATATCAACGATATCCGTTTACTCAAATCGCATTCGCCTCTGCTTGAGACTGGAGTCGACGTAGACCACAAGGATCAGGACGAGTCCGGTAAGCAGCAGGTTGTAGTAACTCTGTACGTTGAAGAGGTTGAGCACGTTGTAGAGCACGCCAAGAGTGAAGAGTCCCCCAAGAGTGCGGGTTACACTTCCCGAACCACCGGTTAAGCTCGTTCCGCCGAGCACCACCGTGGCTATCGTCATCAGGTTGGTATCGGGCCATCCGAGCCCGGGGGTTGCGGCGTTGAGCCGCGAGGCAAGAAGCACACCACCGATGGCCGCGGTCATTCCGCAGAGCATGAAGTTGAGGAAGATCGTGCGATCTACCGGAATACCAGCGTTTTCCGCCGCTTCTACGTTTCCGCCGATCGCATAGGTTCGTCGCCCATGGGCGGTCCGCCGCAGGGCGAAGTTACCAATGAGGGCGAAGGCCAGCATAATGAGAAACAACGTCGGTACGCCGAGGATTCGGCTCGCACCAAAGCTGTAGAACTCGTAGTTCTGGCCCACAAGGGCGTTCTCTCCGGTGTAGATGTAGATCAGTCCGCGAACACCTATGAAGGAGCCGAGGGTTACCACGAAGGCGTTGATCTTTGCTTTGGCAACGAAAAAGCCGTTGATGGCGCCGATACCGGCGCCAGCGACGATCGCGATAATTATCGCTACCGGAATCGAGAGAGGCTGCAGGCCGATCGCAAGGGCGGCCGTAAAGCCCATTACCGTTCCAACGGAGAGATCGAAGTAGCCGTTGATCATGAGGAACGTCATACCGATCGCAAGCATGCCGTTTACCGACGATTGCAGCAGGATGTTCAGCAGGTTGCCGATCGCGAGAAAATCGGGACGAATCACGCTGGTTATCACCACGATTCCCAGTAGAATTGCCCAGATCGGTTGTCGGCGAAAAACAGTCAGTACACGCTTCATACCAGCAGCTTCCCTCTTTTGGACGCAACGTCCAGCCAAACCACGCCGACGACGATCACCCACTGAGCAACCCACTGGAAGTAGTAGGGCAGACCAAGGAGAAGGAAGCCGTTGCGTAGTATCCCGATAATCAGGATTCCAATGAACGCCTTGAAAATGTTGCCCTCACCACCTTGAAGACTGGTCCCACCAAGAATGACACCGGCGATTACCTCGAACTCATACCCCTGACCGAGATAGTTCTGTGCTGCCATGAGCCGGGAACCGAGCATTATCCCCGCAATGGCGGTAAGACCGCCGGAGATGATAAAGGTGGACATGATGATGTTTCCGTCCCGGATCCCGGAGAACCGACTTGCAACGGGATTACCTCCCACCGCGATCACAGCCCTTCCAAATACCGTCCTTGTGAGGATGATCGTAAAGATCAGGATGAGGACGCCCAGAATAATGACCGGCATCGGTACACCGAGGACAAATCCTCGGCCGATGAAGCCGAACCACGCCTCCTCGGGAGCAACGATCCTACTGTATCGGCCTCCGGTGTAGATCAACGTCACCGCTTGCAGGCCCGCGAGGAACCCGAGCGTAATGATCAGTGAGTTTAGCCTTAGTTTGCCGACCAGAATGCCCGCCACCGCGCCGGAGGCGAGCCCCACAAGGAGAGTAATTAGCATCGCCGGAATCGGCCCAACGACGTCGTGCATCGAGATCGCAACCACCGCAGTGAGGGAGGTCAACGATCCGACGGAGAGGTCAAAGTTGCCAGCCACGATCACGAGGGTCATGCCGATCGCAATCGTTCCGAGGACCGAAACCTGACGCAGCACCAGCATGATGTTGGTGTACGTCAGGAAACGGTCGGAGGCGATACTAAAGAACGCCACGACGACCGCGAAGGCGACGATCAGCCCCTGACGCTCGAAGAACGTCCTCAACGCCGAAGTGGTAACCGAGTCGGTTGCCGTTAGCGCGTCACTGCCAGCGCTGTTTTGTTGCGTAGCCTTCACATTCAAAGCAGATCCATCCTTTTCTTCTTGCCCGTCACGACGTTATTCATTCGAAACTCAGGTAAAGTCGAGCCCGCCATTCACGTTGATGAGCTGGCCGGTGATATACTCTCCAGAAGGAGTAGCAAGCCACATGATCGCGCCGGCAAGGTCCTTGCCGTATCCGTAGCGATGCAACGGGATCTCATCGAGCTCTTTCTCTTTCATCTCATCAAAGGTGATCCCAAGGGCCTTGGCATCGGCCTCGACGAAGCCCCAGTGCATTTCGGAAGCTGCAAGGCCCGGGCAGAGGGCGTTGACGTTGACGTTGTACGGTGCGAGCTCCAGAGCGAGGGACTGGGTCATTGTGTGTACCGCGCCTTTGGAAGCGCCGTAGGTAGCCGACTGGGGATGCCCGACTTTGCCGAAGAAGGATCCGGTGTTGGCAATAGTTCCGGATTTCTGCTTCATCATTTGCAGGGCGGCGTACTTGCAGCCAAAGAAAATACCCTTGAAGTTAACTGCCAGTACTCGGTCGATTTGACTCTCTTGAGTCTCCCAGACATTGCCTGTGTGCATGTGCATGCCGGCGTTGTTCGCCATGATGTCCAGCTTGCCGAATTTGGCCACGGTGCCTTCTACCAGCGCCTTAACTGCCTGCTCGTCAGAAACGTCGAGTTTCACCGCAGAGGCCTCGGAACTCGGATACTTCTTAGCGATCTCCGCTGCAGACTCCTCCACCAAGTCGAGAATATCAGCCAGGACTACCTTGCACCCTTCCATGGCCAGAGTCTCGGCGATGCCCTTGCCGATCCCGCGAGCCGCACCCGTCACGATGGCGACCTTGCCAGTTACGTCTCGAAAGTCACTCATTGAAATCTCCTGTAGCGTAAAATGTTAATTGGTATTACCATTAATCTATTGAACCACGAGTTCAGTAGCCTGTCAAAGGAAAATTACCGAAAGGGTAGGGCTTTTCGGTTTGGAGCAGAGTCTCCTCGCTCGTTGTATGATGCGCTACGGCTCCAACCCCTCTCGGGAGGTTATATATGTCCCGGTCGACCGAACGACCTTGGATCGTCATTGTCAGTCTCTTCTTGCTCACCGCTTCGGGCCTGGCCCTGGAGGTGAGCCTCACCAGGCTCTTCTCATTTCTCTTTGTGCAGAGCTACGTCTATATTCTAGTATCTCTCAGTATTGCGGGGGTCGGACTGGGGGCGGTCCTCATGCACTACCTCTCACCTCGAGCACGGCTTCCGGTTATCGGCTCACTCCCTCTCCTCCCGCCGATACTTCTGCTGCTCCTTTTTCTTGGCAACAGCGGCTCCGCGGACGTGATCTACTCCCTCCTACTCACCTTTGTCATCTATATGGGCCTCGGCGCAGTGCAGGTACACATCTTCAAAGAGTCAGGTATCTCTGTTTCCACCCTCTACGGAGCAGATCTTCTCGGAGCCGCCACCGGTTCCATTCTCGCCTTCTACCTGCTCAACGGAGTAGGCGGCGTAGACGCCTTGGCAGTTGTCGTTACTGTCATGGCCCTTAGCACGACTGGCGTTTTCTATTTCTTCTCCCGCAAGAGTATCAGAGCGGTGGCGGTGTCCATTCTGCTCCTGCTTCTCGGTGGGGGCTTAGCAAGCTATCCCTTCGAGTCATCTCTAATGCCCCTAGGAACCTGGGAGAAGGAGATGACAGCAATGCTCCGGGAGGAAGGGACCGACGCGAAAATCTCGGAAAGCCGATGGTCCGCCTTTGGGCGGGTGGATGTGGTAGAGACCAATAACCCGCTATTCAAGACCATGTTCATTGATGGTGGTGCTGGCACAAAGATGGTGCAAATGGAAGGGGGAACCGTGACCCGGGAGGTCGCTCGGACCCTGATGCTGCAGTACATGGGCGGAATTCCGCTGCTCGCAACCGACCGGGAGCAGCGAGAGGAGGCGGTGGTAATCGGAAGTGGCGGTGGCATAGACGTCGTGACACTCCTGGTGGCCGGCTATCAATCTATCGATGCTGTGGAGATCAACCCCGAGTTCATAGAGATCGTCCGTGAACAGTCGGCCTATACCGGGGGGATCTATAGCCAGCATCCGAGAGTTAGAGTGCACAACACCGAGGGAAGATCATTCCTGCGCACCTCCGGCAAACGGTATGACCTAGTGCTCATGGGCCTGCCAATAATCAAGAGTGTCCGGAACTTCGGCAATCACGCCCTTACCGAGAACTACCTTTTCACCCACAACGCGTTCACCGAGTACCGGCGAGCCCTCAAGCCCGGCGGAATGCTCATTGTCGTTGCCCACTATGAGAACGAGCTGCTACGGCTCCTGTCAAACGCGCTGAAGTCTTTTGAAGACGGAGGACTAACTCTCCAGGAAGCCAGTAAAAGGGTGGTGACCCTGGGAGATCGGCAGAATCCTACGCTCATCGTCAAGAACGAACCCTTCGGCCAGGAGGAGCGTGCCGCCTACCTCGGGATCATGGAGGCCATAAACACCAAGGCCGGCACTAACTTCGTCCCTGGTAACAGTGAGAACGCCCAACGCCTCGGCTTCAATGGCCCCCTTCTCGACGTGGAAGCAGGCTCCATGAGCCTTGCGGGTTTCGCGGCGCAGGCGGAGGAGAACATCTCCTGGATATCCGACGACTCCCCATTCTTCTACCAACTCAGCGGCTCCCTGCCGAGGGAAATGAGGATTGTCGTTTTTACTGTTTGCCTGCTTCTTCTACTCATAATCGTCCTCTTCCTGCTCGACTCGCGCCGAAGGAAACTCTTATCCGAAAGCCAGCCGGATGGCGCCGGGCTGCTCAGGTTTGCCGCCTTTGGCGCTCTCGGGGTTGGGTTTATCACCGTGGAAATCGCCTTTCTTCAGAAATTCATTGTCTTCTGGCAGCATCAGACCTTGGCCCTTGCTATCGTGCTTTCGGCGATACTGGTGGCAAGTGGTCTCGGCAGCCTTCTCTCGAGAAAGCTCGCCGGGAGTCGACGATTGCTGCCTCTGGTAGGCGTGGAGCTTCTCCTGCTCCTCGTGGCCGCCGTTGCTCTCGGGCCCCTTCTCCTAAGACTCGAATCGGCGGGCAGGGTTACCAAGCTCGTCGTGACTGTCGCCGTGGTTCTGCCGGTATTCCTTCCCCTGGGCATGCCTTTTCCTACAATGCTCAAGGAGAGTCGCGAAGATCGTTACCCGTGGATGATAGGAATTAACAGCACTACAACCCTCCTCGGGGGCGTTGCGGCGACGATCATCGCCTTGGAGATCGGATACCGCTTTGTCATGGTCACCGGAATGGCCTCCTATGTGTTGTTCATGCTCGCCGTATATCGACAGACCCGCATGCTGAGGGAAGGTTGACAATGATTGTCGACGCATGCCTAAATGGAAAGACCTTTCTACCGTACGTTAAAACATCACCCGAAAGACCAGAAACGAGAGAGGAACACGGTGTCAGACGCCAACAATCAGTCTCATCCAGGCGATCGGTCCGACGACCGGGATAGCTCCGAGGAGCAAAAGCACATGCTAGAGCCTGTCAAAAAGATCCGTCTGTATGAAAGCATAGTAAAACAGATCCAGAGACTCATAACGGGCGGCACCCTCAAGCCGGGACAGAGACTCCCCCCGGAACGGGAACTGGCCGACGAACTCCAAGTTAGCAGGACCTCCATACGGGAGGCATTGCGCGCCCTAGAGATGATGGGCTATCTCGAATCTCGAGTCGGAGTCGGTGGTGGTACCTACATAAAAGAGGTGAGCTTTAGTAACATCGTCTCCCCTTTCTCAGAAACCCTCCTCCAGCACGATGGTTTTATAATGGATCTCCTCGAAGTGCGGCTCGTCCTAGAAATCGAGGTCGCTCGCCTCGCGGCTAAGCGGAGAAGCGCCACGCAACTCGGGGATCTCGAAGCGGCAGTGGGACAGATGGAGTCGGAGATAGAAGAGGGTGGAACAGGTCTGAACGGGGACAACCGGTTTCACAAGGTCCTCGCCGACGCTGCGGGCAACAAGGTGCTGCAGGAGTTTGTCCGGATGTGCGGCGACCTCCTGGAGGTTGAGCGGGAGGAGCACCTGCGCACCCGGGAAGAGGAGCCCCGCCGGGCGCTTAATCAGCACTACGACATCCTCGAGGCCGTGAGAGAGCAGGACAGCGCTGAAGCCCAGCAGGTTATGGAGGACCACATCCTCACCGTCTCTGAGGTAATCAAGTCCAATCGCGCCCAGCGAGGTTCTGAGCATCCCGAAACGGATGGAAAGGGTTCTTGATGATTCCCCTCCTCCTGACCGCCCTCGCACCGGTGCTCTGGAGTACCGGTGCCCTGGGAGTGCGTCTCGTGGAGAGCGGGCCCTGGACCATGGTTTTCTGGCGTTCTTTCTTTATGGCTATCTTCCTCCTGGGAGCTAGTCGTGTTGCCCTGGGCAGGGAGTTTCTACCGCGGTTTCGGGAGACCGCCGTCAACGGAATCTGGGTCGGTGTGTTCATTGCGCTATCGCTCATATTCTATGTCTTCTCCGTCACCAAGACGACCGTAGCGGACTCACTCCTGGTCCAGGCGACAGGACCAATGTTCATTATCGTCCTCGGTTGGATACTCCTCGGTGAGCCGGTGCGCCGAGTCACCATAGTGGCGCTGATTGCGGTTATCATCGGCATAGGCCTGATCATGGTTCCGTCGGTCAGTCGCGGGGGCTTCTCCGGAAACATGCTCGGCATGCTCAAAGCCCTCGCTTTTGCGGCGGCGACCCTTGTCATCCGGAAGAAACGCAGTGTGGCGCTTCTGCCGGCAGTCGCTTTAGCAGCAGTCCTGAGCGCAGCGGTCTCAGCGCTGTTTGCTGAGTCCCTTGCGGTTCCGCCCCGGGAGTTGCTGATCTTCGCCTATTTGGGTCTCTTCCAGACCGGTCTCGCTTTTACCCTTCACGCCAACTACTCCGGACGGCTGCCCGCTTCACAGACAGGCATCCTGGTTCTCCTGGAGTCTATTCTCGGCCCGCTCTGGGTCTGGGTCTTCCTCGGAGAGAAGCCCCCCTCCCTCACCCTCCTCGGGGGACTAATCATAATCACAACCCTCGTGATCCACACGCTCCTCTACTACGCCTCCGATCGAAAGCCCGCGAATCCAAAGAGCGCGGCAGTCACCTAGCGCGAAGGTATAACGCCTCCCCGGATTACCGTACAGTTACTTCCCGCATCGAGGAATTATGAGAAAATGAAGAGACTGCTAACAACACATGCATAAATGGTATACTCTATAGACCAGGGAACTAACCGCTCCGACAGCGGAGCTCAATTACTGGGAGTACGGGTATGAGTGACAAGCACAGCGATCGATCCGAGCACACAAGAGAAACCCCTCACAAGGCTCCCTCGGCGAA
This sequence comes from uncultured Spirochaetaceae bacterium, assembly GCA_964478055.1. GTDB lineage: Bacteria > Spirochaetota > Spirochaetia > DSM-27196 > Alkalispirochaetaceae > CAYZHV01. The sequence continues at coordinate 15,788 of CAYZHV010000004.1, read as the reverse complement.
TGCGGGTATGCTCGAACCGGTCCGAAAAATACGTCTCTACGAAAGCATCGTTAAGCAAATCCAGAAACTGATCACCAGTGGGACCCTAAAGCCTGGGGATAAGCTGCCCCCGGAGCGAGAGCTCGCCGAAGAGTTGCAGGTAAGTCGCACTTCCATACGCGAAGCGCTTCGGGCTCTGGAGATGATGGGATACCTGGAGTCCCGGGTTGGCGTAAAGGGTGGCACCTACATAAAGGAAATCTCCTTCAGCAACATTGTCTCTCCCTTCTCGGAGAGTCTGCGGCAGCACGATGATTTCGTCATTGATCTTCTGGAGACCCGGCTGGTCCTGGAGATCGAGGTTGCCCGGCTCGCCGCGGTGAGAAGGAACGATAGCCACCTCGAAGAGCTCGAGAAAGCTGTGCGGATGATGGAAGAGAACATCGAGGCTGGCGGCGTAGGGCTCAAATGCGACAACTACTTTCACGAGGTTCTTGCGGACGCCGCCTCGAACAAGGTTCTGCAGGAGTTTGTGAGCCTCTGCGGCAACCTCTTAGAAGTCGAGCGAGAGGATCACCTGCGCAACCAGGAAGGAGAGCCCCAGAGAGCCCTCCAACAACACAAGCAGATCCTGGACGCGATCAGAGAGAAGGATAGCGGGCGGGCGCAGCGACTCATGGAGGAGCATCTCCTCAAGCCTTCTGAAATTATTCGTCTGAACGGTAAAAGAGAGAGCAGTGCGGGGCCACCGTCGGACTCGGAGTGACCAGGAGTCCGACGACAAACCCCGCGATAGTAGTTCCGTCACCAGCCTGGAGGCTAGTCTGCTGCTGCGATCTAACCTTCTAGAATCGCCTTTGTGATCGCGTCGCCCAGTTCGTGGGTCTTGGTGCTTCCACCCATGTCCCGGGTTTTGTACTCCCCAGAGCCGAGCACCTGTGCTACGGCACGATGGATGTCATTAGCCGCTTCATTCTCATCCATATGTTCCAGCATCATACGCACGCTTTCGATGGTCGCCACGGGGTTAACAATCGCCCGACCGGTGTATTTCGGTGCCGAGCCATGAATCGGCTCAAACATCGATGGATACTCCTTTTCCGGGTTCAGGTTGGCTCCCGCGGCAAAGCCCATACCACCCTGGATCATCGCTCCCAGGTCGGTAATGATATCCCCAAAGAGATTCGAAGCCACAACGACGTCGAAGTAGTGGGGGTTTTTGACGAACCACATCGTAATCGCGTCCACCAATGCCATGTCCTGCTTGATATCCGGGTAGTCCTTGGCGACCTGATTGTATACCGAGTCCCAGAAAACCATCGAGTAGTTCAGGGCGTTTGACTTGGTGCAGTTGGTCACCATGCCCACCTCGTCGCCCTCGCCCCCTTTGAGCTTCTTCCGCTCCCGAGCAAGATCGAAGGCGTAGCGCATGACTCGCTCGCACCCTTTCTGAGTGAAGTAGCCTGTCTGAGTCGCGAAGCCTTCGGGCCATCCCCACTTAAAGAAACCACCGGCTCCGGAGTACTCTCCCTCGGTGTTTTCCCGGACGACCACCATGTCCAGGGTCTCCGGGGTCACGCCTTTCACCGGTGTATGAACTCCCGGAAAGATCGAAATAGGTCTAAGATTGACGTACTGGTCAAAACCTTTGCGGATCGTGAGCAGCATGGTCAGCGAAACATGATCAGGTACCTTGTTGGCATCGCCGATACACCCAAGAAAGATGTTGTGGTACTGCTTGAGCGTCTCGAGGGCATTCTCAGGCATCATCTCGCCCTTTTCGAGGTAGTTGTCACAGCTCCAGTCGTACCAATCCAACTTGAATTTGAGAGAGAATTTCTCTCCAACCGCGTTAAGGACCTTTTCCGCCTCTTTGCTGATTTCCGGACCGACCCCGTCACCGGGGATCATAGCGATTTGGTAGTGTTCCATGAAATCATGGTACACCCAGTTCAAAAGGTATGCAAGTTAAAAGGTCTAACCATTTATTCCCACCCCCTCAGCGAAAATCGGGCCAATACATAAGCTATCTATCTTTGCGGCCACAGGAGCCTTCCATTTGCGGATTCTTGAGAACGGGAGTAATGTATACGCATATACTTCTTACCGGGAGGAACACAGGAAGTGACGACGGTACCGTATCTTGTCTTCAACGGCAATTGTCAAGAAGCCATCGAATTCTACAGGAGCGCCCTGGGCGGAGAAATCTCGATCATGCGGTTCGGAGAGATGCCCCCTTCCGAGGAGATGCCGATCAGCGACTCCTGGAAACAGAAAATCATGCACGCCGAGTTGAAGCTTGGCGACAAGCAGACGCTCTATCTCTCCGACATGTTCGAAGGTGGCAAAGTGAAGGTTGGCGACAACGTGACAGTCCACATCGACGTTGATGCGAAAGAGGACGTCTCGCGCGTTTTCAACGCTCTATCCGAAGGCGCCACAGTTACGATGCCCGTGGCGGAACAGTTCTGGGGAGCGGTCTACGGGAGCCTGATAGACAAGTTCGGAATCGGTTGGGGCTTTCACTACCAGAAGCCGGAATAGGCAAACCTGCGCGGTTCCTCATCGCCCGAGGCGGAGCTGCAGCACCTCCGGTGTCGCCGCACCCAGGGCCTCACCTCCGGGACTGCTCGTGCCAAGGTAAAGCTCCAGAGTTCCTTCCGGGAGATACCGTATTCCCTCCTCGTCAACGAGCATTAATGTCTTGATGGATATATCCACCCCCACCTCCTGCCGCGCCTGCCCGGGTATCGTCGCCAGTTGGAAACCGCAGAGCTGAGAGCGGGGAGCTCCGGCAACCTCGGGGTACCGGGCGTAGAGCTGAAAGGTCTCGGTCACCGCTCTCCGCCCCTGGTTCTCCGCGGTAAAGACGAGGCGCAAGGTGTCCGGGTCCCTCAGAAAGGCGGGAAGCTCCCCAGAGCGCCGCGCCGCGCCGCCACGATAATCGAACCAGGAGGGCGGAAGGAGCAGTGTGGCCGTCTCTTCCCGATCCTCACTGTGCGAATTGCTCGCCCCGGGACCCGCGAGGCGGGGAAGCGTCTCGCCCTCCGCCGGCAGGCACTCCAGGTGCGCATCATGGAGAGATACGGCGCCGTAGCGGAGGCCAAAGCCGAAGGGATACATATGCCGCTCCGAGAATCGATAGGTCCGGTTGGACATCGAGTATTCCTCGAAGGCCGGCAGATCATCGGTACGGTAGGGAATGCTAAGAGGCAGTTTTCCGCCGGGCTCGGCCTCCCCGAAGAGCACCCGACCCAGGGCGACGCCCCCGGCCTGCCCGGGGTACCAGACCAACAGGATCGCGTCGGCAAGTTCGACGATCTCCTCCATGGCAAAGATCGACCCTCCAGTCACGACCAGTACGAGTCGCGCACATCGACTCCGCAGCTCTTTGAGGAACTGGCGCTGATGCTCGGGCATTTCCAAAGAGCTGCGATCTCCCATGCTCCCGGAAGCGATGGCATCCCCTTCCTCCCCTTCGAAGAATGGATGGTTTCCGAGGATCGCGATGGTCACATCCGACTCAGCAGCCTCCCCGATCGCCCACTGCACCTCGTTCTCATTGGGACGGTCCGGAAGGCATCCGGGCCGGTACTCAACCTTGATGGAGTGTCCCGCTTTAGTGCTTATGCCTTCGAGAAAGGTGTGCAGGCGGGTTCCGATACCGTAGTAGTTCCCCAGTAGGACATCCGCCTCCGCCGCGTAGGGTCCGGTGACGTAGATCGAACGAAGACTCTCCCTCTGCAACGGAAGCAGTTGGTTCCGGTTCTGGAGAAGAACGAATGAACGCTCTGCCGCTTCCCCCGCAAGCTCCGCATGCTCCGCCCAGGGAACGGCGTCAGGCGTGAGCTCCCTGTAGGGGCGGGCTTCCGGCGGATCGAGGAGTCCCAGAGCGACCCGGGTCTCGAGGAGCCGGCGCACAGCCTGGTCGATACGATCGGTCGTGATGAGCCCTCGTGAGACAGCATCCCGGGCGTAGTCGAAGGTGTTACCGCAGTTGAGATCACAGCCGCTGTTGATCGCCAGGGCCGCTGACTCCGTTGGTCCCCGGGTCACATTGTGGCTGGTGTGGAAGTCCCGGATCGCCCAGCAATCTGACACCACGTGCCCCTCGAATCCCCACCGTTCTCTCAGTAGATCCGTGAGCAGGTAGCTGTGTCCGCAGCACGGCTCCCCTTCCAGTCGGTTGTACGCCCCCATAACCGCCTCGACGCCGGCGTCAACGAGCTCCTCGAAGGCGGGGAGGTAAGTCTCGAAGAGATCCCTCTTCGAGACACGGGCGTCAAAACCGTGACGGAGCGCTTCAGGCCCGCTGTGAACCGCAAAATGCTTGGCACACGCCGCGCTCCGAGGCGTAGAGGAATCGTTACCCTTCCATCCGCACCCTTGGAGCCCACGGACAAAGGCTGATCCGAGACACCCCGTGAGAAAGGGATCCTCACCGTAGGTCTCCTGCCCCCGTCCCCAGCGCGGATCCCGAAAGATATTGATGTTCGGGGTCCAAAACGTAACGCCCTGATACTGGGTGGTTTCGCCGTGGCTGTCGAAAACCGCGTTGAACTTGGCTCGGCCCTCGATGCTTGTCGCCTCTCCCAGCCGCTCGACCAGCTCAGGATCAAAGGTCGCAGCCATACCGATCGCCTGAGGAAAGACCGTCGCCAGTCCCGCCCTCGCCACGCCGTGGAGCGCCTCGTTCCACCAGTTGTAAGCGGGGATTCCCAGCCGAGGGATCGCCGGGGCCTCAAAGGACATTTGCCCCAACTTCTCCTCCAGTGTGAGTCGGGAGAGAAGATCCTCCACCCGTTCTCCTACCGGGAGGCTTGGGTTTCGGAAAGGATCTGTTTCTTCACTCTTAGCCGCCATAACACGCTCCTGATATGTTCAGACAATTGTACAAAGTTGTTCCATCGTCTATACTCACCGCATGGCCCCGAAGCACCAAGAAGCTCGAGACTTCATTGAACAACTCATCCGGCAGGGTGAAATCAAAGAAGGGGACGCCCTGCCCGGGGAGGTCGAGCTGTCCAAGCGACTCGACGTGAGCCGCAACACAATCCGTCACGCCCTGGATCTACTCTCGGAACGGTACCGCATCGAGCGAACCCGGGGCCGGGGCACCATTTTCCACGGCGAGCGGGAGGAGACCCCCGGCACCAAGGCGATTGGCTTCATAAACAGCTCTCTCATCTACACCATCTACCCCGAAATGATCCACGGCCTCGAAGAGGGCCTCTTCCATGGCGGGTACTCCATGATTCTCGCCAACGGCAACTACGACCCGGAAAAGGAGCGAGAATCCGCGCGCCGGATGCTCGCTCAAGGTGTTGCGGGCATCATCACGGAGCCCATGATCAGTTCCCGCCTGACCGAGGAGAGCGAGTTCGTTCAACTCCTCAACCGCTCCGGTGTCCCGGTGCTGACCACCAACTGTGTCGTTTCCGGCCTCAGGGGCTCCTACATAACCGTCGACGACTACTGGATCGGCCGAGAGACAGGCCGGCACCTTCTCGAGTTCGGCCATCGGCGAATCGCGTGCGTCTACAAGACCGATCCAAAGGCCGGCCATTTGAGAATGCAGGGACTTCGAGACGAGTTGGAAGCCCAGGGAGTCGCCCCGAGGGAAGAGCTCTTCCGACCCTACAATCAGGATGATGAAGCGCTCATTCCCGGCGCGTGGTTCACCCGAGAGCTCCTGGAGCTTCCGGACCCGCCGACCGCTATCTTCTACTTCAACGACCAAATCGCCCTCCAGGCGTATGACTTCTTCCGGGAAGAGGGGATTCGCGTTCCAGAAGAGCTCTCGGTCCTGGCCGTAGACAACATTCCCGAGGCGGAACGATCCTACCCGGGTCTGACGACCTTCAACCATCCGAAGGAACTCATGGGCAAACTCGCCGCCGAAATGATGCTCAGCCAGCTCGGCCCCTATCCTGAGCGTTCCCGGTATGGGGTCACCCTCCGTCCGCCCCTGGTTAAGCGGGGCAGCGTCGCCGCTGCCCCTCGATAAGCACCATCCACCCTTTGCTACCGCAGTTCCTCTCTCGTCACCTCGACATCGATCCGTGCTATCAGCCCCTGGCGGTCAAAGATCGCCCGGGAGTCTTTCTCCGAAAGCTGTCGGGAGCTCGCCGTGTCGGTGCGACCGTCGGCGTACTCGGTACGCAGCGCCCCCCCCTCGGCGAGGGTGTAGACCACTGGGACCTGACAAACAGTAAACCCCAGGGAGCCCGGCGGCAGTTCGAGCTCCCGCCACTGACCAGAAAGGTCGAGATAGCGGAGAATGCTCTCCCCGTCGAGAAATTCCACCCCTCTGAGCAGTCGTGGCCGGAAGGAGAATCTACCAGATGAGACTTCCACCCCTAGCTCGCCGAAGCGGGTAATGATATCTTCCTTAACCTGACCGGTCATCCCTGGCTGTTGCGCCCCGGCAAAGCTCGGAGTGTGGGAGTACGCTTCGGTGGGAATCGCCCCGTGGGCCTTCGGGGTTCTGTGCACGCCGAGGCCCTCCTTGATCTCCTGGTACCGCAGTGCAAGCTCCTCGGACGCTTCGTGGTCGCCACAAAATACCGCATCCTGGTAGTTCTCCTGGGCGGCGACTGCAAGCTTGGAGACCATGTGCCAGTAGACCGAGCCGAGTCCTTCGTACTTGAAGAAAGTCCCGGACCTCCCGGTGAACGCGCGATGACCAAAAGTGGTCTCGTAGGCCGTAAGTAGCGCCTGCCGCTCCTCCGACGAGAGGGGGCGCTCGCCATCGTGCCTGCCTACTCGGTCAATCGCAGCCTCCAAATCCCGGGCGTTTCGAAAAGCCGGGTTGAAGTGGATTCCTCCGCGGTAGTCGCGCCGGAGAATCCGTCCGTCACGCCTCGCCGCCTCCTTCTCAATGACAGCGTCAGAGGTCCGAATCTCATCCGGCAGCGTGTTCTTCTCGAGGAAGGATGGAACCTCCCGGTTCGGATAGAGGATGTAACTGTCCACGTCGGAGCGGTAAAGGGCGCTGCCGCGCAGTTCACCGAGAAGTGCTCCCGCCTCCCCCGGGGAGAGTAGCCCCGAGGAAAGCACCGCCACCTGCCCCTCGAGCATTTCGCTGAGACGGCCGAGGGAGATCCCAGTTCCCTGGACCTCCAGTATGTTGTAGGAGTGGTATAGTCCGTCCGCTCGACGGTTGTTGCGGATGCTCCGGTCAAGAAGCTCCTTTGCCCGGGACAAGAGGTGTCGAATTGACGCGACGGACAGGCTCCTCTGCTTCCCACCAAAGGCACCCTGATATACCTGGGTTCGGTAGAAACTTCCTATCTCGCCCGCCCGTTTCACGAAACGGAACCGTTCCTCCGGGTCGAACTCTCCGCGCCCCTCGTACTCACCGAGGAGTGCCACCATAGCCTCGCACATCTCTGCAACAGCCGCGGTGAGGTCCAGCTCTGCCTCCTCTTCCTCCGGAAACAGCTCGAGAAGGAAGTCGATAAACCGACGGAGGTAGGCGAGGGTTACCATCGAGAGGCCCCAGCCCGCGAGGGCGTTGTTTGCGTCGTTCCACTCCGGCCGCTGGGTGTTCATCCAGATGCCGCCGTCGGGAACCAGGTTCGACAGTTTGGCGAGAACGGGAACGAGTAGTTTTTCCGCCAGAGTTACCCGGTAGATCTCCTCGTTCCGGTGATAGAGTTTACCGTCAGCTCCGAGCCGTTCCACCCGCCCTTGGATCTCCCGAGACCGCTGGTCGTCATAGTCCACGGTCTCCTGGGGATTCTCCAGGATCTGCTCGAAGGGGCGAATGCGGTAGGGAACGTCCGCAAAAACGTAGTCCCGCCTCTCCAGGAGCTCCTTAAGTTTGCCCGGCTCGTACCGGCGGTAGAGCTCCAGGAGCCGGAAGAGATATACGATCTGATGGTCCCCCCAGTAGCCGATATTGGACCACGGGTCCGTGGGGTCAAAAGTCTCCCAGTCTATTCCTTCCCGGGAGATGCGATACGGGTTGTATCCATCGGCGGTGGTGGCGTTGAGAAACTTGGTAATCATACTGCCCAGGTACCGGGGAAAGGAGAGGGCAAGGGCCTCCCAATTCTGAAATATGTCTCTCCAGTTCCCCTGCCAGGAGAGGCTCCTTTCGCCGTCGCGCTTCTCCAACTCGATGGAAAAGCGGTTCCAGGGACGACTCGGGTCTCCGTGGCGCCGGCTAAAGGAGAAAGGCAAGTACTCCTGCACGATACGACGGAGGTCGGGGTTTCCTTGCCTTTCTGCCTCAGTCAGGAGATCCTGGTACGAAAGCTCTCGGGGGAGTTCCTCAATGAACCTAGCCGCAGACTGGAGAAGGGGGGCATTCCAGCCGCGAATAAGGAGCCGCAGATCCTCGCTGTTGACAAGATATCCCTCCGCAGGGATCCCGCCCCGCATTATGTTGAAGAGCACGTTGGAGTAGTGCCGATGGGAAACCGGTACGTCCGCGGTGCTCTGGAGGCCGTCGGCCCTTGCCACCAGGGAGATCAACTCCTCCCGTCCTTCGGCCACCTCCTTCTCCACCTCCCTAATCAGCTCACCGGCTCCCCTGGTGCGCAGATCATCCTCCAGGTTCGTTACCGAGGCGGTGTCGCTGGCGGTGTCCACCACAAACTTCCAGGAGTGAGCCTTCCCCGCTCTCAGCTCGACTCCCGCGGAAACAAAGTACGCCCCGCGACGGCCCCGAACAGTCTTCTCTGAGACCGGCGGCTCTCCCCGGCGGACAAATCCTTCAACCTGCTCCTCCGACAGCAGCACCTCGGGATCGGGGAGGCCGTAATGCCAGACAGTTGTCGCCTCCAGCGCCTCGCTCGGCTCCGCCCGATCGGTGATGATGGAGGACATGGAAAAAAGGCCCAAGCCGGTCTCCCTGGAAAGCTCGGAGAGCTTGTAGGCGTCCACGAGGGTACTCGCCCGCTCCTGGGTCGATCGGTCGACTCCCGCGGGAAGAAGGTTTCGCAGACCGTCGAGGATCTCTAGAGAAACCGTTCGGTCTCCTTTGTTCCAGAGCTCCGCGCTTCTCAAGAAGCCGTAGCTTCGGGAGAACTGCCAGCGGTAGCGAAAGGTAAGCCCCAGGCTCTTGTTCCGCTCTTCGAAAATGATCTGCTCCCCGTAGCTACTCTTCAGAAGCCTGCGGTCAACGTTGTAGAGAGCGCCGTACCGGTCCGAGAAGGGAATCCAGAGCTGGTCTCCTTCCCTTTCGAGAACCCTGATCGCCGAGAATGGGCCGGTTGTGGCTATAGAGTCGTGTATCTTGTCGTCCGTGTAGTAGGGAAAGATGGCGTGATCCGGATCCTGGCGGCCACAGGTGAGCCCACCAGTGCTGGAAAGATACATCCAGTGGTTCGCGGGGCTCACAACAGTCATGAGAAAGGGCTTCATTCGCCCGTAGCCGGAAATCTCGTAGAACGGAGACCCTTCTTCGACGACGAAGCGTCCCATTGGAGGGGAATCATCAGTATACAGCCGCTGGGTGTTTACGTAGGTGTTTCGGGTGCTGCTCATGGCTAAAAGCTCTCAACCAGAACTCTCTGGTAGCCTTGATACTACTCTCCCTCCCGGGCACAGACGTTTCCCGACTGGCTCGATCCTGGGAGAAGAGAGATCCATTCAGAAACGATGGCGCAAGGGCCCGGAGGTACCGGGCCGCTTGCAAAGAGTGCCTACAATTGCCGGCTCAGAGTGTCATTCTTTGACCGCGCCAAAGGTGATGCCACTTATCAGATACCGGGAGAGAAAGGCGAAGGCGATGATTATCGGGACAACGCTCAGGGCGATCCCGAGGTACATCGCGCCGAAATCGCGCTGATAGGTCGTCGTGTTCAACTGTTGAATCAGCAACGGAAGCGTGTACTTCTCCTGACTGTTCAACAACGTCAATGGCACGAGGTAATTGTTCCAGTGAAATAGGAAAGTGAAAATCGACATCGTCGCCACCCCCGGTGCCATGAGGGGTAGAGCGATCCGGTTGAATATCTGGAACTCCCCAGCGCCGTCGATCCGCGCCGCCTCCAGGAGGCTTCGATTTACCACGCTGCTGGCGTACTGCCGCAGGAAGAAGACCACGTAGGGACTCGCAATCGCCGGCAGTATGAGTGCCCAGCGCGTGTTGTAAAGACCGATGTTGATCATGAGCTTAAAGAGACCAACGAGCATAATCGTTGGCGGCAACATGATCACGCTCAGGAGAAGGGCAAAGAGCAGCCCCCTCCCGCGGAACTTGTACATCGCAAAGCCGTAGGCTGTAAGCGCCGAAAAGTAGCCGGCGAGAACCGTGGCGCTCAAGGCGACGATAAGGGAGTTCACGAACCCCCTGGGGATGTTCACTCCCCCGGACCTAAGGTTGGTGTCGGGATCGACCTGTCCATAGAGAAGGTTGTTCCAGTTCTCCTCCAGGGCAGTGCCAGGAAGCAGCGTTGGTCCCCGGTTTATGTCCTGGTTCGTCCGCGTCGCGTTCACGAGCATTACGTAGAAGGGCAGTATACATGCGAGGGCTATCGCAAGCAGCACGAGATAGAGCAGTCCGCGCCGAGCCTTTGTCATAATCATTACGCCTCCTCCTTTCCGAAACGGATGAATCGGAGATACAGGGTCGCGAAAATGGCGGTAAAGAAGAGCAGCAAGTAGGAGACTGCGGCGCCGGACCCGAGCTGATAGAACCTGAACGCCCGGTTGTAAAGATAGACGACCACTGTATTGAGACTCTGGTTCGGACCGCCGGTACCCCTCGTCAGGATCCAAGGCAAATCGAAAATGTTCATTCCGCCGATGAGAGAAGTAATCACGACGTAGATCATTACCGGCTTCAACAGCGGAAGGGTAATCGAGCGAAACATTGTCCAGCTCGAGGCGCCATCGACTATGGATGCCTCGAAGAGAGATACAGGAATCGCCTGAATACCAGCCATAAAGAGAATCATGGTGTAGCCAAACCACATCCAGGTTTGAATGAGCGCAACAATGATCCTCGTGGCGATCGGATCATTGAGCCAGAAGATGTAACTCTCCTTTGCGGCGGGACCGGTACCGAAAACAATCTGGTTTAGTACGCCGGACTGCCAGTCCAAGACCGCGTAGGCGAGGATGGCAATGGAGGCGACGGTTACGAGGTTGGGAAAGAAGAATATCGCCCGAAACGCGCCGACTCCCCGTAGCCGAAGCTGGCTATTGGTGAGAACGACTGCCAGAAAGAGCGCGGTGGTCATCTGGAGAATGATATTGGGGAGCCAGATAATCCAGGTGTTGAGAAACGATCGCCAGAATCCGATCTGGGTGAGCTCGCTGATGTAATTCGACAGGCCAACGAAGTCCCGCCCCATTCGGGTAAAATCCTCGTCAGTCAGACTCGTAACGAAGGTACTGAGTATTGGGTACAACCAGAACAACGCGAAGGTCACAAAAAACGGCAAGACGAAGTAGTACCCGAAGCGACCATACCGATCCGTGGTCATAGGGGGCCTCCTGTAGGCCCACGACCTCCCGTGAATCTAGGATTCACGGGAGCGCCATGGTAGAGAATCTGTCTATAGTTTAGTCCACGCTAACCCGGGGGTACGCTTCTTTGACCCGTCTCCCGAGGGCATCTACAGCTTCGTCAAAGGTGAGCTGGTCCGCCAGATACTCCCTCATGACCTGCATCAGAATCTGGTTGATCTGATAGTCATAACCCTGGATGGCCGTAGCATCCACAAACTGAACCTGCTCGTAGAAGAAGTCGAAGGGGTTCTGACCAGCCAGTACTTCGGACTCGAAACCCTGTCGCACCTCATTCATAACGGATTTGTCGGACATGAACTCAGTTGCCTTTCTGGCATACGCTTCCATCCACTCCTCATCCTGCGTGAGCATCTCTATGAACTCCCAGGCGAGGGCCTTGTTCTCGCTATCCTGGTAGATGCCGAGCCAGGTACCACCCCAGGTGAAAGGAGCCGGCGCCGCCGCAAGGCCCCAGTCGCCTTTGCTCTGTTCCTGTCCATTGAGGACAAACTGGAGACCCCAGGTCGGAAAACCGTAGACAAAGACATTCGCGTCCTCCGGAGGAGTGTTCATCGCCTCGAACCACGGTCCGGACCAGTCATCGAGCTTGGCGTCGTAGCCATTCTCGCGAATCTCCTTCGCCACCCGCATGTACTGCTGGATCTGGGGATCCACGTTGAACTCGTCGTTCTCGTTTATCCACGGCTCGGTTCTCGCGGTGTAGAAGACGCGAAACTGAGTTTCCCCGACTCCCGCGAAAAACTTGACCTCGCCGTTGCTCTCCTGCTCCAATGTCTCAGCCGCCTCGAGAACACTGTCCCAGCTCGAGAAGATCTCGCCAATTTCCTCAGGATCGTCGGTACCAAAATACTCCCGGGCAATACTCCGTCGATAGAACCAGCCACCCGGTGTCGTCTGCCAAGTCAGGGCAACGACCTCTCCGTCCGAGTTAGTACCCATCTCCACGGCGTAGTCAAACATGTCGCTCGTGTCCGCGTTGAAGGGCTCCTGACTCAGGTTGGTCCAGTAGCCGGCATCCACAAACTGACGAACATAAGCCGCTTCGCCAACGAAGATGTCCGGCACTCCCTGCCCCGTCGCGAGAAGTGGACGAATCTTTGCTTCGTAGTCCGCCAAGGGGACAACCTGCATGTTCACGTTCGCCCCGGTTCGCTCTTCAAAGTCCTCAACAATACCCTGATCGTTGAACTCACCGGTAAAGGTGATAATCGAGAGTTCCATCCCCTCGAAGGAGTCGGGAACCTGAACCTCTTCCTGCCCGCCGGCAAAAGCTGCCGCCGCCACCAGCGCTGCCATGAGCGCCACAATCGCTATGCGTCGCATAGGACCTCCTTGTTGAATTTGTTCCAACTTAATGCAGTTTCAATGGTACTTATTCTGGGACAATGCCGGGTATTTGTCAAGGAAAAGTTCTTATTTGTATGAACATTTACTGAGACACCAGTTGCATAAAAAGAGCCGCCCGGCCAATTGGACCGGGCGGCGTCTTCTGTGATTTTGGGTAGTGAAGAAACTTACTGCATCTCGAGGCGCGCAGTGGCGAGCTGAATGAGGCTGAAGTAGTCCTTGAAGTCCGAGGCGGTCGCGCCGGTGGTAGCATCGGCGAGGCTCCACATGTTGTCGTCCCCGCGAGTCATCTCGTCGAGGCTGTAGCCAACGCCGTACTGCACCGCGGCATCCTCGATCGCGTCGATGTTTCCCTGCCAGCCGATACCGAAGTCCCAGTAGGAAGAGCCTTCCTTGTAGAGGCTCCCATAGGAGGTTGTGGTAATCGGCATCGCTTCTCCGCCAAACTCAGTAAAGATCGCGAAGCTACCGTCGGCAATGGAGTCAAACCAGGTCTGCATGTTTGCCTCGTTGCGAACGATCGTCTTTTCGAGGGGACTATTGCCGGCTGGATTGCCGTCTTCGTCCGCCTCAACGTAGACCAACGCGGAACCCACGGTGTTGCCAACGTAGTTGGTGCCACCGTAGGAGACGTAGCGTGCTACATAGACCGTATCGCCACGAATGACGTAGGTAACCGTGTTGTCCTCGTTCCACTCGTCGGACTCGATGTCAACAATGGCGAGATGGTGAGGGAAGAACGCCTCATCTATATTCACGGAAAGGGCGCCTTCGGCGTCGGTGGTGGCTTCCGCCTTTCCGATGTAGCCGCCGTGTACATAGGCGTAGGCCTCTACGCTCTGATTCGGAGCGTATCCAGTGGGAGCGACCGGCTCTTCGCCGCCGCATCCGATGATTGCAAATGAAACAACTGCCGCGATAAGCAGCAAAGCAGTTTTGCGCATTTCAGTAGCCTCCTCTAGGAGTGTGGGGATTTTGCCTGGAAGCAGCGCCAGGCACATGCTGAGAGAAATACTACACTAATTTTTGTGATTGTCAATACTTTATTATCGATAAAAGCGGAATTATTGCTACCTCTGTTGCTTAACAATAGAATGAATGCCCACAGCGTGGCTTTTCAGCATTGCCGAGTTTCGGTATTGGTATCTGGTAAACCATTACCCGGGGGCGACTATGGGCAGCAGCCTGCAACAACTGGTGCACCGAATCCGACCTAGAAATCTCAGGTACGACCTCTATGGCGGAGTAACGACGGCCATCGTCTCGCTGCCGATGGCCCTCGCCTTCGGCGTTGCCTCCGGCGCGGGAGCCCAGGCCGGGCTGTATGGCGCGATTATCGTGGGCCTCTTCGCGGCGATCTTTGGCGGGACGAGCACCCTCATCTCGGAGCCAACGGGACCGATGACGGTCCTCATGACCGCCGTGGTGACGCGCCTCGTGGCGCAACACCCTGAGTCTGGGTTGGCCATGGCTTTCACGGTAGTGATGGTCGCGGGACTCTTTCAGATCGCCTTCGGCCTCCTCAAGCTAGGCCGCTACATCACGCTAATGCCCTACAGCGTTATATCCGGATTCATGTCCGGAATCGGCGTACTTCTCGTCCTGACCCAGGTAGGTCCGCTCCTTGGCGCTGAGCGAGTAGCAGGTGGCGCGCTACAGACCCTGCTCGCGATTCCACACATACTTGAGCAAGCGCGGTGGGAGGAGATCCTACTCGCGGCTTTGGCTCTGCTCCTGCTATTCGGTTTACCCGCCCGGCTACGGAGATTCGCTCCTCCCCAGCTCCTGGCCCTTGTATTGGGTACTCTTGTTGCTTCTTTCTTGCTCGGAAGCGACGCTGTTCAGACGATCGGCACTATTCCCATGGGGCTTCCCAAACTGGTTCTGCCACGATTCACCGGCGAGTTGGCAACACAGATCATCCTCGATGGAGTGATTCTGGGACTCCTCGGCTGCATCGACTCACTTCTGACCGCCATGATTGCGGACAGTCTCACCAGGGAACATCACGATTCCGACCGAGAGCTCTTCGGGCAAGGCCTCGGGAACCTCTTCTCCGGGCTTCTCGGAGGCCTTCCCGGTGCGGGGGCGACCATGGGGACCGTGGTAAACATCCAGTCAGGAGCCCGGAGCCCCTTTGCAGCCCTCGTGCGTTCCGGAATCCTCCTGGCGGTCGTACTCGCCGTCGCGCCCCTTCTGCAGGCCGTGCCAATGGCTGTGCTCGCCGCAATCACCGTAAAGGTCGGCATCGACATCCTCGACTGGAGCTTTCTCGGACGGGCACACCGCATCTCCAAGAGCTCCACAGTAATAATGTACGCCGTTCTTTTTCTGACGGTGCTCGTGGACCTCATAGTCGCGGTAGGGGTCGGTGTCTTCGTGGCGAACATACTCACCATCGAACGCCTCTCAAAGGCAGCCTCCACCAAAGTAAAGACCATCGATCCGAGCGGTGACCCGGTCGTCATAGACGAGGACGAGCGCCGTCTCCTGGAGGCCGGGAACGGTAGAATTGTCCTCTTTCACCTAAGCGGACCCATGATCTTTGGCGTCGCCCAGGCGATAAGCCGGGAGAGCGCCGCCATGGAGGAGGGGGTAGAAGTTCTCATCCTCGACCTTGCCGAAGCGTCCATGCTCAGCACCACCGTCGCCCTCGCCCTGGAGAACATTGTCTACGATGCCCGGAGAAAAGAGTCCGAAGTGTACATCGCCGGCGCTTCGGAAGAGTCCATCAAGCGGCTCGAGAAGCTATCAATCTTTGGAGAAAAGGTGCACAAGGTGGAGGATCGGCGGGTCGCCCTTCGCGCCGCGGCTACCCTCATTAATGGCGATTCCTGACACCATCGACCCCACAACGATCCGTGAATCCACTTCACCCTGGGCGAGTGAGTAGGGAATGGGGAAAACACGAAGCGTCGAGCGATCCCCCCGAAAAGGAGGATCAAGTTTGGATGATTCGGTCTACAACGATATCA
>CAYZHV010000003.1:35515-51513 GCA_964478055.1 uncultured Spirochaetaceae bacterium | reverse complement strand
ACCGACGCCACCGAGATCGACACCTCATACGAGAACGGTGTTTCCGACGAGGTTCTGAGCACGATCCAGACCTACTACGAGGAGCTCTCCGAAGCCGGTGGAACGCCCTTCGCTAATAACATGGTCTCCGAGGAGAACGCCAAGGCGATTCTCGACGCCGGAGACGAGTCGGTTCAATTCGTCTCAATGCGACGCCCCGACGACTTCGCCGAAGGCCACATCGAGGGCGCCGTCAACTTCCCCTTCGGTGCAGGCATGAGCGACGCGATGGGCATGCTTCCCACCGATAAGAAGCTGATTGTCTACTGCTACAGTGGTCAGACTGCCAACCAAGGCATCGCCCTTCTCCGACTTCTCGGTTACGACGCGGTGTCTCTGCTCTACGGCATGGGCACTCCCCGGACCGACCCGCGGGGATGGAGCAATAACGGCTTTCCGGTTGTCTCCGGTTAACGTTGGATCTTGAGTAAGAATGTGCTCCCGACGCCCCGGCGTCGGGAGCCTTTTTTGTCACTCCCGGGTGCGCTCCTCCACCCGCCCTTCCTGATTGCGGGCCTCCTGACGGCGGCGTACCTCTTCCTCCATATCTGGTCCCTTCCTTGGTTCCCCTTTGTTCACTCCGATGAGGCGTGGCTCGCCTCCCTGAGTCGTACCATGGCGTTGGCGGGGCGCCCGGACGCTAGGGAGGAGTTTTTTCGTCTCACCCCGCGGCATCCTCACGCTCTAAAAACCCTGTTTCATCTTCTGCAGGCTCCCTTTGTCCTCTTCCGTTGGGACATTGTGGCGGCACGAGTCCCCTCGCTCCTGGCTGGGCTCGGTACGGTTGTGCTCATCGCCGCTGCGCTGCGGCGAATGACAGGTAGCGTTCTCATCGCCTGCGCCGTCGCCGGGGCGTTCGCGTTGGATGTGCAGTTCTTCTACAGCAGCCACTTTGGCAGGCAAGAAGTGTTCGTGCTCCTCGCCATGGCCGGGGCGCTCTGGTCCCTGCTGCGGCCGCCGGGGCAACAGGTGGAGTCGGGTCCGATCCTTGGGGCCCCGTCCGGAAAGAAGGCAAACCCCGGATCGGGAGCGCTTACCGCCGGGGCAATTGTCGGGCTGACTATATTCGTTCATCCCAACGCCTTCGTAGCCGCTTTGGCCCTCATTCCGTGGGTCGCGGTACGCGGCGGTCGCAGGGGCTTCCACCGAGCCCTGGGTATCTACCTTCTCCTCCTTGCGGCAATCGCCTCGGCCGCGGTGGGGGCGAGCTTTCTGATGGACCCGAATTTTCTCTTCAACTATCTGGAGTTCGGTGGCTCCGTGGGGGTAACCGCAGGCTTGCCGGAGCGCGTCGCCCGTCTCGGTGAGTACTTCATCAAACTGGCACGCCAACACGCGGGCACCTACTACCTCCCCCCGGTGGCACCGCAACTCTGGGCGTTGCCGGTAGTGACGGTGACCTCGATCGTGGCTACGGTGATCGGCTCCGGGACTAAGAACGCGCCCGCGATATCGGCGGCCCTCTCCGCCCTCTTGACTCTTCTGGCGATATTCATCGTCGGCAAATACAGCCCGCCGATTGTGGTATTCCTCTTTCCCTGGCTCTACATTCAGGCGGGGCTCCTGCTTGACCGCCTGCGCCACCTGCTGCCCCGTCTCGCTCTTCTCCTGCTGCTGCTCATCCCGATTGCCTCCGGGGCACAGCTCGCCACGGAGCTCCTCCGGTGGTATCCCGGCATCTATGACCGCTATCTCTCCCGTATTCGAGAGGCCGTTCCCCCGGGAGAGATAACCCTGGCGAACCTCAACACCGCTTTTGCTTTCGAGCCCGGGGTGTTGCGGGTCTGGCGAGACCTCGGGTCCCTGCCGCCGCGACCCCGGGTCCTGGAGAGCTCAGCCCGGGAGCGCACGGCCACCGGAGAGTCGGTCCGAGCCGGTGAGGCCACATCGGATGACCAGCTGCTGCAAAGCGCGGTTGGTGAGTTTTTGCGGCGAGAGAATGTCCAATGGGTAGTTCTACCGGTGGAGGAGCTGGAGCTAATCTATCGGAACAGGCCGGTCTGGAACGACGTATACGGAAACCTGCACCGCTTTTACCCGGAGCTCTTGGAGATTCTCAGGCGGTACGGCACGATGACCGATCGCTTCGAGGCGAGGTGGTACGCGATGCGCCTGGTCCCATACATGGACCGTACCCCGCACCACATCGAGATCTACCGTCTAGAGCTACCCTGAAGGGGCGTCCTCGAGGGCCGCGTGGAGTCGCGACCGCCTCTCGGCGGGGGTCCCGCTTCCGGGGAGCTCCTCGAGCTTGACGGCACCGTCCCGTCCCATGACGATAATCCGGCTGCCGAGAAGAAGCGCCTCTTCCACATCATGGGTGACAAAGAGGGCGGTGCCGGCGTGGTCGGCGAGGAGTCGGCGAAGCAGGAGCTGTAGCTCTCGGCGTTGCGGCGCGTCCACCGAGCCAAAGGGCTCGTCCATGAGAAGGAGCCGGGGCCGACCGACAAAGGCTCTGGCCAGGGCGACTCGCTGCCGCATCCCTCCCGAGAGCTGATGCGGAAACAGCTCTACCGAGTCCGATAGCCCAACCTCCTCCAGCGCGCGGAGGCAGAGACGGCGCTTTTCTTCGGGATCAACAGGGAGCCGAGGCTCCCCGGGGCTTCGGCGCAGACCGGCGGTCAATCCGAAGGCGACGTTCTGTATTGTGCGCTTCCAAGGAAAGAGTTGATCCTGCTCCTGGAAGACCATTACCCGCTCCGGGTCCGGGGCAGTGACGCCGTAGCCGTCGAGAAGGACCCCGCCGGAGTCTGGCAGGAGAAAGGAGCCGGCAATCTTTAGCAGCGTAGACTTTCCGCAACCCGATCGCCCTAGGACACAGAGAAGTTCCCCCTCCTCGAGGGATATGGAAAACTCCCTGAGGACCGAACCTGCGGGGCTCGCCTCCCCGTATCGGAACGTGACCGACCGGAGCTCCAGCAGCGGCGAGGAATATACGTTGGTGTGGTCAGCCGAGGCGAAGCCACTCATGTGCTCATCCCCCACCGGCGGACGGTGCGCGCTTCCAAAGTCGTAAAAAAGACACTCTCCACAAGACTACCCACGCACATTACCGTGAGGATCCCCGCAAAGAGTCCGGGAGTGTCCATAAAGACCCGCCGGCTGTGTACGAACCATCCCAGGCCGCCGGCGGCGGCGACGGCGCCAAAGAGCATCTCCGCGCTAATCAAGGCGCGCCACGCCCTGGCCCAGGCGATTCGCAGGCCTGCCAGGAGATAGGGAGAGGTCGCCGGCAGGGCGATCCGAAAGAGATAGCCCGCCCCGGTGACTCGATAGTTCTGCGCCACCATCGACCAGGTCGGAGGAATACTGCGGTACCCGGCTTGGAGATTCGTGAGTACCGGCCAGAAGACACTGTGGATGATTACAACGAGCACCGCCGCGGGGCCGATCCCGAACCAGAGGACGATCACCGGTAGAAGCACGATCCCCGGCAGCGGATGAAGGAGAGAACCGAGGATCTCGATCGCCGCTTCCACCACCTTGGATGACCCGGCGGCGAGGACCGCCAGGAACGCCAGGAGGAGAGCTAAGCCGGCGCCGGTTAGAATGACCGCCAGGGAGACCGCGACCTGTCCGAGGAGCTCCCCGGACCACGCCGCTCTGAGGAGGGCGAGGAGAATCTCTCGCAACGGCGGCATAAGCAGTGGGGAGACATCGGCGAGGCGACGCAACAACTCCCAAAGAGGGAGGGCGGTAAGCACCAGAACCCAACCGGCGAAGCGATCACCGCGGCCCTTTCCGAGACGTCCGGCAACGGTGCGCCGAGGAGAGCGCCTATTCAAGGATGGAACTCCGGTACTCGGGAAGCGAGACCGCGTCTATATAGCCGTAACGGTCCATCCGCTCGATAAACGTTTCGACTCCGTAGATCTCTCGGGTGTAGACCATCCCGGGGTAAGAGAGCTGCCTACGGAGAGTCGATTCTTCGAGGTCGTAGAAGACGCTCAGCTCTCTTATTAGCTCCGAGGAGGACCCTTCATCCTCCGTGATTCTCTCCTGTACGCTAAGCGCCGCCTCGAGCGCCCGCTCGAGAGCGCGAAAGAACGCTTCTAGAACCTTTCCGTTTCCGGGAGCCTCCTCCCACCCCGGAGCTGTCACTCCAACAATGAAGGTAAAGCGTCCGCCGAAGGCTTCCTCCCCGCTCAGCAGGAGTGTCGCTTCCGGATGATCCAAAGCCTGAAAGAGATAGGGGGGCGAGGTGAAGTGTGCCGCCACGTCCCGTCCCGCCAGGAGGGCCGTGAGCCCCTCAGGGTGTCCCATGCTCACCAGCTGGTCGTCGAACCGTTTCGGTTCACCGAATCTGCGATCCGCGGCCATGGCGAGCAGAATGTGCTGAATGCTACCCGGCTGCGGAAGGGCGATCCGGTCTCGCGGCCCGATATCGCCGAGTTCCCGGTATCCCTGTCTCGTTGTGACCAGGCCCAAAGGCGTCTCGGAAAGGCCACTGATTAGCCGCCAGCCGGTTTGCTGATCCACCCCGATAAGAAAGGGAGGAATCCCCATAAACCCGATATCGAGCCTGCCGCTGAGCATAGCCTCCCTGATCATTGTCGCGTTTCCGGTTCGTACCCACTCCGCCTTCCCGGCGCCCACTTCGGCGAGTTCCTCATCGAGGAGTCCGGTAATCTGCATGATCGCCAGGGGAAGATAGGCGAGCCCGTGCTGCTCAGCGATTCGCAGCTCAAGGGACGCCCCAGAATCTGAGTCCGCGGATTCCGAGGAGTCAGGGCGCGATTCCTCGCCGGGACAACCGGTGAGCAGAAACGCTAAGAGAAGTGAAAGGAGGAGTCGCATACGCCTTACTCTACATCAAAGATACGTTTTGTTTCTTCCCGAGTGTCGATGAGAAGGTTCTCGCCGACGCTGTTCTCCGCTCGGAGGGTATCGAAGAGAGTGTCCACGAGGCTGTTGATTCCCGCCTTGTCATCGGCGTGGAGAACGGCGTAGGCGATGCGCTGGGTGGAGTTGCTCATCCGGTCGATATGCGTTCCTGGGGGCAAGAGGAAGCGACACTCCGCGATACCGTCGGTTTCTTGCAGCTCCTCGGCGCCCACCAGCCGGGTAACGGTCCCGGGCCGAGCGAAGATCAGAGGTACCGCGAAGGCTCGAGAGGCTGGTCGTTGGTGAGGGGGCTCGATCGAGCCAAGGCCAAGGGCGTCCCGATACCAGTTGAGCTGAACGTCCAAAATTTCTACTCCGGTCACCAAGGGAACGGAGCGGTCCTCGTAGGCCCCGCCGAGTCTGCACGCCACCTCGTTTACCAGAACCCCGCGCTCTCCCAGCAGCAGCTGAAAGTAGATCGGCACCTCTCGGAGGCCCATAGCCGCAACGATACGGGCGGTGATCCTGCGAATCTCCCCTTCTCGACCTCGGGCTGCCTCAGAGGGATACCGGTGAGCCAGGCATACACCGAGCGACACTGAGGGGTCGAAGGTGACTCGGTCCGTAACAGTCCAGATTTCCACCGGCTCCTCACGGGGCTCAGTCCCCGGTTTTGCCCAGCCGCTGACGGTAACCTCCTCGGAGCGGTAGTACTCTTCAACGAGAACCCGATCGTCTCGGGAGAAGGAGAGTGCCACCGGCCGGTGCGTCGCGAGCTCCTCTCTCGACTCCACGATCCGGATTCCTCGTTGTCCCTGACTATCCACCGGCTTGACGACCCAGGGAGTCCGAAGGGCGTCTAATCCCTCCTTGCCCCAGCAGGAAGGATCACCGCCAAGGAGGGCCCACGGGACCAGGGGCACCCCTGCGGCCCGGAGGATCCGCTTCATCTCCGCTTTGTTGGTTACCCCCCGAGCCTGCTCCGGTGAGAGGGGATAGGGCAGGCCGAGGCGGCGTGAGACTTCCGCCGCCGTGTACACCGGCTGGTCCGAGCCGACCGCCAGAAGCGCCTGTGCCCCGGAACGCCTCGCCGCCACCGTCACCGCTTCGATATCAAAGGTGGAAGCCTCCTCGAAGCGATGCGCGACTCTTCGCCCCGGCGCTTCCGGATCCTGGTCTGCCAGAACCACTTCGAATCCGAGCTCCCCGGCCCTTCGGAGAGCACTCATCTGGCTGCTCCCACCGCCAAGTATCATGAGAACCGGTTTAGAGCCTTTCACCGCAGCCTCCGAGCGGAGCACGCAGGCTCCGTGCCGACCCAGCGTGGGCGCCGGAGTAGTCGACCTACCGGCTCCAGGGGGCCCCAGAAGAGGAGAAGCGATACCCAGACCGAGAGAAGGCGCCAGAACCCGTACCTGCTAGGACCTTGGCGCTCTTCCTTGGGCTCGGGGACGTAGCGCAGGCCGGCCACCTTGGGATCGAGGCTGAGTAGCATAGCCGAGAGATAGGGGTAGCGACCCGGGCGAGAAAGGGCACATACAACGAGGTCCCGGCGGATAGCGCGAAAGCTGCTCACCGGAACATCCGGGGGAAGGCCCAGAAAGCGATGAAAGAGTAGGTTGTTGAGGGCAGTCCCGACGCGTCGGACCAGAGGACGCCGGCACCCTTTACCTCCCGAGGGCTCTCGAGGAGCCGCGTAGACGAGCTGGAGATCCGCATCTTTTTCAAGGAGCCCCACCATTCTCGGGATTACCTCGGAAGGGTGGCTGCCGTCGTCGTCCATGGTGACTATGATCTCCCCCTCAGCGATGGAGACCCCTCGGAGGGTGGCGTGGATTTGACCGCTACGCTCCTCGAGGCGAGCGAGTCTGACGCCGTCGTGTCCCTCCGCCAGCTCTCGCAGTCTCGCCGCCTCCGTCGGACTGCTTCCGTCATCGACGACAACCACTTCGGACTCTCCGAGAGCCGCAAGGACCGCGCAGAGCTTTGGGAGGAGGGCGCTGAGTTGCACTGAGCCGTTATGTGAGGGAATAACCACGGCGACCGCTGGCATCGGTGCTCATCCTACTATTCACCCTCTATCGGAACAAGGGTTGCTCGAAAAGGAACTGCGACACGCCCTGCTTGCGGGGAACCACGCTTCGGTTTATGCTCACGCCTCACCATGAAACCCCACTCCAACACAGCAACTCTGGAGGATCTCTCCTTCGTCCCCAAACTGCTCTGGCTCGGCCTCCCTATCGCAGGGCAACATCTGCTCATGACCGCCCTCAATATGATCGACACGATCATGGTGGGGCAGCTAGGCGAGGCGGAGATAGGAGCGGTTGCTCTCGGTAATCAGATCTACTTTCTCCTGGTGCTCTTTCTATTTGGCGTAGGCAGCGGGGCTTCGGTCTTTACCTCCCAGTTCTGGGGTAAACGGGACGTTGCCAATATTCGTCGCGCCCTCGGCGTCGCCCTCACTCTCGGTCTGGCCGGGGCGGGGCTCTTCTCTCTCGGGGGGGTCTTCTTCCCGCGGCACCTTCTTTCGCTCTACTCCACGGATCCGGCGGTTCTCAGTATCGGCAGCGACTACCTCAGGATCGTGGCTCTCAGTTACCTCTTTACCGCAGCCAGCATGACCCTGGCCAACGTACTGCGAAGCGTCGGCGATACCCGGCTTCCGTTGATCGCTACTGGTATTTCCATAGCCCTCAACTCCCTGTTCAACTACTTTCTGATCTTCGGGATCTGGATATTTCCGGAGCTTGGTGTAAAAGGAGCCGCTATCTCCACGGCGATTGCCCGGACTCTGGAGATGGGGATCATGCTCTTTGTGATTTACCGGCGGCGGGGGCCCCTGGCGGCGAGGTTGTCGGAGCTCGCGGACTTCGATCGCACCTTTTTCAAACGCTTCTTGAGAAGGGCCGCCCCGGTGATTCTCAATGAGATCGGCTGGTCCGTGGGATTCACCATGTACACAGTTGTGTACGCTCGGATGGGGACTCCGGAGCTCGCGGCGTACAACATCTCGGAGATCGTCAGCCGCTTAGCGTTTGTCTTTTTTGCCGGAACCGGAAACGCCGCGGCGGTTATCATCGGCAACGCCATCGGCGAAGGGGACGAAGAGCGGGCCGCCTCAATCGGGCGCTCCCTCATCCTCCTGGCGCCGGTGACCGCGGCGTTCTTCGGGGGTGTGGTCTTTCTTCTCTCCCCGGTTATCCCGAACATTTTTGCGGTCTCTCCGGAGGTAAAAGGGATGATAACCTCTCTGCTGCGCTTCTTTTCCTTTACGATCATTGCAAAGGTGACGAACATGCACATCATCGTCGGAATCCTTCGGGGAGGGGGCGACACCACCTACGGCCTCTTTCTCGACGTCGGGATGCTCTGGATCTTCGGCGTCACCTCCGCTTTCTACTTCGGCCTCGTTCTCGGTCTTCCGGTGCACCTGGTCTATCTGATCCACAACAGCGAGGAGGTGGGTAAGCTCCTCTTTGGACTTCCCCGGGTGCTCTCCGGGCGCTGGGTCAACAACGTTACCGAGCCCTCTCCGGAGATCGCCACCATGGAGATGGGGTAGGCCCCCGGGAGCGACGTTTCTAGGGCGCCCTCGCCCCAGCCTACCCTCGGGCACTCATACTTTCGTACGAAACGCTCAATTCAGTATCAATTCCGATACCGCCATGCTCCACCTCAGTGGTTGAACGGGTATCAACACTGACTGGAGGTTTCTATGAAAAAACTGAGCATTGCAGCTGCGCTACTGCTGCTAGTTGGCATCGCCATGGGGGTTGCAGAAGAAGCGGAGGCCCGGCCCTGGGCTGCGGGAGTGGTTATCGGTGGTGGCAGCGGAGCCGGTGACGGGATGGCTTCTCTTGGAGTCACGGTCACCCGAGAGGTGAGCCAATGGCTCGATCTGGGGCTCTCCCTTGCCGCCTTCTCCAAGACCGGGGAGCACCCCGAGGATGAGCTGGGGCGAAGCTACCATCTCGAAAGCGGGTATGGTGCGCTCCTTCTCCGTCCAAAACTCGCCGTCACCGAGTGGATGGAACTTGCCCTACCAATAGAATCCGGAAGCGGCACTCTGCTCTATCGGTACGATCGGGAGTACGCCGAGGAGCTTCGCTGGACCGAAGAGACAATCGACGCTCTCACCTACGCCTACTACTCGATTGGCCTCGAGTCTCGGTTCTTTCTCGGAGCGCGCTACGTAGCGACCCTCTCCGGTGGCTATCAGGGCACCAGTCCCCTGCGGACGGATCTCGCCGAAAAGGACGAGCTCACCGGTCCCTGGGGACGAGTCGGCATCGCCTATCGTTTCTAACCGTATCTCGCGGGCCCGCTCCCCAGGGAGCGAGGTCCGCCCACTCCGGTTCTTCGGTGCGCCGGTTTACAGTTCATCGAGAGCCCGAGTACTATCACCTGCGTGGAGCACGTTACCCTCTTTGTCTACTTTCTTCTGCTTTCTTCCGGCTTTGCGGGGGTGACGGTGACCGCGATTCTTTACCGACGGATCGGCGCACCTCTTCTCGGCTGGTTCGTCGCTGTCATTTCTGCTTTTACGGTCTGGCTTCTCTTGGCGCTGGTGCTCTACTACCTCGAGCGGATCATTCTCTATCCCTTGCCCCTGGGGGAGATCCTCGATACCGCGACCTATCTGCTCGCCATTCTTATTTACGCTCTTCTCTTTGTCTGTATTCTCCGAGCCTGGCCTCAGGGCGGCCTCGCACGAGCAATCCTCTTCTCCGCGCCCCTGATCCTTGGGTACCTACTCCTCGCCCCGGCGCTTATGGTCTTTCCGGCTCTTCGTCCCGACTCCCCTTCTGGCGAGTCGCTACTCTCCTTTCTCTTTGTCGTGGCCGGCTCGCTCTATGTGGGCTACGGCGGCTACGCTTTTCTGCACGGCGCCGCAGTCGCCGTCCACGAGACGGTAGCCTTCATGCTGCGCGGCTTGGGGCGGCTCATGGTTGTT
Source organism: uncultured Spirochaetaceae bacterium (assembly GCA_964478055.1). Lineage (GTDB taxonomy): Bacteria > Spirochaetota > Spirochaetia > DSM-27196 > Alkalispirochaetaceae > CAYZHV01. The sequence goes on along the minus strand of CAYZHV010000003.1, from coordinate 41,693 downwards.
TTCGCCCCCGTAGCGGCCCTCGGTTCTCTTGCGGTGATGTGGCTCGGATCCGGCGGGGACCCGACGGTGCCTCTGGACTTCCTGCTCTTCTTTGGCTGGAACATCCTTGCCCTGGCGGCCTTTATCCGTTACCTCACCATGCCGACGGCTCTCCTGGAGGAAGGAAGGGTGAGCGACGGATTTCTCAAGGAGTTCGGCATTTCCCCTCGCGAGGCGGAGGTGGTGGAGTTGATCTCCCATGGACTGAGCAACAAGGAGATCGCCAGTGAGATGAACGTCTCCTTCGCCACTGCGAGAACCCATGTTTACAACATTTTCAAAAAGACCGGAGCAAGAAGCAGAGTGGAGCTTCTCAGGATCGTTTCGGGCTACCGGGAGTAGCACCGGATAGGCCCCTGCGGCAGGCCCCACCCAGGGGGACCTGCACGGGCCCACGGACCTAGTAAGAATGTCCTAGCACCCCGAAAGATGGGATTTCATACGGAATACGAATGGCCAAGGGCCGCGATGGGGATAACTATCGGTGGCATGAAAGGAACAGCAACCAATAGACCGCCGACCGGAACCCCTCCGGTCCTACCTTCGGTTCGATGGACCGTCACTATTCTGCTTGCACTTCTTACCGTTTCCTGCGCTCAGACACCGAAGATCACCGGTGCTGATGGCGAGGAACTCCCCGGGAGCGTCGCCTCCATGGAGCGCATCAGACTGGATGGCATCGAGCAGTGGATCGTCATCCGTGGCGAGAACCGACACGCACCGGTTCTGCTCTGGCTCGCCGGAGGGCCCGGGGGCTCCGAGATAGGCTGGACCCGGGAGTATCTCGGCGCCCTGGAGCAGGACTTCGTTTTGGTGAACTGGGAGCAACCCGGCTCGGGTAAGTCCGCGAGATGGAGCGATATTCGATCTCTCACTCCCAACCGTTTCGTCGAACAGACCATACTCCTCTCGGAGTATCTCGCCGACCGATTCAAAAAGAGGCGAATCGTACTGGTCGGACACAGCTGGGGCTCGATAATTGGCCTCAGGGCCGCCGCCGCACGACCGGATCTCTACCACGCCTATGTGGGGGTAGGGCAGCAAGTAAACGCTGGGGAGAACGACCTTCTCGGATATGAGCTGGTCCTGCGGGAGGCACGGGCCCGGGGAGAAGAACGGCTCGTTGCTCGCCTCGAGGAGCAAGGCCCCCCACCCTACTCGGTAGAACAAAAGGGTTATTATGTCCGTCTCTTTCAGAAGCTCTCGGTTCTCTCTCCGAGAGCCCCGGGCAGTTCTGAGCCATCGTTCTGGAGCTTCATCCACCCGACGGAATACACCCTTCTGGATTCGGTGCGGCTCATTCGGAGCGTCCTCGACGGAGTCAACTACATCTACCCGCAGTTGCGGGACCTCGACTTCGAAGAGGAGATCCCCCGGCTGGAGGTGCCCCTAATTCTCGTCCACGGTCGGTATGACTATACCTGCGTGCAGGATATCGCCCACCGATACTTCCAGGAGGTCGAAGCTCCCGAGAAGAGCTTCCACTGGCTGGAACTGGGGGGACACAACGGCTGCTACCAGCAGCCGGACCGGTTTGTATCGATTATGCGAGATGAGGTTCTGCCCCTCACGAAACGGTAACACTTCTCTGCGACACTTTTCCATGCAGTATGAGCACGGTCCACGAGGAACAGCGCGTTCCGACCCGGGAATGGGAAGACACCCTTGGCCGCCTCACTTTTGCCTTCCAGCCCATCGTGCACATACATACCGGCGAGACCTACGGTTTCGAGGCGCTGCTCCGCGGCTGGGACCGAGCCGGGTTTGCCTCGATCCGAGAAGTTTTCGACCGCGCCTTCGAGGATGGACTGCTACTCTGGCTCAATCGTCAGCTGCGCGGAAAGGCGGAAGGACTCTTCTCGGAGGCCAAATTTCCCCGGCAGCTCAAGCTTTTCTTCAACGTCGATAACCGGGTCTTCTCGGCACTGGAAGGGGAGGAGACGCTGCTCTTTCCTGAGTTGGCGGAAGTAGAGGACCGAAACAACTGGTTCTGTCTCGAGCTCTCCGAGCAGGACCAATTGCCCACGGACAAAGCGGTCTTTCAGCATCTCAAGCGGTTCCAGGAACGCAGCATAACCGTTGCGATCGACGATTTTGGCGCCGGATTCGCGGGTCTGCAACTCCTCTACGAGGCGAACCCGGATGTGATCAAGATCGATCGTTTTTTTATCGCTGGGGTTCATCAAGACCAGACGAAGAAGCTCTTCGTAACCAACCTTGTTCGGATGGCTCACACCATGGGCATTCTCGTAATTGCCGAAGGAGTGGAAAGCGCTCATGAGTTCTACACCTGCCGGGAGGTGGGGTGCGATTTTGTCCAGGGCTATATCGTACAGAAACCTACGCAGGACCGATCTCTTCTTGCCGGAAGTTACGAGCCCGTTCGACGTCTTGTTCGTGAGGATCGCCGGCGTTACGAGAACACCCGAGAGCGGATTCTTCGTTGGATGAACTACACTGAGCCTCTCGAAATCGACGCTCCGGTTCTGAGCGTGCTCAACCGGTTCAGGCAATCCGTGAGCGCCCACTTCTTTCCCGTGGTCAATGGGCTCGGAGAGCCGATCGGCATTCTCCGGGAGCGTGATATGAAGAACTGGGTATATTCTCCCTTTGGCATTTCTCTTCTTATGAATACCGCCTACCGACATGAAATTGTCTCGGTGGTTACCCGAGTTCCCGTGGCTTCTCTGGAGACGAACCTCGAGGCGATCGTTGAACTCTACGCCCTCGACCCTGACGCAGAGGCAGTACTCCTCACGCAGAACGGAAAGTACCGAGGCTATCTCGACTCACGGACTATGGTGCAGCTGATCCACGAGCGGGAGGTCGAACGCGCCCGAGACGAGAATCCTCTGACACGGTTGCCAGGGAATACGGTAATCCGGGAGTTTGTGGGGGAGCGTCTCGCTTTTGATGAGCGCTCCTACTTGCTCGTGTACTTGGACTTTGACAACTTCAAGCCTTTCAACGATCTCTACGGCTTTCGCCACGGCGACCGTGTAATCCAACTCTTTGGGGACATGCTCAAGGAGTTTGCGCAGCGTACCGGTGCGTTCGTCGGTCATATCGGTGGCGACGACTTCTTCGTCGCCCTAGAAGCCAGAGAAGAGAGCGCTGAGGAGGCTTCCAAGGCGATTCCGCTTCTGCAGAGTAGTTTTAGAGAGAACGTTCTCGCCTTCTACGACGAAGAGGCGCGATCAAGCGGTTGTATTGAGTCGGTTGATCGCAGTGGCGTTCGGCGAAGCTTCCCGATCCTCACCGTTAGCGCGGGAGGGCTTCTCTTGCCCAAAGGTGGCGCCAAGGAGTTCGGGGAAGAAACGATTCTCCGAACCCTGGCGGAACTCAAACACTCCGCAAAGGAGTCAGAAGAGCGTCTTGCAATCCAGGGACTATCGGTTACCATGGTGTGAGTGGTTCTGATTAGGGTTCTCTCCTCTGTTCGGTTTGCCGCCTCGATGTTTGTCATTGCGGCAGTTCTCACTGGGGCGGCGACCTTTTTCGACTGGCCCGGCTTCTTTGAGTCTCCCTACTTTCTCGCTCCCGCCGGCCTTTTTGCTCTTTCCCTGCTCACCTGTACCATCAATTCCCTGGTTACCCGGCCGATACGGCCCTTTACGGGGTACGCCCACGATGTGATTCACCTAGGAGTCTTGGTGCTCCTCATGGGCGGGTTGCTTACCCTTCTCGCGGCTCGGGAAGAGCAGGTGGTCCTGGATGTGGGAGAGAGCATGACCCTCCGTGAGCAATGGGAGGTCGAGCTGATATCCAGCGAGCGGACCCGGGAGAACTGGGAGTCCATGCTGGAGATCCGACGGGAAGGTGAGCTAATCGGTCGAGAGCGGCTGGCAGTGAATAGCCCGGTCAAGGTCGGACCGGTGCGTCTGCTTCAGCAGAGTTGGGAGGAAGCGAGAGTCCTCATTCTCGAAGATGATACGGGCCGGCGGTACACGATGGCACCTGGAGAAGGGTTCGCCGCAGGGGAGACGGTGATCATTCTCGAAGAGGCGCCGCAGGCGGAGCTCGGACTTCGATTTGCACGGTTTGACGAGTCCAAACGGCAAGGCACCATCGCAATCGAGGAAGGAATGAGCGTGGCGGAGCTCGGAGTCATCGGCTCGGAGCAACGAGTACGAAGCGGGATCCAGGTGGTCTATGATCCTGGCGCTCCGGTGGCTCTCGCCGGAGCCCTGGTGCTCATTGCGGGACTCATTCTCTATGTGATACGCAAAATCGGTGAGGAACGGTTGTAATGACACTGATTGAAAGCGGCGCCGCCGCTCTGGCGATGGTTATCCTCGCTTTTCATTTGATCCGACAGCTCTGGATTATCCTGCAGGACCTGCGCTCCCGGGAGTCTCTTATTCTCACCGGGGCGCTCCGCATCGGCGCGGCGGGTTTTCTCCTACTTCATCTCCTGCTGCTGTCGATCCGCCGCGGTTTTCCCGCTATTACGGCTCAGTACGAGTCTCTGGTTCTTTTCGCCCTTGCGATTTTACTGGTAGTGCAGCTTGTTCCGCGGATCCGCGCCTCCCGGGGGCCCTCGGTGCTTTCGGACTTGCTGGCCCTTCTTCTCTTACTAATCTCCTCTTCGCCCCTCGTACCCTATGCGGTGACGCCCCCGGTTCCGGCTCTCCGCTCAGCCTGGATGGTGGTGCACATCGGCCTCGCCTTTCTCGGGGAGGCGTTCTTTACGGTGGCCTTCGTCTCCTCCATTCTCTTTCTCGCTACCCGCAAGGATTCACGGAAGGAGCGATTCGATCGTATTACCTACGTCTCGATCGCCTTCGGTTACGTGCTTTTTACCCTCGGGGCGCTCATCTTCGGAGCGATCTGGGCGTACCAGACCTGGGGGCGCTACTGGGGATGGGACCCAAAGGAGACCTGGTCCCTCATAACCTGGCTCATTTACTCCCTCTATTTGCATCTTCGATTTGTACGCAAGCGGTCGAGGAAGATTACCGCGGTGGCCTCGGTGGCGGGGTATCTGGCGATGCTCTTTACGCTCTTTGGCGTAAACTGGCTCTACTCTACCCTTCATGCGTACTAGATTCGTTGAAAGCGCGGTAACAACGCACTATCCTTAACGATATGAAGAAACTCCTCCTTTTCGGCGTCGTGGCGTTGCTCATGGCGTCCTGCGCGACCGTTCCGGTGGCGCAACGAGAGCCGCGGATAGAACGGCTTCTGGACACCCTCAACGAGGGTACGGTGGAAGAAGTGCTCCCGGCTACGGGGTCACCATTTCTCCTGGACCGGGAGATCATCATCCTGGATCGAGATATCGAGACCATGTGGAGCAACCTCCGAGAGGTTGGCTTTACCTTTGCCGACTATGATATCGAGTCGGTGGAAGAGGTCACCGGCCAGAGCTATCGCCGGTTCGGTGAGTCCATGGATGTGGAAGTGTACTTTCAGAAGTACCTGCCGGAAGGGGCGGCGCTTGTGACGGTGGATACCGACCACGGGGAGTTTCTCCTTCTAACCGGGGGAAAGGTCTCCGGGGCGCCACAGCTCTATGGAATGAGGGGGCCAATGTGATGAAGAGAACGAGAACTCACGCCGGAGCCCCTAAGGGCCTCGGCGCTGCCGCAAAGTCCCTGCTGTTCGTGGGCCTCGCGCTATTGCTGGTCCCGGCGCTCTTCGCTCAGGAGACCGAGGTTAGCTATCTCGAGGGGTTCCCGGAGTTGCGGGCCGCCTCGGGACAGACCTATGAGCTGGACTTTGGTGACCGACTCGAGCAGGGGGACAGTGTCGTTACCGGTCGTCGTGACTTCGTGGAGCTCGAACAGGGCGAAGGAACCTCCATACGGGTGGAACCGGACACGGTCTTTACCCTCCGAGAAGTGGAAGAGGGCGGCCAAAGGCGAAGCGTGATGACAAACGCCGTGGGCTCCGTGAGCTACCGCTTTAACCGCCTTGCAGGGCGAGAGCCCCGGGTTGGTTCCGCAGCGGTCGTGGCGGGTATTCGGGGCACCGAGCTTACCGTCTACTCCGGAAGCGACGGGGCAACCCTCTTTCTCGTGGAGACCGGCCTCGTGGAGGTAACCTCCGGCGGGGAGAGCGTGGAGCTCTCCGAAGCGCAGGCGGTGGAAGTATCCGCCGGGCAGCCGCCGGGAGAGGTCTTCGAGTGGAAGGGGCG
>CAYZHV010000003.1:0-35415 GCA_964478055.1 uncultured Spirochaetaceae bacterium | reverse complement strand
GCCCGCTCCCTCGTCTCCTTTATGGAGGGGTTGGAGCGGCTGAAAAACGAGACTCGCCACGCCTGGACCTCCACCGGCCGCCGGGAGAGCATCGCCGAGCACTCCTGGCGGGTTGCCATGTTCGCGCTTGCTCTCGAGCCGGAGTTTCCCACGGTGGACATGAGTCGGGTGGTCCGAATGCTCCTAGTTCACGACCTCGGTGAGGCGATCGACGGTGACGTCTCCGCGAAGTTCGAGAACGCGACTCCCGAGGAAAAACTTCAGCGGGAAGAGGCGTCTCTGCGACAGGTGCTCGCGGAGCTCGAGAGTCCCGCCCGGGGGGAGATTGTCGACCTCTGGGAAGAGTACAACCGCGCCGACACCGATGAGGCTCGGATGGCCAAGGCCCTGGATAAGCTGGAGACGATAATCCAGCACAATCAGGGCTCGAACCCTGAGGAGTTCGACTACGAGTTCAATCTCGCCTACGGGGCGGGTCTGTCAGACGCCTTCTCTCTCCTGGCGGCTATCCGACGGGAGCTGGATATCGCAACCGAGGAGCGCGCCGATGAGCGGAAAGGATGATCGAGAGGCGCACCTGAGGTTCGCGACTCTCCTCAACGAAGGGGAGCTTTTCTACCGTCAGGCTCTGGAACACCATCCCAATCGGGGCTACCTCGACAGCTTTGTTGAGCTTCTGGTCGAAGAGCGACTCAAACTCAGCAGCACGCAAACGAGTTCTCTCAGCTTTGCCGACCCCGAAGACCGGGGGCCGCCGGGGGCAAAGCATCTCGAAGCGGCTCTGACCGCTGCGGAATCGGACGCAAAGGCTCCGGCGGGCCTGATTCGGTCGATTCGGGCCATGAGGGCGAAACTGCCCTGGAGCTCCTTTTACCAACGAGACCTCTGGTCTCGTGACTTCGTTGATGAGATTGGTGCCATGCTACTCATTGGTCCTGGAGCGGTCCTTCAGAGCCGCCGCATGAAACTCGGGGCTTTTGTAATGGGGGCGGGTGTCCACTATCCACTACACGCCCACGCCGCACAGGAGCTCTATCTGGTGGTTGGCGGGGACATTTCGTTTCGTTGGGATTCTGAGAGCCCCTGGCAGCTCAAGAGGGCTGGGGAGTTGGTGTACCACGCAACTAACCAGCCACATGAGATGCTCGCCGGTGATCGGGGCCCCTTGCTTTTCTACATATGGCGAGACGACATCTTTGAGCCGAGCTGGTACAAGGGCAACATGGAGACCCCGGAGGAACCGCCAAAGTATCCGGAGATGTAGCCCTCGGCGGCCCGGAGCGCTACACTGCCTCCATGGACGGAGAGACGCGCTTCGAGAATATGCCCGACCTAGGTGAAGAGGTCTTCGCTGCGAGCTCCTTTGAGAGTGAGGAGCCAATGACGATCCCCTCCCCATCCTTTCTCACCGCCGGTGGAAAGATAATCGCCTACGAGCACCGAAGACTCCTTCGTTCGGCCTTTCCCGTTCCCGAGGAGTACTCGAACCCCGCCGGTTTTCTGCAGGGGGGCTACATCACCACCCTCCTGGACGATACCTTCGGACCCCTCTCCTACCTCGCCGCCGGGCGGCCGGCAGTTACCCTGAACCTGGCAACCACCTTTCTGCGCCCCGTGCCAGTGACCGAGGAGTACCTAATTGTTGAGGCGGAGGTGGTCTCCCGGGGACGAACGGTCCTCACCATGAGCGGGCGAGTTGAGAACAGCCGGGGCAAGCTCGTTGCCACGGCTACGAGTATTAACCAGGTCATGGGCTGAGCCGCGCTGCCTTTGGGTTGCGGGCTTAGAGCTCCGGGTCCCGGCGCATCCGCTTTTTCTGTCCCCGTCGCTTCTTCTCCTCGATTCTGCGCTCCCGGGCCGCTTTGCTCGGTCGGGTTTTCCGGCGCTTCTTCTGCGGTGTGGCCGCATCCCGGAGTAGCGCGAAGGCGCGAGCTTCCGCCCGGTCCCGATTGGCTGTCTGGCTCCGGGTCTCGGAGGAGTGGATGACGAGCTCCCCCTCCCGGTTGAGGCGATTCGAGAGACGGCGGAGGACTCGCTGCTTCTCCTCTTCCGAGAGGGAGAGCTCCTCGACCGGCACCCGGAGCACGACCTTTGTGTTGAGCTTATTGACGTTTTGTCCCCCGGGGCCGCCGGAGCGGGCAAACTCATAGGTGGCAGCTCGCAGTAGAGAGTCGAAGAGGGCAGCTTCATCCATTTCTATAGCGTACTCCCGTCGGCCCGGGAGCGAAAAGCCGGGGACCGTGGCGTAGCGAGAGAGGGTGAATTAGAATAGAAAGATGCTTTCGGAAATTCGCCCGGTCCGACAGGTCCCAGGAGAGGGGTATCGGCGCTGGTTCACCGACGAAGACCTCGATCTCATTGTCTGGTATGAGAGCGAGGAGCAGCAGGAGATCCAGGGCTTCCAGCTCTGCTATGACAAGCAGGTTCTCGAGCACGCCCTCACCTGGCGCCCTGAGGGAGGATTTACTCATCACCAGGTGGACTCCGGAGAGAGCCCGTACTCCGCAAAAATGTCGCCCACACTGGCGGCAGAGGGCAACATCGATTTCAAGCGAATAAACGCAGTCTTCGTGGGCCACGCGAAGGAGATCGATCCCGCCCTGGTCTCCTTTGTCACCCAGAAGCTCAGGGAGCACCGTTCCTGAATGTTTGTCCTGGACCTCTCACAACCGATCTACGCAGGGATGGAGGTCTACCCCGGAGATCCGGAGGTGCGAATCACCGTTGATCACAGTTACGGCACCCACGGGTGGCTTCTCAGGCGAATCACCTTCGGCTCCCACACCGGCACCCATGTGGACGCGTCTAGCCATATGGACCCGGACGGGCTCACTCTCTCGGACCTGCCGCCGGACCGCTTCTTTGGAGAGGCGGTTCTCACGAAGGCAGGAGAAGAGTTCCCTGAAGGAATCGGCCTCCTCTTTCTCGGGGAGATCGGGCTCGGAAACCTCGAGGAGATCCTCGCCGCCCGACCTCGCTTCGTAGGTGGCGCCATGGATGAAAAGCTCGAGCGAGAGCTCCTGAGGGCAGGAGTTGTCACATATACGGGCCTGGTCAACCTGGAACGGCTGCCCCGAGACCGGCGGTTCACCTTTTTTGGTCTTCCTCTCCCTCTGCGGGATGGCGACGGCTCCCCGGTTCGGGCGGTGGCGCTCATCGAGGAGGAGTAGTGAATCTTACGAAGAGTCCCTTTCTCCTGGAGGAGTACCGTGCCCGGATGAACCGGGTTCTCGACTACATCGAGGAACATATCGGGGAGGAATTCACCCTGGACGAGCTCGCCGGGGTGGCCGCCTTCTCAAAATACCACTTTCACCGAATCTTTGCGGCGATCATGGGGGAGAGTCTTTTCGCTTTCATAACCCGAGTCCGGGTGGAACGGGCGGCGGTCTGCCTCTGCAATCAGCCAAAAAAGAGCATCACCGAGATCTCCGGAGAGTGCGGCTTCTCCAGCTCCGCTCTCTTTTCCCGAACCTTTCGCTCCCGCTTCGGCATGTCTCCCTCGGACTGGCGCCACCGCTGCGGTTCCTATAGCAAGGAGAGTCAAACGGATAGCAACGACGGGAAAGCCCCCGCCTGGGAACCTCCGTATCGTATGGGACAACACCAAGACGATGGGAGGTCCGATATGGAAGGACAGGTAACAGTGGAAGGGACGGTGACCATCACCGAGTTCCCGAAAATGGACGTGGCGTATGTGCGACACCTGGGGCCCTACATGGGTGACGCGGCTCTCTTTGAGCGGCTCTGGGGAAGGCTCCTGCAGTGGGCAGAGCCGAGAGGGCTCTTCAATCCGCCGGAGACGCAGATGCTCTGTGTCTACCACGACAACCCCGAGATAACCGACAGCGAGAAGCTCCGGCTCAGCGTCTGCATCACCGTCCCGGCGGGGACGGAGGTGGATGGCGAAATCGGGAAGATGGTCATCGAAGGCGGGAAGTACGCCGCTCTCCGGTTCGAGGTGGACGACACCCAGTACGGCGAGGCGTGGCAGTGGGTCTACGGAACCTGGCTACCCCAGAGCGGCTATCAGCCCGCCGACGGCGCTCCCTTTGAGCGGTATCCGGAGATGGGATACAAAGACGGCAAGATGACCGTGGATATCTGTATCCCGATCAAACCGCTCTAGAGAACGAAGGGGCCGAGCCAGGGGTCTAGAAGCACCAGCAGAACCACAACCACCAGCCCCGGGAGGAAATTGGCGGTCTTGATCCTCCGGATGTCGAGAAGGTTCATGCCGATCATGATGACCATGGCGCCGCCGACGCCACTGATCTCGCTGAGGACCAGGGGCGTAACCAGGGGACGGAGGAGACCTGAGAGGAGGGTAAGTCCTCCCTGGTAGACCAGGATCGAAAGGGCCGAAAAGCCCACGCCAATGCCGTAGGCGGCGGTAAGGAGAATCGCCATGAAGCCGTCCATCACGGACTTGGTCAGAAGAAGGGCGTAGCTCCCCTGGGCACCGGCCTCGAAGGCGCCGATAATCGCCAGGGCGCCGACGCAGAAGAGCACGCTGGCGGTGAGAAAGCCCTGGGCAAAGGAGTGGGAGGACTCTTCTCCCTCAACTCCCGCGTCGGGGCCCGCCGCCTCGGCTCTTCGTCCGCTTCCACCGAATCGGCGCTTCAGGGACTCCCCGATATTGTAAATCCACGCCTCTATGCCGAGAGCCGTTCCAATCAGTCCTCCGATTACCAGAGAGAGGGTCATGTAAAGAAACCGCTGCGTCTCCAGGGCCATGGAAAAGCCGATGACCAGGGCGACGGTACCAACCGCGGTAAAGACGAGCTTCTTGTACTCCTCGGCCAGGCGGGTACCTAAGAGAAGCCCCAGAACGGTGCCCAGGACGATGGCACCTGAGTTGACCAGTGTTGCGAACATGGGCGCTATTGTACACAGAGTGCTGTCCCGCGTCATGTGACCTCGGCGGTCCGGGAGCCACGGGCACGGACCCGGGCTCGATGGCGGAGAGCCACGGGGCGCGCACCACGGGCTCGATGACTTGCAGCCACGGGGCGCGCACCACGGGCTCGATGACTTGCAGCCATGGGCCGCGTACCACGGGCTCGATGACTTGCATCCCCGAGCCGTGCGGAGTAGCCTCATCTCCATATGAAGTACGAGCTCCTTCTGATCGACGCGGATGACACGGTTTTTGACTACGACAAGGCCGAAGCATACGCCTTTGGCGCTACCTGCAAAGACTTCGAGATCGACTACGAAGAGGAGCGCCATTTGCCGGTCTACCGGCGCATCAATGAGGCGATGTGGAAGGCCCTCGAGCGGGGCGAGACGGACCAAGAGCGCCTTGCCACGGAGCGGTTCGAGCGTACCTTCGAGGAGCTCGGTATCGAGGCCGACGCCGGGGCCTTTGGCGACCGGTACCTGGACCATCTCGGAGAGGCGGACTTCCTGTTGCCCGAGGCGGAAACAACCGTGGCACGTCTTGCAGCGAAGGCCAACCTCGTGCTTCTAACCAACGGTCTCTCTCGGGTTCAGCGCAGTCGGTTCGCCCGGTCTCCGGTGACTCGCCATTTCGACCACCTTGTCATCTCAGATGAGGTGGGAGTGAAGAAACCGGACCCTGCGATCTTCGAGCTCGCCACGGAGCACTATCCAGAGATTGCGAAGGAACGGGTTCTCATGGTGGGAGACAGTCTGAGCTCCGACATACAAGGTGGCGTGAACTTTGGTGTGGACACCTGTTGGTTCAACCCAGGAGCGAAACCAGCCCAGGCGGCTCCCAAACCCACCTATGAGATCCGGCGGCTCTCACAGCTTCTCGAACTATGAGTTGCTCCCGGCCGATCGCTGATCTAAAATATCCAGTTAATGGATAAAGCCAATCGGCTAATGCGCATCGCTTGCCGCCTCAAAGACCTCTTCTTTGGCTCCGGAGTGGAGTCCAGGGAAGAAGAAACCGTGGAGGAAGAGCCCGACTTCGCAGCGCTGGAGAAACGGTTTCTCGAAAGGTACCGGGAGCTCGCCGCGGAGATAGCCTCCCACCGGGAGTACGAGCGAGAGATAGCGGAGACAGTGGGTGAGAAATCGGAGGTAAACAAGCGGTTTGACTCTGAGGAGTACAAGCTCCGCCTCCTAAGGGAGCTCCAACGCTTGATCAGCCACGCCTGTGAGAACACCTACCCGATGCGGGTTTTCTTGCAGGTTCTGGCGCCGCCGGAAGAGACAGCCCGGCTCATATCCAAGGAGTTGCGCAAAGAGTTTTTCGCGGCGGTCCTCCTGTCGGTGGCAGAAACGTGCCGGACCCCTCTGCCTGACCTGGTTAAGCGGCAGTACGAGTATCTCAAGCACAACGACCCGGGACTCCCTCAGATGGGACAGAGAGAGCTCCTGGAGCTCTTCAGGGAGAGTCTGGTTAACCTCCCTGCCGGTGAAGCGATGGTGGAGAGTGACTCGGAGGAACCGGAAGAGCTCGAGGCCGCAGGCGGGTTGAGCGAGGAGCAGGTGCGAAACCTCCTCTGGGGGATCTTCAACGCCGCGGGAATCAGGCGGCAGCGGGACGTTCGCCTTCTGGTGGAGGGAGCTCCCATCCTCCGTCGCTGGGGGAGCCTCCTTTTCAAGCTGGCACTCCTAGGTCTTCTGGTTTCTCTCCGCTCACTCCTGGTTGACTACTTTCACACCCTCCGATCCCTGGAGGGCACGGCCCTTCCGACCCTCATACCTGACATTCTCCTTGTTCTCCTAATAGCAAGCGCGACCATCGACAGCAGTCGACTGACCCGGGAACGGGGAAGCAAGCGGGCGATAAAGCGGAGTGTGGCCACCCTGGTGCGGGAGCTGCCGATCAACACGGAGCAGGTGGAGCAGTTCATTCAGGACTCCTTCAAATTGGATCAGGAGGCGGTGCGGAAATTTCTCGGGAGCGGAAGGCGAAAGAGATGACTTTCCCTGCCAAGAGCACGGCACTGGAATTCGCGCCCAGTTTTCGCGACCATTGAAGTATGCATTATTCAAACCACGTCATCCTTGGTGCAGGTGGCGCGATTACCCAGGCACTAGTTCCGGAGCTCCTACGAAACAAGCAGGAAGTGACATTGGTTTCTCGTCGGGGTACTGAGATCGTCGGTACAAGCGGGGTCTCCGCCGACGTGACCGACTATGAGAGCCTCAAACAATGCGTCCCAAGAGGGAGCGTGGTCTACCTTCTCGTTGGTCTACCTTACGATTCCCGAATTTGGACCGAAACGTGGCCCAGGATCATGGAGAATGTCATAGCGGTCTGCAAAGAACAGGAAGCCCTGCTCGTTTTTTTCGACAACGTCTACATGTACGGCAGGGTCCAAGGACCGATGACCGAGGGTACCGCCCACCGACCGGTGAGCAAGAAGGGCGAAGTTCGGGCTCGGATTGCGGAGCAGTTACAGAAAGAGTACGAATCCGGAGCGCTCCAGGCGGTTATCGCTCGCAGCGCGGACTTCTACGGCCCCGGGGCGGAAAAGACCGGGATTCCGAACCTCCTCATCTTCGAGAAGCTGATCAAGGGCTCCAAAGCGCAGTGGCTTGCCGACGCCGACAGGCCCCACAGTCTCACGTATACCAGCGACTGCGGGAGGGCGCTTTACCTCCTCGTCGGAGACGAGAAAGCGTACAACCAGGTCTGGCATCTGCCGACGGCCCGACCCGCCCTAACGGCGCGACAACTTACGGAAATTGCCGCGGAGGAGCTCGGAGTTGAACCGAAGATCTCGGTTCTCGCCCCGTGGATGGTCAGTGCGGGAGGAATTTTCGACCGCACCATCAAAGAGCTCTCGGAGATGCTCTACCAGAACAAAGAGGAGTATGTTTTCGACTCGAGCAAGTTCGAGGAGCAGTTCTCCTTCACCCCCACCTCCTACAAGCAGGGTATCCAGGAGACGATTAACTACTACCGGCAGCAGCGCTCCGAATGAGCGGTGGTCAAGACCGGCAAGTAGCTAGTGTCATCTGAAGCGAACAATCGGCGCGTACTGCCACTGTCTCGCGGCCGGGTCGGCCCGAAGAATCGTTATAAAGGTCTCGGTGAGGGGAGGAATCGTCTTTCGAACCGGTAGTTCCGTGGCGGCGCGCATCCCGGCGAGGCGGAAATTGACTTCAACCTCCTTGGGCTCGTCGAAACCGTTGGAGAGATAAATAACGAAGGCGAGGTCCACTTGCTCGTTTCGCACGGAGATTCGATTGGTTCGGGGCACCGTCTTGCTATGGCTCGCAAAGTCCGCCGGCGTGAGGTCGTCACCGAAGACCGCCTCGAAGGGCGCTCCCCCGGGGTGGCGGGCGTAGTAGAACACTCCCTCTCGCGGGGTTACCGGTGTGCCCTGGTGGTTGGCAAAGCGCACCGGAATGGATCGCATGCTCCCGTCCTCCGCGGGGAGCCGCACATCGAAATGAAGGTGGGGCCCCGAGGCGAGGCCCGTCGCCCCGGCCCGGCCGATCCGCTCTCCTGCACGAACGCGATCTCCCACTTCCACGTCGGCCCCGCCCCGCATCAGGTGGACGTAGTTTCCAAAGGAGCCGTCCTCGTGGAGGATCACAATCCGGTTGCCATACTCGGCGTATCGCATGGAGGGGCCCCCGACGTTGGAGTCTTCTTTCACCTCCACCACGAGACCGTCCCTGGCGGCGTAGACGGGATCACCTTGTTCGAGATCGAAGTCGAGGGCGTACTGGTTTTCTCCAAAGTGGGAGAACTCGCCGTTGAAGCCCTGGGTCACCCGGTGTTTCTCGCCGTGAGCGAAGGGAAAGAGATAGACCTGGGACTCATCGTGAGTCGCGGAGGTAGGATCGCCGTAAGCGAAACTGTATTTCAGGGAGTAACCGCGTCGGGCACTTTCGTTTCGCACGGAGAGGGAGAAGAGTGGCTGCCGCTCAGCACCGGCGGGGAGCGCCTGCCGATAGGGGAGACCGGCGGAACTCTCGAGATTCGTGAGAGAGGTGAAGTCGACGTTGATCCACATCGGGATGATCTGGTCGTTGTCAGCGTAGAACTGGTAGTCCCCTTCCTTGGTCAACTCTCCGTAGACCCGCACCGGGTCGTTTTGCTGGGCTTGGGCTGCTGCAAGGGGAAGAAGAAGGAGCAGGAACAGGACGACTGCTCCGGAGACGCCGTGGCGCCGCTTCGGGGCGATTGCTCGGGGGCGGTCTCGCAGAGGCCCCGGAGGCTGATGCCCAAATAGTTTCATGGTGGTACTATAAGGGGAAAATCGGCGGTTCGACTACCGTCTCAAGGAGTTAGAGAGCGTGGCGCACCAACAGATACCGGAAGCAGAAGAGATACTGGATAAGGAGTTTCCCGTCCTCGACAAGGGCTTCGTTCGCCTCGTTGACTACCTCGGCGGCGACCAGCGTATCGTGCAGGCCGCCCGGGTCTCCTACGGCGCCGGAACCAAGAGCTATCGCCAGGACAAAGGGCTCATCAACTATCTGCTCCGCAACGAACACACCTCGCCCTTTGAGCAGGTGATCCTCACCTTCCACACGAAGATGCCGATTTTTGTGGCGCGGCAGTGGGTTCGCCACCGGACGGCGCGACTGAACGAGATTTCCGGTCGCTACAGTGTGATGGAGCAGGAATTCTATATCCCCGCGCCGGATCAGATCGCTCTCCAGAGTAGCGACAACAAGCAGGGCCGCGAATCGGAGCCGATGAGCCCGGAAGATGCGGCGACGGTCAGAGAGGAACTCGCCCGGGGCTACGAGGAGGCGTACCGGATCTACGAGGCGCTTCTGGCCCGCGGAGTTGCCCGGGAGCTCGCCCGGGTGGTGCTCCCGTTGAGCCTCTACACCGAATGGTACTGGCAGATCGACTTGCACAACCTTTTTCACTTTCTCAAGCTCCGGGTGGACCCGCACGCGCAGTACGAGATCCGTGCCTACGGTGAGGTAATGCTCGACATAACTCGTCGTGTTTGCCCCCTGGCGGTGGAGGCGTTTGAGGAGCATATTCGCGGTGGCGTCGGCTACTCCGCCACGGAACACGAGGCGCTCCGAGCCGCTCTCCTCCGGGGAGATGGGGCGCCGGCGGCCGGTGAGCGCTCGGCTCCCGGGATCGAGGGAGTACGGGCGGCCGCCGTGGAGGCGGGCTTGGAGGGCAAAGCCCTTGAGCGCTTTCTCCGGAAGGTGGAAACAGGACTCTCGAGTTGAAGCTATGCGCGTCTCGGTTGTACTGTAATCAAAGGAGGACCTAGATGAGTGACCAGGCACAAACATCAATGAATCAGTATCTCACCTTTACCCTTGCAGGCGAGCAGTACGCCGTTGAGGTGGGCAAGGTCAAAGAGGTTCTCGAATACACCTCCGTTACCAAGGTTCCCCGAACCCTGGAGTTTATGCGGGGAGTCATAAATCTTCGAGGAAGTGTGGTTCCGGTCATCGATCTTAGGCTCAAGTTCGACCTGGGAGAGACGGAAAAGACCATCGACACCTCGATTATCGTGATGGAGGTGGAGATCAGTGGAGAGACTGTTGTCCTCGGAACCCTGGCGGACTCGGTGCAGGAGGTCATCGGCATGGATTCCTCCCAGATAGAGCCGGCCCCCTCCATTGGCACCAGCATCAAGACTGACTTTATCCAGGGAATCGGAAAACAGGAGGACCAGTTCATTATGATCCTCGATATCGACGCGGTGTTCAGCGAAGCAGAGATCTCCGCCGTAGCCGAGCACACTGAATCTGCCCGTTAGATAACCGCCGCTGCCGCAGCGGTGACGAGTAGTCCGCTGAGGGCGTTTACCACATCGTTGGTAATAGCCGGGAGACCCCGAATGAGTCTATTGCCGGCGCGCTTCTCTGTGCGTTCTCCCTGGTGGTCCTCGTACTGCGCCTGCACCGTAGCTCCCAGAAGACTATCGACCACACTTCCGAGAAACCCCGCCACGGTAACGGTTGCCGCCGCGCCCCAGGGCGTGCCCGGTGCTCCGATGAGAAAGATCGTCCCTATCGAGAGGCTCGCTCCCAGAGAGGCCAGAGTACCGAGAAGGGTGACGCCCCCGGAGGTACCCGTTGGCAGGGGCCGAAAGGTAGTAATCGAGCGGGGCCGGTGGGAGCTCAAGGAGCCGATCTCGCTTGCCCAGGTGTCCGCGGTGGCAGCTGCCAGGGACGCTGCCACGGCGACCAGCGCCACCGGATGACCAGTAACCGCGTAGACCGCCGCAGCCACCGCGGCTACGCCCCCGTTTGCGGCAACCTGCACCCAGTCCCTTCGGGACCCCTTCTCATGCATTCGCACCGCCCGCTCTTTCGTCTTCGTAGAGAGACGCCCGATAAGCGAGGAGGAGCCGAAGAACCACATGAGCATGACCCAACCTAGTAAGCCCGCACCGGCAAAAACCGTGGCGCCTACGAGAAACCCGGCCACCGCCCCGTCGGCGGTGACAGCCTCCTTTCGATAGGAACCGTAGGCGGCGGCGCCGTTGAGGAGGATCGCGAGAAGCAGCGTTGGAAACCAAGGCATCAGAGAAAGACTCCGTAGTAGAAGAGCCCGACGAGGATGGGAACCGTGAGGTTGTCCAGACCCAGGGGCGTGAGCCCCTCAACGGCCGTGGCCATGAGGGCGGTGGTTGCCGCGGCGAGCCAGATATATCCGGTTGAAACTGGAAGATGGATGTAAGAGTATATGAGCAGGACAATCAGCGCGAAGAGAAACATCGCCAAGCTACCGAGGACGCTCTTTCGCTGACCAAATACGGTGTACCGTCGTGTGCCGGCCACCATACCGGCGATCGCTGCCATTCCGTCGCCCCATCCGAGGATCAGGATCGACATACCTCCGATCCAACGAGGCATGTCCGTCAGAAAGGTGATGAACACGAGGACAAGCAGAGATACGGGAAAGAAAACCGTCCCGAGATTGAAGGGCTTACCCGGCTCTTGGGGCATCTCCATCGCGCTGAAGAGCTGTCGTTTCAGAGAAAGGGCGTTCAGGAGAATGAAGACCACCGGACCGACCACTGCAAACGCGACGGTGTCAAAGAACGGTACGGCGATGATCCACCAGTGCGAGACGCCGATGTGGACGAACTTTCGCGTTACCGGCGGAGAAAAGAGTCGCAGAGCAGCTAGGAGCTGCGCAATGCCCAGGATGCCGAAGACAAAAACAAAGGAGAGAATTATGCCGATCCAGTTCTGCATTACCGCACACTATACTATTGAACGCGTTGCAACTTCACTACATTCCACCGTAGAGTTTGACTCATGAAGCGCATGGATGGACAACTTCACCTGGCGGTGCTCATTGACGCGGACAACACCCAGCCTTCCATTATCGAAGGACTCCTCGAAGAGGTCGCGAACTACGGCGTCGCCAGCGTCAAGCGCATTTACGGAGACTGGACCAACACCGCCCTAAAGGGGTGGAAGGAGGTCCTCAACGACTATTCAATTCAACCGATCCAACAGTTCGCCTACACCCGGGGAAAGAACGCCACCGACAGCGCCATGATCATAGACGCCATGGATATTCTCTACTCCGAGCGGGTTGATGGATTCTGTATCGTCTCGAGCGACAGTGACTTTACCAGACTCTCCGCTCGGATCAGAGAGGCGGGGCTACCGGTTTACGGCTTCGGAGAGGAAAAGACGCCGAAGCCTTTCGTTCGGGCCTGCGACAAGTTCACCTACACCGAGGTACTTCGAAAAGAAGAGAAGGGGGAGGTGCAGGAGCCGCAGAAGCGACGAAAGGGCAAGAACGAGCTCAAGATGGACACTCGCCTGGTTAATCTGGTCCGCAACGCCGTGGAGGACTCCGAGGACGAGTACGGCTGGGCTCATCTCGCCGTGGTCGGCCAGAACATCTCCAACAAGAGCTCGGAGTTCGACCCCCGGAACTACGGCTACAAGAAGCTCGGAGAGCTTATTAAAGCGATCGATCTCTTCGACATCGACGAGCGACAGGCGCAGAACTCACCGGGGAAGGAAGTCTTTATTAGGGACAAGCGCAAACGATGAGAGTTCGCCCCTTCGACATCGTTGCCGTGCTCTTTGCGGTGGCAGTGATTGTCGGCTTCTCGCTCTACGCGGTGGAACAGGGGGGCCAGGAGAACTCGGTTGTGGTGGAGACCGACGAAGGGACCTTTCTCTACCCCCTGGATCAGGACCGCACCCTTGAGTTCGAAGGGCCTCTGCATGAGCATACGGTGGTGGAGATAGAAGACGGCAGAGCCCGATTTGTGAGCAGCCCCTGCCGGGACAAGATCTGTATCGCCGCGGGCTGGCTCGAAGAGGACCAGCAATGGGCGGCGTGCCTGCCGAATAGAGTATTCGTTCAGGTCAGAAAGAGCGAAGAGGAAGAAGAGTCAGGCGTCGACGCCGGCACATTCTAGGCACATTCTAGGTACATTTTAGGCGCATTCTAGGAACATTATAGCTACACTATGGGCGTATCTTGGAAGGTGTCCACATTTTGGCCGGCGGAGCTGCCCTCGGGATACTGCCGCCGCTCAACCCATGAGCTCGTAGTTCGGAGCGGTGAGATCGAAGCGTTCTCGAAGCCCCGGTGAGACCCACACCTCCTGCTCCTCGGTGACAAAGATCGCCTCTACCTCTTCTAAAGAGAGTACGAGCTCCTGAGCCTCTTCCATACCGAGAACAAAAGTCGCTGTAGAGAGGGCGTCCGCCCGCATGGACTCCTCGGCGACAATAGTGGCACTCAGCAAGCCATTTCGCGCGGGGTATCCGGTCCTGCGATCGAGGATGTGGTGGTACCGTACGCCCTCCTCGATGAAGTAGCGCTCGTAGGGACCGGAGGTGACTATCGTTTCGTCCACGCCTTCCAGGATTCCGAGATACTGGTTTCGGGACTCCTCTGGATGTTGTATGCCAATCCGCCACTGGGAGCCGTCCGGCTTGTTCCCTATGGTGAGAATGTTTCCTCCAAAATCGAGGAGGGCGTGCTCGACGCCGGCGTCCATGAGGATTCGTGCGGCCTGGTCCGCGGCGTACCCTTTGGCAATCGCTCCCACGTCGACTGCCATTTCCGCTTCTTCCAGATAGATCGTATTGTTTCCTTCGAAGCGGACGTTGCTGTAGTCTACCTTGCTCACGGCCTCGACTATTGCCTCTTCCTCCGGTACCGCGGCGTCCTCGGAACCGATGTTCCAGAGGCTCACAAGGGGTCCTATGGAAAGGTCGAAAGCTCCTTCGGTAAGCTCCGAGTACTCCCGAGCCGCTTCGAGAACCTCATAGGTATCCGGGGAGACCTGGTACGGCTCTTCTCCGGCTCGCCGATTGAGCTCCAAAAGCTCCGTGGTGTCGTAGTCATCCTCGGAGACGCTCATCTTCGATTCGATTTCCATTACCCGGTCGAAGACCTCCTGCAGGAGCTCATCTTCCACCTCAGCGTAGACCCGGACGGAGATGTAGGTACCCAGGGCGTACTCGGTTCGACTGACCGGGTCCTCCGATGGATCGGGACGGCCCGCGCAGCCGGTGAGAACCGCTGCACTAAAGAGGGCTCCCAGGAAAATTATTGTGAAACTGCGCACTAAAACGTGCTTCTTTTGCGATTTCATGTGATCTTCAGGGTAGCAATTTCCGAGGCAATATGTCATTATATTTTTACCGATTGATCCATAGCTTTACTACGACCTGCGTACGCCAGAGCCGGAAAAACCCCAGGTACACCTAATTCCGCGTTTTGCAGATGCAGAGTAACTTATTGAGACCGGGAGGTCATCTATGAGCCAGAAGACACGAATCGTTATCCTCGGCGGTGGATACGGTGGAGTTGAAGCTGCAAAAACGCTTCACAAGAAGTATAAGCGCCGCAAGGATATCGAGATCACCCTGATTGACAAGAACCCGTACCATACGTTGATGACGGAGCTTCATGAGATCGCCGGATCCCGCACGGAGCCCGAGGCGGTGCAGGTAAGCTTCCATAAGATTTTTGGTGGCAAGCGGGTAAATGTCGTCATCGACGAGATAACCGGCGCAGACTTCGAGAACAACGTCCTCAAGTCCGAGGGCGCCGAGTACCACTACGATTACCTGGTCATCGGAGCCGGCGGTGCGCCGGAGTTCTTCGGTATTCCCGGTGTGCAGGAGAATAGCTTTACCCTCTGGTCTTTGGAGGATGCGATTCGGATTCGTACCCACGTGGAGGATCGCTTCAGGGAAGCCGCGAAGGAACCCGATCCGGACGAACGACGAAAGATGCTCACCTTCACCATCGCCGGGGCCGGGTTTACCGGTATCGAGCTTGCCGGCGAGCTTCTCGAGCGAAAAGACACCCTCTGTCCGAAGTATCATATCAACCCGCGAGAAGTGCGGGTGCTTATCATCGAGGCGATGGACAGCATTCTCCCCAACTTCTCCGAAGGTCCTCGGGACAAGGCGGAGCAGCGCCTGAAGAAGATGGGCGGCGAGATCATGCTCAACAGCATGATTACCGGTGCTGAGGAAGGCAAAGTTATCGTTGGTGAGAAGACCATCGACACAGACACCTTTATCTGGACCGCCGGTATCCACGGTGGCGAGTTCAGCGCCAAGATCGACCTCACCAAGGGTAAGACTGCTCGCGGTGAGTGCTCCATCGCTTCCATCGAAGGTATCCACGGAATGGCCGGGTGCCGATTCGATGAGGACGAGCGGTACATCGTCGGTCAGCGGGGACGCCTCCTGGTTAACGAGGACATGCAGTCCGTGGACCACGAGAACGTCTTTGTGGTTGGCGATATCGTCTGGTACCTCGAGGGAGAAAAAGTCCTTCCTCAGGTTGTCGAAACCGCCCTTCAGACCGCCGAGACCGCAGCCAAAAACATCTCCCGAAAGATCGAAGGGAAGGAGATGGAGGCGTTCAAGTCAAACTATCACGGCTTCATGGTCTCCGTTGGCGGTAAGTACGGTGTTGCCGACGTCATGGGTGGCCTTAAGCTCTACGGCTTCTTCGCCCTTGCCGTTAAGCACCTGATTAACCTCCACTACCTCTTTGGCCTTGCCGGAGTAAACGCCTGCTGGAACTATATCCGAGAGGAGTTCCTCGACATCAAGGAGCACCGCTCGATGTTTGGCGGCCACTTTGCCTGGAAGGTCCCGGTCTACTGGGCGGTGCCATTGCGGCTCTGGCTCGGCGGCAAATGGCTAGCCGAGGGCATTAAGCACATTCGTGACGGCTGGCTCAATCCTGGAGAGGAAGGTCTCTCAGAAGTTTGGACCGGCGCGATCCGGCTTCCCGGCGTGACCTTTGGAGAAGCCGGGGACGCGGCTTCCAGCGCCTCTCCTGCCGCCGGATCTGCCGCATCTCCCGCGGCGGAAGGTGCCGCCGAAGGCGCAGCAGCGGCGAGCGAGTACGGTGAGCCCCTTATCGAGGCGTTAGGCATCTACAACTGGTTTGCCGAGAACATCCTCGGAGCCTCACCGCTCATCGCCTTTCTGGCCCAGTCCGGTGTGGTTCTCATGCAGGTGGCCATCGGCCTCATGCTGATCGGCGGATTCCTCACCTTCCCCGCGGCGGTAGTATCCATCGGTTTCGGTCTGATGTTCATCGCCTCCGGATGGGGCAACCCGGAACTCCTCTGGTACATCATGGCTTCCATAGTGATGCTTGGTGGCGCGGGTCGCGGATTCGGTCTCGATCACTGGGTTATGCCGTGGCTCCACGACAAGTGGAACGGTACCTCCCTCGCGAAGAAGACCTACCTCTACACGGGAGAGCCCCGCGACTGATGTTCTGGGACGACTTTCCCGCGATCAAGAAGGAGCTGGGCAGAGTTCAAGAGGTCATTGACCGAGAAATTGCTGCAGCCGGCGGCGAGGTTTCCAAAGCCCTTGGAGATCTCGCTCGCCGAGACGCGAAGCTGCTCAGGCCTGCCTTCACCCTTCTGCCCGCCCGGATCAGGAATCCGGGGCAGGAGGTTCCGGAGCGAATAATCCGGATCGCCGCAGCGGTGGAAATGCTCCACATGGCCTCCCTTATCCACGACGACATCGTTGACGGCGCAGAGAAGCGGCGAGGTCATCAGGCGCTCCATCTGCAGCACGGCAGCCGCCGGGCGGTGCTGATGGGTGACTTTCTCTTTACGCGCTGTTTTTCCGCGGTTTCCGACTGTGCCACACCGCAGAACGCCCGAATGCTTTCCACCGCAGTGGCTCGGATCGTCTCTTCCGAGATGGCTGAGATGCGGGACACCCTCTCCGAGGGGTTGAGTGTTCGTCGCTACCTCCACCGGGTGATCGGTAAGACCGCGGTGCTTTTCACTCTGAGTTTTCATCTAGGTGCCACCGAGGCTGATCTCGAGGAGTGGCAGGCGGACGCACTCCGGCGGATCGGCTACAATATCGGGGTGGGCTTTCAGATCGTTGACGACATCCTCGACCTCGAGGGTGATCCAAACAAGACGGGCAAGCCCGTTGGCACGGACTTAAAGCTCGGCGTTGTGACCCTACCGGTGATCCTCGCCCTCAAGCGGAATCTGAACGGCCACGCCGTCGGAGGGTTCTCGCCGGAAGCGCTCAAGATGGGTCGGGTCGGACGCCTGGTCCTCAAGGCGCGGCGGGAGCGGTCGGTGCGGCAGAGCACGGTCAAGAAACTCCAGGAAGCGGTCCATGAGGCCGGTGGACTCACTGCCGCTCGAAGCTTCGCGGAGACCTACACCAAAAGGGCGGAACGCGAGATCGAGCGCCTCCCGGTGAGCAGTGATCGGGAAGCCCTGAGCGCCATAACCGGACGGCTCCTCGCCCGGGCGTGGTAGGTAAACCAAGAACCCCACTCTGGTTCCCCCCGGGCAAGACGGGCTACCACGGGCAAGACAGCCAATAGATTTTGCGACGGTTACGGGGACGCTACTAGGGCGTCCCCTTTTTCTGATAAGTACGTCCTGAAAAAGCTCCAGACAGGAAACTCTTCTTCTCGATTCCAGAGTTCTTCTTCTATCGAACCGACGTCGGGGCGAAAGATAAGTGTGTGGAGGACTCCGGCTTGTCTCATCCTGCTATCGAACTCTTCCGCAATAACAAGAGGGGACCAAAGATCGTACTTTCCCTGCAGGCTCAAGGTAGGCGGATCGTCCTCGCTCACATAGGTGATCGGGCTCGCCACTCTGAGGAGTTCGTCTAGGTTCTCCTTGGTGGCTCCCAGGTGGCGAGCGGCAAACTCAATGTATCTGATGGACACCAGTTCCGAGCCCTCTCGGCACATCTGCGCTGCTGCCAGCAAATCCATCCCGGCGTTGGCCTGCACCACCGCCTGTACCTCCGCGGAGTACTGCTGCCCGTGCCCCTCTTGCTCAAACATCTCTCCGTCTCGCAGAAGCCCAAGCAGAAGTGCGAGGTCCCCGCCGGAGCCGAAGCCGTAGGCCCCAAGCCGATCGGAATCAATCCGGTATTCCTCCGCATTAGCCCGTAACCAGCGGACCGCCGCCCGAAGGTCTTGGAGCTGCTCAGGAAATCCTGGCCCGATCACCATGGTTCCGCCCTTGCCGGGGACCTCCGGATAGCGATAGTCCGCCGCCACACCCACGAATCCCCGCTTCGCCGCCTCCAACATGTCGTCACGGTGCTCATCCCGGACCCCGCCGCGGTCCCAGGCTCCCTTGTGTATGAACAGGATCGCCGGAAAAGGGCCCCTACCCAGGGAGGGGATAGCAAGGTCGAGCTTCAGTTCTTCTCCCTGAACCTCACTGTAGGTGATACCAGTCTGAAATTGGATGTCCCGGAGCCCCTGGCTGGTCCGTCTCTCGTTCCCGCAGCCGCCAAGGACCGCCGCGTAGAGCAGAAGGAGAACGAGAATCCGCCCCTGCATGGGCCCGAATTCGCTCTTGCGCCCGATAGATTTCATTGCGCTCCTCCCCATTGAAGTATAGCGAAGGCAAGACAAAACCTGGGGCGATAGCGATGCGTTTCATGAAACACCCCCGCTTCTGAGTGGAAGTGGGCGACTCAGCTTATTACATTATGCCCATGGACCCAAAAGCAGTGCCTGAGGATGTGGTCGCGCTCAAGACCCTGAGGGAAATGGCGGACCGCAGCGTAGAAAGATACAAAGACGAGACTGCCCTGAGCCTCCGGGAGGGGCAAAGTTATACCTATCGCGAGGTGGGAGAGTGCATCCACGGTCTTCGGAAAGAGCTCGCCTCTCAAGGGATAGAGCCGGGAAGTCGGGTTGCCCTCCTTGGCGAGAATAAGCCGGAGTGGGGAATCGCCTATCTTGCCGTAACGGGCATGGGGGCGGTAGTAGTACCGATACTTCCGGACTTTTCTGGGGAGGAGATCACGTCGATTTTGCAGCACTCAGGCTCGGAGGGGCTAATCGCGACCGAGAGCATGGAAAGCAAGGTTGGCGATGCTGAAGGACTCCGCTTTCGTCTAAGGCTCGAAGATCTATCACAGTTTGCGGACTCCGGTGAGGCTGACGGTGCACCGGAGCCCTCGGAAGCAGATCTGGCGGCGATCCTCTACACCTCCGGAACGACGGGGCGTCCCAAAGGGGTAATGCTCACCCATCGGAACATCGTGCAGAATGTCATAGGTTCGAGAACTCTGGTGGAGATTACTCCGAGAGACCGCTTTCTCTCTATTCTTCCACTTGCCCACACCTACGAGTGTACCATCGGGTTTCTCATACCTTTTTCCAGCGGCGCCTCGGTGACCTATCTTGGCAAGCCTCCGGTTCTCTCGGCACTGCTTCCTGCACTCAAGGAGGTGCGGCCTACGATGATGGTAAGCGTCCCCCTGATAATGGAGAAGCTTTACCAGGCTCGGATCAAGGCGCTATTTGACAAGAATCTGTTGACCAGAATTATCAGGCGAATCCGGCCGATTCGTCGGCTTATTCACCGCGCCGCGGGACGCAAAGTGTACGAGACCTTCGGCGGAGCGCTTCATTTCTTCGGAATCGGGGGTGCGCCGCTCTCCCCTGACGCCGAGCGGTTTCTCCGGGAGGCACGATTTCCCTACGCCATCGGATACGGCCTTACCGAAACTGCTCCCCTGGTAGCGGGGACCGACGCGGCACACACCAAGTTTCGCTCAACAGGTCCCGCCATTCTGGGCGTGGAGGTTATGCTCGACCGGTCCTCCGGGGACGATGAGCAGGGCGAAATCCTCGTCCGGGGCCCCAACGTAATGCAGGGTTACTATCGCGACGAGGAGGCGACAAAGTCGGTTCTCACCGAGGATGGTTGGTTTAGGACCGGCGATCTCGGCTACCGGGACAAGGATGGATATCTCTACATTCGCGGCCGACTCAAGAACATGATCGTCGGCCCCGGAGGAGAAAACATCTATCCCGGCGATATCGAAGAGGTTATCGATTCCCATGACCTGGTGGTCGAGTCTCTCGTATTCGAGTATCAGGGGCAGCTAATTGCAAGAGTCCACGTAGATATCGAGGAGCTCAAGCAGAGGCTCGGAGAGGAGAGCGAGGAACCCGGTGCGATCCAGCACAGGGCGGACGAGATCCTCGGAGAGATTCGCAGCGCCGTCAACACCAGGGTGAGCCGTCAGGCGCGACTGAGTCAGATGATTCTGCAATGGGAGCCCTTCGAGAGAACACCAACCCGAAAGATCAAACGCTTTCTCTACACGCACCTGAACCACGGAGAGCACCCCCGTTCCTAGGGCGCAGGCTCAGTACAACGCGCCGTGGGCGCGGTAGAGCTCGCCGGAGAGCCATGGGTCCGAGTCCCGCCACCGGTGGGAGGCCATACGCATCGGGCTATTGCGATCCATATCAGAGGGTCGGCGAAGGTTCATCTTCGCCATAACAACGCCGCGGCGGTAGTTGTGGTGCACGTACGTGATCGTTCCGTCGCCCTCCACGGCAACAACGATACCCGCATGGGTGAACTCATCGTTCCAGCGACGGTCCTCGTTTCGG
Source organism: uncultured Spirochaetaceae bacterium (assembly GCA_964478055.1). Taxonomy (GTDB): domain Bacteria; phylum Spirochaetota; class Spirochaetia; order DSM-27196; family Alkalispirochaetaceae; genus CAYZHV01. The sequence goes on along the minus strand of CAYZHV010000003.1, from coordinate 14,612 downwards.
TCATAGGAGTTGTCCCAGAAGATAATGTCTCCCGGGAGCAGCGGTTCCTCGTTGCCTAGGGCGTCGTAGTCATCGGCCATCATATAGAGGCGGCGGACGCCGTTTCCGGTGTAGGCGCCGAAGTTGGCGGCGAGGTCGTAGCCCGCGGCGTAGTAGGCCGCAAGAATTGTGCCGGTGCAATCGTAGTTGAATCGCCGACCTCGGACGGTGAGGTCACGCTGGCCGATGAGATCGATAGCTGCCTGGGCAACCTGGTTTCCCGCTTCCGTGCCACCGGTCGGCTCGGTTAACACGGCTTCTCTGGTTTCCGAGTAGCCCGGGCCTCCGTTGGCGACAGTGGCACAACCGGAGAGGATGGCGAACAGAATTATAAGTGGGGGAAGGGGGCGTGGTTTCATTGGTCGGGATAAGTGTAGCGCGATTGTCAGGGTTTATCCAATCCCGATTCAGCGCCGGGTTGGGCGCCGGGCTTTGGCCCACCATCCCCGGGGGCACGGCTTGGGTTGCGGGAGCCCCGGGCCGGTGCGAGCCGAGGCGTTCCTCAGCCCTCGCCCTTTTTGCCCCTGTACCCGGCCCCGACGAGATAGGTCTCGAAGGATTCTTTGCGGCACGCTTTGGGCTTGAACATCTTGGCGCTGCTGAACTCCCCCCGGAGAGCGGCAAGGAGTTGTTGTTCTTCGCCGCCCTGGAAGATCTTGGCCACAAAGGTGCCTCCCGGGGCGAGCCAGGCCGGCAGCATATAGATGAGGAACTCCACCAGGCCCGCGGAGCGGGCTGTGTCGATGGTCCGGTTGCCGCTCGTGTTGGGGGCGGCGTCGCTTACCACGGCGTCGTAGGGTCCGGCGTCGGAGATTCGGCGCTGGATCTCCTCTTCGTAGATATCCCCGGTTATCTCGGTGATATTTTCAGGTCGAGCGCTAAGCGAGAGGGGATTGAGGTCAACCGCCACCACTGCTCCTCCGTCGCCGAGCTGCCTGCTGAGCCAGAGACTCCAGGAGCCGGGGGCGGCGCCGACATCGAGGACCCGGGAGCCTTTATCGATTACCGGCTGTTTCTGGTGGATTTCCTCGAGTTTGTAGACCGATCGAGCGGGGTAGCCTTCCTTTTTCGCCCGTTCCGTGTAGTGATCCGGCGCTTTTCCTCTCTTCATAGGCCACCATCCTACTTCACTTGACCTGAAAGGGGGGAGGGGCTACCTTTGCGTCGTGGCGCATCGATCGATAATCCAACAGGAACTCCCCTACCGACAGTACAACGTAACCTTTATCCTCATTGCGATAAACCTGGGAGTCTTTTTTCTTACCATGGCCTTTCCACGGCTGGTCAATTTCCTTGCCATGAACCCGGCCCTGGTGATCGGCCGGAATTTCTGGTGGCAGCCGGTAACCTACATGTTCGCCCACAGCGGGATCTCACACATTCTCTTCAATATGCTCGGGCTCTTCTTCTTCGGAACTCAGGTCGAAGAGCGGGTCGGTAGTAACGAGTTTCTTCTCTACTACCTCCTCACCGGAACCCTGGCTGGGCTCTTTTCCCTTTTGGTCTACTGGCTCACCGGAGCGTTCTACGTCTTTCTCCTCGGAGCCTCCGGGGCGGTCTTCGCCGTTCTCCTCGCCTTTGCGACTTTCTACCCCACGGCCCGGGTCTTTCTCTTCGGAATACTTCCTGTGAAAGCTTCGGTTCTGGTAATCGGGTTTACCGCCATCGAGCTCTTTAGCCAGATGAGCGGTCGAGGCGGTAACGTTGCCCACCTGACCCACTTGGCGGGTTTTGGTTTCGGCCTTTTCTACTTCATCCTACGACTTCGGATCAATCCGATTCGTCAGTTCCTGGACAGTCGATAACCTTCGGCTCCGAAGGGCCTTAGACCGCTCTAATGTCGGCTGCTCTTGGCCGATACTCCTAGATAGGGTGAACCATTCGCGGATGATTCAACAACATATCCGTATCTCCCGGCCGGGAACCATTGCTCGATCTCTGATGGTCGTGCTCTTTCTCCTGCTGTCGGGGTATCTCTTCTCCTATACCGAGTACCTGGACGGTGAGTTCTGGACCGACGAGGACCGCATAATCCACGGTGATGACGAAGAAGCCGCGGAGGTTCGAGTGCTCATGGAAGGACGCTATGTCTTTTCCGGGATGCTCTATGGATACGACTTCCGCTACGTTCCCTCGGACCGGACCCGGCAGGTGGAGGAGGAGTTCAACCTGCAACCGGTGGCCCAGATTCCTTGGGGAGACGAGAGACTCCGGGTGACCTCCACGCGACGACGAGCGGACGGAGCTTTCGTGGCTCGTATGCGGTATGATATGGCCCCATTCCAAAGTGCACGCTACGAGGCCTGGCGCAGCAACATTCTCACCCCCGCCTCCGGGGCTGGGACCGCGGACCTCCTAAGAGGTTTCGACGGAAAGATCTCCTCCATCGAAGAAGCGGTAAAACAGGCCATACGCAACCACATGCGCGGAAAGACCTTTAACAAACCGAGAGTGATAACCGGCAGGATCCTGCTACAAGAGCCGCCCCAGATCGGCGTGGCGAGCGGAGAGTATGTCGCTCGGGTGGAGACCTTCCTGATTATTGATGAGGTTGTCCACTACACCGCCTACTGAAACAGCGCTCCGGCGATAAGCAACGCCGCCAGCAGTCCAAAGAAGATACCCGCGGCCACCTCCGGCAAGGTGTGTCCAACCCGTTCGGAGAACGGTTCCATCTCAGGGTACCGCTCGGCGCGGATTCTGTTGAGGAACTCCGCCTGCCGTTCTACCTGCCCCCGGAGGCGGAGGGAGTCGTAGATCACGATAATGCTCAGGACCCCGGCCACCGCGGTGATGTCTGAGGCCAGGCCGCTTTGCATCGCCACGCTGGTAGTGAGCGCGGTGACAAAGGCGGAGTGGGAGCTCGGAAAGCCTCCGGCGGAGACAAAGTAGTCCAGGGCGAAGCGGCGCTCCTTTGCCGAGTAGAGAACTACCTTTAACAACTGACAGGCGAGCTGTACGAGAACCGCGGCGAGAAAGCTGGTCGGTAGCGTCGACATGGAGAGTAGTGTAGCCGAATCCTCGGTGCTCTGCAGCGAAAAAAGGCCCGGGATTTCTTCCCGGGCCAATTTCGGTGCTTCCGCGAGAGCAGCCGTTACATCAGTCGGTTTCTAATCTCAGCGCTGACGTAGTCGAGAAGGGCTACGGTTATAGCGATAAACCAGACCGCGATACCGGCGGAGCTGTAATCGAGCAGCCGGATATACTGCACCAGAATGAAGCCGATACCACCACCACCGACGAGACCGATAACCGTGGACATGCGGACGTTGATGTCCCACCGGTAAATCGAAAAGGAGATGAAGGGTGAAATCATCTGCGGCAGCACGGCGAATACGATGGTCTGTAACCGGTTTGCCCCGGTAGCCTGTATCGCCTCGATCGGGCCCGGATCTATTCCTTCAATCGCCTCGGAGTAGAGCTTGCCGAGGGCGGCGATGGAGTGAATGGTAAGGGCGACAATACCGGCGAAGGGACCGAGACCTACCCAGACCACCGCTATGAGCGCCCAGATCAGGGGCTCTATGGAGCGGATAACGTTGAGTACCAATCGGGTGAGGTAGTAAATCGTCGTGGTGACCCAGGAGCCGGACATGATGTTTCGGGCCGCCAGAAAGCTTATCGGTATGGAGAGCACGATACCGAAGAGAGTCGCCATCATTCCCATGATGATCGTTTCAACCAGCCGACTCAGGGAGACGGTGAGAGCCTGACTCGCGTGAGGATCTCCTTCGAAGATCTGCTGCGCCTCCACGGTGTGATACGTGGGGCCCTCGCGTTGCGGCTCGTTTCCGAGGACCGGGAAGGGCATGTCCACGGTTACCTCAAAGCTTCCCTCATCATCGGTCTCGATAATGACCGACTCTCCCCCTTTGCGCAGGCGAAAGCGGTTGCCGATGTCATCCGCCCACCAGAGGGCGGTCTCCTTGTCCGGCTCGAAGTTACGGCCGTAGATGGTGATTTCGGTGCCCCGGGTAACCTCCAGGGTTTGCTCGTTCTGCCGCGATAACTCACCGACTTTCGGCTCGGTATAGATATAAGGCTCGTCAGTCTCTTCCGTTTCGATCTGCTCGGGGATGTTCTCCGACGGCGCCTCCTCCGGAGGCGCTATGAGCACTTGGACCGAGTCTTCTACCGCGATCTCCTCGTACTCCACCGCAGCGTCCCAAGGCCAGAGGACCCGTGAGAGGAGCGGAAGAGTCTCGGGAAACTCCCGGACCGCTTTGCCCACGTCGATGCCGCTCACCTGCCAGCCCAAGACGAAGAAGCCGGCGATCATAGCCACGAAGAGAAGAGGTTGTCCTCGCTTCTTTCCGGCTCCGGCGCAACGGGCGGCGTCGATGGCTCCGAAGATCCAGACCCCGATGACCATGAGGGTGACGAAAATGAGAAAGGTCGGGCGACGGTTAAAGGCGTGGTTAAAGGTCTCCCAGAAACCTTCTACTCGCATGCCAAGGATGGAGATTCGCCAAATGAGAATGGCCACCATACTGACCATCGCCGCCAGGGTAAGGAGCCCTCGCTGTACCTGCCGGGCGAGGACCTGGCCGCTTCCGGGGATTATAAGGGAGGCAACGAACGCGACCGCCGGTGTTGTCAGAGGAGGCTTGGCCGGCTTCGGTCCTTTGTTTCCTCCGGCTACCATGTTGTCACTCATGACTCTCGCTCCTGCAAGGTTGCCGCGGAGCCGGCGCCGATACGCTCAGCCTCTTCGCCGTAGATCTGTTTGAACTCGGCGTCAGTCATGCGCTGTATGTCCTCTCGTGTTCCTTCGTAGACCATGAAGCCGTCCTTCAGGCCGATAACTCGGGTGGAGTAGCGCTGCACCAGATCGAGATAGTGGAGGCTGCAGATAACGGTAATCTGATCCTCTTTGTTGAGCCGCTCCAGGTAGCCGAGAATGGTGTGGGCCAGGACGGGGTCGAGACTTGCCACGGGCTCGTCGGCGAGAATAATCTCCGGATTTTGCATGAGAGCCCTGGCGATGCCGACTCTCTGCTGCTGTCCTCCGGAGAGCTCGCTCGCCCGTTTTCGAGCTTGGTCGGCGATACCGACTCGCTTGAGGGCGTCCATGGCGCGCTCCCGATCGGCCTGGGGAAAGCGGTTTACAAGCGTCTTCCAGGGGTTTGCGTAGCCCAGGCGCCCGGCGAGAACGTTTGTCATAACGCTGGAGCGCTTTACCAGGTTGAAGTGCTGAAAGATCATGCCGATGCGACGTCGGATTTCCCGCATTTCCCTTGGCTCGGCAGCGGTAACGTCCTTACCGTTCCAAAGGATCTGCCCTTCCGTCGGCTCTATGAGTCGGTTTATGCAGCGAAGGAGCGTCGACTTTCCTGACCCGGAAAGGCCTATGACGACGAGGAATTCCCCGGGCTGCACCGTAAAGCTCACATTGGTGAGAGCCTGAGTTCCATCATCGTATATTTTGGTGAGGTTCTTTACTTCTAACATTCTATTGCCATAGTGCACCAAAAGCGGCCCTCCGCAAAGGAGAGCCGCTTCGATTTGGTGTGTGGTGGGTTCTTACTCGACAAAGGCCTGGAGATCCAATCCGGAGGACTGGAGCACTTGGCGGAAAGGATCGTAGAAGCTGTCGTCCTGCCGGACAACCTCGGTCCACTCGTAGACCCGATCCATAGCGGCGGCGCCTTCCTCAGTCTCCATGAGCTTGAGGAACGCCTCGGTAATGGTTTCCCGCATTTCCGGATCCATAACGGTGGCGTACTGGATACCATCGTTCGGAATCGGGCCGAACTCATCGACCTTTACGACCACGTCCTTTACGTCCGGATAGTCCTCTTCCAGATCATCCCGGGCATCGATAAAGGTCGCACCGGCGTCAGCGCTACCGGAGTAGATAGCAGTCGCCACAGCCTGGTGCCCGCCGGCGTCGAGAACATCAGCAAGATCCTCTGGAGCCTGGACCCCAGCGGCGGCCATGACAATGGTGGGAACGATCCAGCCACTGGTGCTATTTGGGTCAGGGCGGGCAAAGGTCTTGCCGGCGAGATCAGCTACACTTTCGATGCCGGAATCCGCGTGGGCAAGGATCTGTCCGTCGTAGAATGGGCGTCCGTAGCGAACCGCTACGAGACCTACCTCAGCAACGCCTCGTTCGGCGGCGAGAATCGCCCCGAAGGTGTTGAGGGCTGCCATGTGCGCTTCCGGTGGGTCGCTGGCGAGAGCCTCGATAACACCGGCGTAGTCCGTGGCGACCACGGTCTCGAAGGCGTATCCGGTCTCCTGCTCGAGCATCCGAGCGAACTCATCCGCCCCGGCCACGATCTGCTGCGTCTCTCCAGACGGCACGAGTGCCCAGACAATCGGATTCTCCTCGGTCCCGAGGAGCTGCTCTTCCTGAGCGCCGGTAGCGAAGAGTGAGCCCGCTGCAAAGAGCGTCACAAGCAGTACCAGAGTGATCTTCTTCATCTCGTCTTTCCTCCTAATTTCCGCACCCTAGGCGGTTTTTGTTAACATTCCGTTAGCGACTTCAACCGAGTCGCCTCAATATCCCCGCTCCAGGTCGATTTGCCCCGGAACCATCCTTCCCGATAGGTAGGAGTCCAAGAGTTGCAGGGCTCCCTCGAGCTGTCCCACCTTTCCTTCTTCCGCGTGGCTGCCCGCATGGGGCGAGAGCACCACGTTCGGCAACTCCTCGAAAGGCAGGTGCGAGGGCATCTGCTCCGACCAGAAAGGGTCAGGATAACGATACCATACATCCAGTCCGGCGGCACCAATAATTCTCTCGCTAAGGCAGGAAAAGAGCGTCTCCTCCTCCACGATTGCCGCCCGCGAAACGTTTACAAAAACCGGACGATCGGCAGCCTGGAAGTGGTGCTTCTGGAGCAGACCTTGGGTCTCTTTCGTGAGGGGAAGGGCTCCGACAATGAGCCGCGCATCGGCTATCGCCTCACTCAAATCCGTGGTGACATCGTCGAAAGGCTCTGGGGTTGTACCGGTAGAGGAGCGACGGAACGCGATTATTCGCCCGACCAGGGGACAGAGGAGCCGGGCGGTCTCCACACCTATGGCACCGGCCCCTAATATCGCCGTCGGGGCACCCCGGAGGGAGTGCCAGAAGTCGAAGGGTCTCGAGTTGCTCTGGTTTCGATGCCAGAGGCCGCGACGGAGATCCCGGTCGAACTCCACAACTCGGCCTGCCGCGGCCAGAGCGAGGGCTATGGCCCGCTCGGCGACGGTGGCGGCGTTTCCGTGGCTGCTCGCGAGGATGACGCCGTTCTTGCGGTACCAGTGGAGGGGGGCGCGATTGACCCCGGCGAAGGGGACGATGTGGAGCTTCAGCTTTGCCGCCCGGTCAAGCGTTTCTTCTTTCACCGGGGCTGCTACGAGCACTTCTGCCGCCGGGAGCATTTTCGGGAGATCTGTATCCTCGGTGAGCACCGTAATCTGTGCGTCGGGGTGACGCTCGGTGAACTCTCTGAGGAGCTCCGGGTAGTCTTCGGTCAGGTGGGTTCGGAAAAGAACGGTCACTCCCATGGGGAGGAGTTTAGCAAGAAACTTCGCCGAACGGTATTGCCGCTTGGGGACTTCTTTTTGTATCCTTGGTGTTACCGATTGTTCGGTTACAACCGTCCGTTCGGTTACTTTTGACGGTGCGAGGACAGAGCATATGAGTCCAGAACGGCCTCGAAACGGAAAGGAGCGGGTGCTTCGAGCCGCGTTTCGAGCATGGAGCGAAACATACTTCACCAATACGAGTCTCGCCTCCGTTGCCACCCATTTAGGGGTAAGCAAAGCGGCCCTCTACCGCCACTTCGAGAGCAAGGCGGCTCTCGTATCAGCGATGGAGCAGACCTATGTCTCCGAGTTCTTAGAGACCGTCGTGGTGCCTCTAGAAGAGCGAAAGGAAGATCGGTTCTCCTCCTTCGTCCGGGAGTACTTCAGCAGACTCTTCGAATTCTTTCGGCAGCGACCGGAATACTACATTTTCTTCGCGATCCACATCCTGAAAGTACCCGTTCTCGAGCAGCCCCACGTTCAGGAGCTGGTGCGACGGCATGGGAAGCTCCTGTCGGAGAGGATCGAAAGCTTCGGTTATGGCTCTCCGGCGGAGTCACCGGTGGTGGAGCGGTACCTTCCGCTCTTCGGTATTTACTGGCTCATCGAGGTGTACCGGATACACGAAGAGGACGAAGGAGGATGCAGCGCCTTTCGGGGTCTGGATCTTCCCGAGGAGCCCTCGGATCGGAAGCGGGCGATCGAGAACGCCCTGGAGATCTGCCTCGACGGTTTTGTCTCCGGGGATGAGCTGTCCGAGGACGCCATGGAGCGGATCGAGCGCATCGCCTGGATAGAGAAGGAGGAAATGCTGGAGCCGGACCGTATTTTTTCTGCCATTGAAGCGGTTGTGGCGGAGTTGGGCTTCTCAGGGGCGACGGTCGAGAAGATCGCAGAGCGCATAGGGATGACCAAGAGCAGTCTCTACTTCTACTTCCGAAACAAGGACGACATGTTCGGAAAGGTGGTGGAGCGGGAGAAGGCGCACTTTTCACAGCTTATGCGCAGCCGCCTCCGATACCTGGAAACCCTTCCGGAAAAGCTCTACGCCCTGATCTTGATGATCGCCGCCTACGCGATCAACAACCCGACGCAACTCACGGTGCTCAGCTGGCTACGGTATCGGGACGTGCAGATTCGCGCTCCCAGAAAGGCGCTCGACAGGATGCGGGAGGCCTTTGCCTTCCTCGATGAGGCTCGGCAGAGCGGTCATCTCCGGGCGCCCACTGATTCCTTTCTTTCTCTGGCGGTTTTTCCGAACTTTCTGGTTACTCGGGAGGTCCTCGATGGAAACCTCGGAGCCCTCTCTTTCGATGAGCGAATAGCGGCCCTTCGCCGGCTCTACCGACTGGTTGAGCGCGGCTTGGCGCCTGACGAGATACATCCGACTTCTCAGGAAGGTTCTCATGAAGATGAACGGTAAGATGGTCCCGATAGTTGCGGCTTTGACCGCGGCTCTACTGGTTACGGCGATGCCGGCGTTCTCCCAGGAAGCGTCGAACGAACCCGCTCCCGCGGAGCCCTCCGTGCGAGTCCTGAACGTAGATGAGGCGCTCCAGCTCGCCCTGGAGAGCAATCTCGGTATTCAGAGCCAGGAGATAGACGTGACCCAGAAGAAGTTGGTCCGAGACTCCTGGTGGAACCGATTCTATCCGGACGTTTCCGCCCGGGCCAGCCTGGGCCGGATGAACGAGGAGCAGAGCGCCTCCGGGCTGGCCCCGGTGGGTCCGCCGGATCCGACAACCGGCGCATTCGACTTCGTCGCGCCCTTTAGCGAGGAGCTTCCGCGGTGGAACCTCTCCACCAGTCTCGACATAAGCCTCACCCTCACCCCCGCCCTCTCCCCCGGAATCAGCCTCGCGGGCCTCGACCTCGGGGCGAGCCGAGTGGAGCTCGAAAAACGGCGGGCCGAGGTGGAGCGGGATGTGCAGAAGAGCTTCTACGAGCTCCTTCTCACGGAGGCGCGGATCAACCTCATCCAGGACCGGATCCGTACCGCTGAGCGCCGGCTCGAGCAGACCCAACTCAACTACGAGGCGGGGCTTGTGGATGAGTTCACGCTGCTCAGCGCTCGGGTAAACGTTGCCAACCTCCGTCCCCAGTTGACACAGCTGCGAAACGGCTATCAGCAGGCGATGATGTCCTTCAAGATGCAAATCGGCGTGCCCCTGGACGAGCAGATCCAGCTTACCGGCTCCATCGAGCCGCCGGCGGGTGTTGACCGAATACGAACGGCGATCGGTTCCATTGATGAGGGAATGCTCTACGGACGCTTTGACATCCAGGGGCTCGAGCAGCAGGCGGCGATCCTCGAGGAGCAGCGCCGGCTCAATGTATACCAGTCCCTTCCGAGCCTGACTCTTGGCTTCAACGTCGATCCAACATTTCAGGGCGACCCCTGGGAAGACAGCTGGGTTGACGGAGACCTCTGGCAGCAGCGAAGCGGCATGTTCTCGATTTCCGTTGTCCAGCCGATCGACCCGTGGTTTCCCCGTTCGGAGAGCCGAAATACGATCAAGGGCGTCGAGCGGCAGCTCACGCAGAATCGACTGAACGTAAACCAGGCGCTGACCGGTGCGGAGATCGAGGTACGCTCCTACATAAACAACATCGAGAGCTCTCTGGAGAGCATAGAGGCCTTGGAGCTCAACGTGGACCTCGCGCGCCGGGCTTATGATCTGGCCGAGCAGGCGTACAACAACGGCTTGCGGGACCTCACCGAGGTTGAGCAGGCGGAAGTGGATCTGCAGGACGCCCGGCTTCAGCTCATTCAGGAACAGCAGCGGGTTCTGGCGAGCCTCCTGGACCTGGAGTACGCATTGAATACGAAGATGGAGGAGTTTCTCCAATGAAGAAGATACCCTTTGCATTACTGATACTCGCCGCTCTGGTTCTCGTCGGCTGCGGTGCCTTTCCATCCGGGGGCGGTAGACCGGGCTCCGGGGAGGAGTCCGCCCAGGCTACCGGGGGCGAGGAGAGCGTGACCGCCGAGGCTGGAGGGGAGCCAGGCGCGCGAGAAGTGGCGGGCGCTGAGGGAGAGCAGACAGTGTTCGCGGTAAACGTGACGCCGGCGATCGAAGGCGAAATAAAGGACTACATCGAGATAAACGGCGAGATCGAGACCGTTGCGACCATTGATGTTTTTCCCGAGACCAATGGAGAGCTTACGGAGCTCTTTGTCGGGGTAGGCGACACGGTGAGCCGGGAGCAGATCATCGCGGAGGTGGATCCTTCCCGGCCGGGGCAGAACTTCGTGGCAAGCCCGGTGCGCGCGCCAATCGCCGGGACCGTTGTTTCCGTCCCCGGCAGAGTGGGACAGACCGTCTCCATGAGCACCCCAGTGTTGCGGATCTCTCGAACCAACGAGCTCGAGGTGGTCACCTACGTGGCGGAGCGTTTCATTTCCAAGATCCGCCAGGGGCTCAACGGCGTGGTCCGTCTGGACGCTTATCCCGATGAGCGGTTCACCGCCACCGTAACCGAACTCAGCCCGGTAGTGGACCCTGCCACGCGCACCCTGGAGGTAAAACTCCGCTTCGACCGGCCGGACCCGCGGATCAAGTCGGGAATGTTCGCGGCGGTGCGGATTATTACCGAGGAAAAGGAGGGGATCGTGAAGATTCCCGCGGACTGCCTGGTTACCCGCTTTGGCGATACCTTTGTTTTCGTCGTAAATGATCAAGGCGTGGCGGAGCAGCGAGATGTTACCCCGGGCATAGAGGTGGACAACAAGCTGGAGATCGTCTCCGGGCTCGAGCCCGGGGAGCGGGTCGTCTACCAGGGTCAGTCGCTACTGGAGGACCAGGCCCGGGTGCGGGTGATCAACACCGTAACCCCCCTGGAAGCCCAGGACGAGATCGAGTAGGAGCGCACATGAGTGTTTCAAAGACCGTTGTCGGTCGACCAACGACGCTAATAATCATCTTCGCTCTTCTGGTGGGCTTCGGACTCTACAGCGCCTCGGACCTCGCCATCGACCTCTACCCGGAGACCAACCCCCCGGTCCTTATTCTCTTTACCAACTACTCCGGAGCGGGGCCCGAGGAGGTGGAGCAGTCGGTGACCCGGCCCCTGGAGGGACAGCTCTCCAACGTGAGCAACATAGAGACGATCTCCTCCACCTCTACCGAAGGGAGCAGTCAGGTGCAGCTCGAGTTTACCTACGGCACCGACATGACCGAGGCGACCAACGAGGTGCGAGATCGGCTGGAGTTCGTAAAGGATGTGCTGCCGGATGAGGCGACCTCGCCGCAGATTTTCAAATTCGACCCCTCTCTCATACCGATTTTGCAGCTGGAGGTCTCCGGAAACCGGACGCCTGAGGAGTTGCGGCAGATCGCCACGGACACCATTCAGTCCCGGATCGAGCAGGTCGAAGGGGTGGCAATCGCCAACGTCCAGGGTGGTCGGCAGCGACTCATTCGGGTGGAGATTCCCCAGAACCGCCTGGAGGCGTACCAGCTCGGCTTCTCCCAGATCGCCGGGGCCCTGCGGGGCAACAACGTCTCGGTCTCCGCGGGAAACATTACCGAGGGCAATCTCAACTACCTGATCCGCACCGCCGGAGAGTTCGAGACGGTCGAAGAGATCAAGGACGTGGTGATTAGCTACGCCGGAGGTCAACCCACCGCGGCGAGCCCGGATCCCCAGCGGGTCCCGATTCGGCTGCGAGATGTCGCCAACGTCTATGACGGTTTTGAGGAGGAGTCCAGCGCGGTCTACATCAACGGCGAGCCCGGGGTCTTCGTCATTGTCCAGAAACAGAGTGGTACCAATTCCGTTCAGGTTGCGGACAACGTTATGAACAGGTTGCCGCAGATCAATAACGCCCTCCCGGCAGACGTTTCCGTGGGCGTCATCAACGACACCACCGAAATAGTCCGGAACTCCCTGAACGACGTCTCTTCCGCCGCTATCACTGGTGCGGCCCTGGCGGTGATTATTCTCTTTATCTTCCTCCGGAGCATTAAGTCCACCATCGTCATCGCGATCTCCATCCCCGTGAGCATCGTGGTTACCCTGATGCTGATGTACTTCTTCGGCCTCACCCTCAATCTTATGACCCTTACCGGTCTCGCCCTCGGTATCGGCATGCTCGTGGACAACTCCATTGTTATTCTGGAGAATATCTACCGATACCGGGAGAAGGGAGCAAAGCTCACCGCATCGTCCATCCTGGGAAGCCAGGAGATGATCATGGCGATAACCGCCTCGACCCTTACCACCATTGCGGTCTTTCTCCCTCTCGCGATTTTTCGGGCACAGCTCGAGTTTATCGGAGAGCTCTTTTCGGGCCTCTCTTTTACCGTTGTTATTTCCCTAGCATCATCGCTGCTGGTGGCGGTCTTTCTCATCCCCGTGCTCACCAGTCGCTACCTCCCTCTGGACTCCCGGAAGCAGCGCCCTCTGAAAGGCGTGTTCAAATGGGTCGACGACCGGATGGCGCGATTCTTCACCTGGCTCGATGAGCGGTACATGGGAGGCTTGCGCCGGGTGCTCCGGCACAAGGTGATCACCATCCTGGTTATCCTCGCGATCTTTGCGGGAAGCGTGATGATGATCCCCCAGGCGGGATTCGAGCTCACCCCATCCATGGGCGAGGACTCCGTGGCCGTAGATGTGGAGCTCCCCGTGGGAACCAAGCTCGATGTGACCCGCACCGTCCTCCGACAGATGGAAGAGATCGTCCGGGATGAGGTCAACGGCATCGAGGATGTGATACTGCAGGTCGGGGAGCCGAGCTTTTTCGGTTTTCTCGGGGCGAGTCAGGAGTACCGCGGCACCCTCACCGTGACCTTACCGCCCTTTGACGAGCGAATCGATGACTCCGAGACGGTGAAGGCAAAGCTTCGTGACCATTTCGGTGACTTCCCCTCGGCGACCTTCAATTTTTCCCAGCAAATGGGACCCGGGGGAGGGTCGGAGCCGATCGTCATAAAGCTCCGCTCCGATGATCAGGAGCTCATGCGAGACGTCGGAAACAGTATCGTCGACATTATCGAGGAGCGCGTGCCTGAAGCCACGGAGCCGCAGCTCAACTTGCAGGAGGGGCTCCCGGAGGTCGAGATCGTCATCGACCGGGACAAGGCGTACTCCCTGGGCCTCAACGTGAACACCATCGGCCAGGAGGTTCGTGCGAGCATTGATGGGCTCACCGCCGGCAAATACCGAACCGGAGGGTCCGAGTATGACATTCTTCTGATCCTCGAGGAGCGCAGCCGTGACCAGATTCCGGATCTCAACAAGATCTTCGTGGTCAACCAGTTCGGCCGGCGCATACCCCTTTCCAGCGTCGCCACCCTGGAGCGCACAACCGGGCCGGTGAACATTAACCGGGAGAACCAGTCGAGGCAGATCCAGGTCACCGCCGGCCTTGCCCAGGGGGCGGTGATTAACGAGGTGATGCCGCAGATCCAGCGGGTGATCGACGAGGAGATTCCCGGGTACGAGGAGCTCATTATCGAGTACGGCGGCGACTACCAGGATTTGCAGAACTACGGGACCACCTTTATCTACATACTCCTGGTTTCAGCCTTTCTCGTCTTTGGCGTCATGGCGAGCCAGTTCGAGTCGTTTCTCGACCCGTTTATTATCATTTTCACCATACCCCTGACGCTCATCGGGGTGATATGGATCCATCTCCTTACCGGAGAGAACCTCAGTCTCTTCACCGCCGTGGGTCTGGTGGTCCTCGTCGGTATCGTGGTGAACAACGGAATCGTCCTGGTCGACTACATCAACCTAATGAGAAAGCGGGGGCTCGATCTGACCGAGGCGTGCGTCGTCGCCGGCGGGAACAGGCTTCGGCCCATCCTCATGACCACCCTAACCACGGTCCTCGGGCTCATTCCCGTGGGATTCTTCGAGGGGGAGGGAGCCTCCCTGGTGCAGCCGATCGGTAAGACCGTTGTCGGTGGGCTGACCGTGGCAACCCTGCTTACACTCTTTCTCGTTCCCGTGCTCTACTACGCCTTTAACCGACTATCGGACAAACGAAAAGCGAAGCGTCAGGAGAAGCGCCGAAAACGGCATGAGCGGGAGCTCGAGGTCATGAA
>CAYZHV010000002.1:28108-58883 GCA_964478055.1 uncultured Spirochaetaceae bacterium | reverse complement strand
CCTGGTCAGAGCTAGTTGGCACGGATAGCTCGAAGACCGGCGGAGCGCTCGAGACTGTTCTCAAGGTTCCTCGACTCTGCTCCACCAGGAGATCCACGATCCTTGTGCCCAGGCCGCGTTCAGCCTCCCTCGGTTTCTCTGGCAAGCTTCCGCGGTCCGATGCGACGGTTACCTGAATGCGTCCGTCCGCCTGACTGAGCGTAATCGACGGATGAGGCGCCCCGTCGGCCGTAACGTTATGCTTCGCGATATTGGTCAGAAGCTCGTTGGTTATGAGGGCTATCTGGACAGCAAGCTCCGAGTCAACGGCGACCTCCATATCTTCTGCAAAACCATCCTCAATTTCGAGGCCGAGCACCTCCCGGAGCTGCTCGACGATTCTGCGCATATAGTAGGTGAGATTGATGGTCCGGTCCTCTCGTCTCCAGAGGAGCTCATCGTGAAGTGCCGCGATAGCGTCTATCCGTGAGGAAACCTTGTTCAGGGCGCCGATGGCGTCGGAGCCCTCGACGGTGTTCTTTTCCAGACTCACCACGCTTCGAGCAAGGGCAAGCCCGTTCTTAATACGGTGATTCGCCTCTCGCATTGTCGTAAGGAGTCGCTCGTTTCGTTCTCTCAGGGCCGCGTTGATCCTGACAATATGGCCGAGCAGGGCTCCTCCGAGGAGACTCGCGCCCCAGCTCACCCAAATTGTGGCTATCTGGAGATTGGTCTCCACACCGAGAGTTTCTCGGATCGCTATGTTTCCGACCACAACCAGGAGTGCCGTCGCCGCGGCTCCGGACTCGAGCAGAGTCAGCGCCGCGAACCCCACCGGAAAGACGAGGAGCAGCCAGCTCAGAGCTTCGAGAAGTGCACTCTCCGGGGCGAGCCAGTAGGTTAGGAATCGTAGGACGAAGTAACCCAGGAGCAGCGCCAGAAGGATCAGGAGTTGTCTTCTGCGGTCCGTCGGCAATGTCACGCCCCTAGGGTACTCACTGTGAGGCGCTGCGACTATCCCCTGTCCCTTCAAAGGCGGCGGTCAACTCCCGCAAGGATAGGGTGTCCGGAGGAATCCGGAGGTCCGAGAGCTCTCCGGCCAGTCGGGTGACCTGCGGCGGTTTGAGAGAGGCCCGTTCCATGACCGGTACGTCACGGAACACGTCCCGAGGCGCGCCATCAGCAACGAGGAGACCGTCGGCCATGGCTATGACCCGGCGAGCGTAGGCGGCGACAATGTCCATATCGTGAGTGATAATGATTATGGTGTGCCCGAGCTCCTGGTTGAGGCGGGTGAGAAACTCCATGATCTCCCGGGCCTGCCGAGCGTCCTGCCCAGTGGTCGGCTCATCGACGATAATCACCTGGGGCCGCAACGCGAGGATCGCGGCAATGGCCACTCGCTGCCGGAGACCCTTTGTTAGAAAGAAGGGGTGCTCCTCCAGATACACCTCCGGGAGACCCACCACGCCGGCGGCTTCCTCCACTCGGGTAGCCACCTCATCTTCCGGAGTTCCCACGTTTCTCGGACCGTAGGCAATCTCGTCCCGGCAGGTGGAGTTAAAGAGCTGGTGGTCCGGGTTCTGAAAGACGTAGCCCACCCGTCGCACCATCTGGGCTATGGAAGCTTTACGGGAGCTCAGGCCGTCGACCACGACGCTTCCCTTTGTTGGGAGTAGGAGGCCGTTGAGGCATTTGGAGAGGGTTGTCTTTCCCGAGCCGTTCTGGCCGATCAAGGCGAGGAACTCTCCCTTCTCGATGGAGAGTGAAACACCGTGGAGAGCGTTGGTTCCGTCAGGGTAGGTATAGGTGAGGTCTTCCACTACAACGTAGCTCATGTCTGCCCTCCCTCCGGCGCGAGCTCACCTCGTCGCAACAGCCGCGCCTGTTCGGCGGCCTCCGCCACGGTGAGCGCCGGGGGCGCATACAGCTCCCCTTTGCCCCTGAGATAGCTGGAAAACTCCACCGCCCCGGGGGGATGAATACCCTCCTGATGGAGCAGGCTGAGGTCCGAAAAGAACTCTCGCGTCGGCGCCTCGTGGAGCTTCTTGCCGTCTCCGAGGAGAACCATTCTGTCCGCCAGGGGAATAATGTGCTCCAGGGCGTGCTCGATGAGAATCAAGGTGATAGAGCGCTCTTTCCTGAGTCTCGCGAGGACCTCGAAGACTCGCTCCCGGGAGACCGGGTCGAGCATCGCCGTGGGCTCATCGAGAATCAGCAACTGCGGCTGCATGGCAAGAACAGCCGCGAGGGCCACTCGCTGTTTCTGGCCACCGGAGATTTCATAGGGCGGTTTGTCCAGAAGCGGGGTGAGGTCCGCGAGGTCGCAGGCCCACTCGAGGCGCTTGACGATTTCCGGGACCGAGAGACCGAGATTCTCCATGCCGAAGACGAGCTCATCCTCCACGGTCATGGCGGTGAACTGCGCCTCCGGGTCGGAGAAGACGAGCCCCACCTTCCTCTGGAGCTCTCCTCGATGATACTGCTCGACTTCCGTCCCGAAGACGGTAACCGTGCCGTGTTTGATTCCGTGGTACTGACCGGGAATCAGCCCGTCGATGGAGTTGGCCAGGGTTGTCTTGCCGGAACCGTTGGATCCTATGAGACCGACACACTCACCCTCTTCGATCCGCAGATCGATACCTTTGAGAGCGTAGTCGTTTCCGTGGATGTACTTCCACTGATAGTTCTCGATTGTTACCGCCGGCATACTCACTGGAGACCTCCGGGAAGCAGCATCCCCTGTAACCAGGAGAGGACCGCCGAATCCTCCATGGTGAACCTGAGCAGTATGTACCGGCCGTAGAGGAGAGCCAGAAAGAGGGCGACAATGAGTATTGAAACCACCCCGTCCCACCAGGCGAAGCGATATCGGGTGAGAATGTAGTCCGGTCTTCGCAGATTGGTGCGAAAGCTGTAACCCCGGGCCAGTAGGGCGTTTGTAAACTCCTCCGACCGGCGGAGCGAAAGGGCAAAGAGAGGAATCATATACATAACGTACTTTCTGATTTTGTAGGGCAGCGATTTCCCCTTGGTGTCAAAGCCTCGGGCCTGTTCCGCCTGTCGGACGATACGAAAGTCCTCGAGGACCATGCCGGCGGCCCGCATGGACATAGCCAGGACGTAGGTTATGACAAAGGGAATCCGTGCTGAGCGAAGGGCAGCGACGATCTCGCGCTCCCGGGTAGTACTCAGGAAGAAAACCATCGTCAGAATCATCGGGAGAATACGAAAATAGACCACCAGGGCGTCTCTGAGACGCTCCCAGTAGATGGGTATTCCTAGTGGAGTGGCGACCACATTGTACTGCGGGTGCCTCCCGCCGAGAACGGTGTAGGAGAGCAGAATAATCATCCCCATGGAGATCGCCACGGGGATATATATTTTCAGGGTCCTAAGATCCACCTTGCTCGCCACCAGAAGAACAAAAAGCACCGCTATGAGGGCGGCGTTCCATTCTACGGCACTGATAAACATCGGAAAGAGGCTTACCACCAGGAGAAAGAGCACCTTCACCGACGGATGGACTTTGTAGATTATGGATGCGTCCGGCACGTAGCCGAGTAGAGTTTTGTTCATATGCTTGCCGGCTCTTAAAAGGGCGCGACGGCCCGGAAGGGGCCGCCGCAGCTTTTTTACCTTATGACCACCACCGCTTAACGAAGGCGGGAGTCTTCATGACGACGCCGGAGAGCGCCTTGAGAAGGATCAGGTTGAATACCAGTCCGGCCACCACGTTACCGCCAAACCAGCCCCAGACAAAGAGCGGGACGGACTCCGCGGTGAGGAGACCGAAGCTTCGCAGCACCACCAGAGGAGACCAGAGGGCCCCGAAGGCGCTGGAAACAACCATCGCAACCAGCAGCACAATATAGTCCCGAGCAGACTTGAGGCGGGGGTCGCAGTTGAGCTTCTTGAACGCCAGGGCCGGAAGCAACGCCTGTACAAAGTTGGCCGGGATGTAGGCCATGGAGACGTAGAAGGGCGTTCCGGCAATTGCGTTGGAGAAGAAGGGAAAGATCGTACCCGCTATCACTCCCCAGGCGCCGAACCAGATCGGACCTATCTGCTGCACCGCGATTCCGGTCCAGAAGAAGTTGACGCCGAAGCCCAGGGGAAAGCTTATGCTTCCAAAGGCACCGACGACAAAGCCTACACCGATCAGCAACGCGGTGATAACGATGTGAATAACACCGACAGAGCGCTTCTCACCCTCCTGAACCTGCCAGACAGATTCCCGGGCAGCATGATCAGACATCGCATCCTCCTAACTGAATATAGTTGCGTCTACATTGCAAAAGTATGCATACTTTCCGTGTCTACGCAAGACAAAATTGCGTGGATGTTGCCAGGGCGCTTCTAGAGCCGGAGGGTCAGTTCCACCGGGTCGTGATCTGAGGCTCGGTTCGCGGTTCCGGGCTCCTTTGCCTCCCCCCGAGGAAAGCCGGCGTTCACGTGGTGAATCCGAATGTTTTCGACCCGAGGGAGAAGCGCAGGGGAGAGGAAGATGTGGTCCAACAGCTGTCCCACACCGGTGTGGATAAAAGTGTAGCGATCCTCTTCGGGAACCTGTTCTAAGATGTCGGCAAGACCTAGCTCCTCCGCCGCTCCCTCGACAATGTGGATCGCCTGCTCGGTTCCTTCACCTTCCGGAAGATAGGCAAAATCGTTGAAGTCCCCCGCGATGAGTAGCGGCGCCTGGGGATCCCTTCGCAGTATGTCGTCCGCCACCTTCCGGAGCACTCGTGCCTGGTCGATCCGCTGCGCCTCCTGGCTCGCCTCGAGGGCTTGCCGATCCGCGTCCATCGGCGAGATCCCCGCCTTGCTCTTGAGGTGCACGCCGATTATCCGCAGTTTGCTGCCGCCGGTTTCGAAGAGGCCGACAATCGGTTCCCGCCCCGGACTCGGGCTCGAGGAACCAAAGGCCCTCTCCACCTCGAGACCCTCTAGCTGGTAGCAGTTGCGCAGGGCGACTCGATTGTGATCATAGAGGAATCCGACCTCGATGCTTCTGCGGTCGCTGGTTAGAAAAGAGACTGCCCGGTATTCGCTTCCGGTTTTCTGGTTGATTCGGTCCCCCACTTCCTGCAAAACCAGGGCGTTGTCAATCTCCTGAGCAACCACGATCTCCGGCAGCCGAAGGACCTGCTCTATCGTGAGGGCGAGTTTGGCGAGCTTGACCTCCAGCTGATAGGGCGAAGGTTTACTCTTGTGAGCGATCTCTCCGGGTTCCCGGACGAGATCAAAGAGGTTCTCCATGTTGAAGGTCGCCACTCGGAGGATTCCCGGCGTCTGCCCGGGAACGAGGGCGCTGCCCCGAATCACAGGGTTAGCCAAGAAGCTCTTCGGGTCTCACTGCCTCCGGCATCAGCGCAAGCGGACCGCGGAGGGTGGAAAGGAGCCGGGCGGTCTCGCCTAGGGTGACGGGCACCGTTACCGGAGCGTTCTTGAGTATGAGCCTCTGCAGGAAGGATCGCTTGACCTCGGGATAGAAGGCGACAGTGGAGCGCTTCAGTTGCAGGGAGGAGCGCAGATACTCCACCGCCTCCGTGAGCCCTCCGACCTCGTCGACCAGGCCCCGGGTGACCCCATCAAAACCGGACCAGACTCGACCCTCGGCCACCGCTTCCACCTCCTCGACCGACCGACCCCGAGCCTTGGCTACCTTCTCCACAAAGGTGTCGTAGAGATCGTCCACCACGGCCTGCATGATCTTTCGCTCCTCCTTGGTCATGGAGCGAAGGCCGCTACCGAGATCCGCATGAGGCCCGGTTCTAATCGTCTCGGTGGTCACCCCGAGGCGCTTGAGGAACTTCTTCAGGGAGAAAAGCATCGTGATAACCCCGATGGAACCGGTCAAGGTCGTGTTGTGGGCAAAGATACGCTCCGCTTCCAGGGCGATCCAGTAGCCCCCGGAGCCGGCGAGCTCAGACATGGATACAACCAGGGGCTTTTTCTTGCGGAGCTCCCGGAGGGCGGAGAGAATCTCCTCCGAGGCAACCGCGGAGCCTCCCCCGGAGTTTACGCGAAAGACCACGCCCTTAACGGACTTGTCTTCCGCGAGCTTCCGAATCTGGGGGATGTAGGAGCTATCTCCGAGGGCCTGACCGAGCCCAGGGAGCTCCCTCGATTCACCGTCAATGATTGCCCCTTCGAAGACGAGAACGGCGATCTTTTTTCGCCCCTTTCCATAGCTCCGGCCGAGCTTCTTGAGTTTCTGTTCCCGTACTTTTTCCTCTTTCCACTCCTGGAGGCGTCGACTCAGGGTGTCGATTTCTTCGATCCACCCTTCCTGCCGTGCCGCCTGAGCGGTGAGCATGGTGCCGTTCACAAACTCCTGGAGATCACCCTTACTCTTGTTGAATCCGTGCTCCACCTGCTCCTCGAGCTCTCCCGTAACCCGGTCGAGATACGCTTGGTACTGCTCCCGATTCTCCGGGTCCAGGGAATCCGTGCGAAATCGATCTCCGGCGCTCTTATACTCGCCCCGACGGAGTATCTCCGACTCGATTTTCTGCTTTTCAATGAGATTCTTGAAAAAGAGGAAGGGTCGGGCGACTCCGAAAAAGGAGAGGTGACCGAGGGGATGAATGATACGCACTGAACAGACCGACCCGAGGTAGAGCCGAAGCTGGTCATACTCTCGGGCGTAGAAGTAGAGCTCCTTTCCGCTGCGACAGAGGCGATCGAGCTGTTCCCGGACAGCCTCCGCCCCGGCGAAGAGCCGCGGTGCAAAGTCCGGCCGGCAGTCGATCAGAACACGCCGAATACGACGGTCTCCGAGGATCTTCTCCACGGATAAAAGAAAGGTGTCGAAGCGAAAGCGCTTTGAGCTCCCCACTGCCCGGAGGGAGCCGGTCTGCGGAGCGGTCTCCGCAAAGGTTCCTGAAAGGGTGAGAGTGACGTACTTCATGGGCTCATTGTACACGAAAAATAAAGAGGGACCCCGAAACAGGGTCCCTCGATTGGACAAAACTAAGCGTTGGCCCTCCGTGGACCAACCTGCTCTGAAATACTAACCATTAATCCCTCCTTCGTTCTGGAAGGTCTCCGCATGCCGCCCCGCCGCCCTCCCAGAGGCCGCGCGGTTGCGGTTCGTGTCCAACGGAGCACGTCCGCAGGCGACTCCAACGGGTCAGTTGTGGAAGAAGTCCTCCCGCAACAAGGGAGTCCCCGGCAACGGGATGACTCCCTCCACGTCTGATCTAAGGGTCGCGTATATCGGTCCTTCCGTCAAGGGTTTTAGTACGCTCTTTCGAGCTCACTTTCGGGATAGTAGTGGCGGAGTATCTCCCGGTGAGTCTGCCCCGCCTCAGCCATTCCCGCCGCCCCGGACTGGCACATGCCGACGCCGTGGCCCCATCCCGCTCCCTCGAAGAGAAACGCCTCGGCCGCTCCGGATGGGTCGAGCCGGGGGGCTGAAACGAACAGGTTGCTCCGCAGGCCGCCGAGGGCAGAGCGTATGGCGTCCCGGAGGACCGTCGTCTCGCCCTCGCTTCCCCTGATGGTGACTGACTCAACCCGCCCGGTGATGCCCCGGGGGCCGGGGATGATCTGCTCCACGGTACCCACGGACTGCCGCCTCTCCTGCAATCGCCGTTCGATCTCTTCCCGGGGTACGAGGATCTTCCATCGGTAGGCGCTCTCGGAGGAGAAACGTCCCCGGGATGAGTAGCTATCCGGGCGGCTCAAGAGCCAGGCGTAGACTGAGAGGGGAGACCTCGGTTCCTCGATCGACGGCAGCAAGGGGTCGGAGACGGCGACCAGGGGGGTGGGACTGCCCCAGACGCTCTCGCTGGACTCGGTGTACCCGGCGCTGTTGGCGCTGTAGACGGCGTCGAGGACCTGACCGTTTGTGGCAAGAAGCTCCCCCCGGGTCTGCCTGACCGCGGCGGTGGTGCGCGGATGCTCGCCGGTGACGCCGCGGTAGTGAGCGGAGGCGACGGAGCTCAGGAGGTCAAAGCCTCGCTCGCGATATCGGCTGCGCCGATGGAGGGTGTAGGAACGGGCCGCGACTGCCTGAGCCTTGAGCGCCTCTTCGGGCCAGAACGCCGGCATCTCCGAGGGTACGACGGAGTAGAGGTACTCCTCTACGTTTAGATCATTTACCAGAGTGAAGGAACCTCCCGGCCCGGGGAGGATCTCCAGGGCTCCTCGATAGCTCCGGTCCTCCCTACCGCCAAAGAACTGCCCTTCGCCGTAGGTGAGATCGAAGAGGGTAGTGGTGCGACCGGGCTCCTGGTAGCGGAGGCGCAGAGGAGCAGGTGAAATGAGCACCGTTTCGCCCGCTTCGTTGAGGAGAGCCAGGTCGTCCCCCTGGACGGTCACCTCGAGAATCTGCCCTCTCTCCCCGACAACCAGTGGCGGCTTGTCCAGGTAGGGCTCGAGAGCGGTGTCGCGATCCTCGGGCTCCAGAAGGCCGAGATCCGGAGCGGTCTCGATAACGGTGAACGCTCCGCCGGTCTTTATGAAGAGAGAGCTCAGTCCCTCGGCGAGCCCCACTCTCAGGCGGGGTATCGCCTCCACCGCCACCGGCTCGGGCTCCACGACCGGAGGCACCGCAATCTCTCTCCGCTGCTCAGCTTCCGTCTCCCGACGGGCGACGAGGCGCGGGAGCTCCTGTTCCCACTGCGCCCGGAGCTCGCTGATCTCCTGGTTCCAGGGGAGGGCGACCTCGGCTCGTCGGAGGATGCGATACGCTTCGGACTCTTGTCCCAGGGAATGCTTGGCCCGGGCCAGGGGAAGCAGGGCACCGGTGAGATTACGGTCCTCCGCCAGCGCCGCCTCCAGCTCTTGCACAGCCTTGTCGTACGCTCCCTGCCGGAGAAGAACCTCCCCGCGAAAGAGGGAGGCGTAGGGGAGGTGCGGCTGCAACCGCTCGGCCGCAGCAAAGCGATCCAGGGCGATTCGGGACTCCCCGACAAGCATGTGCGCCAATCCGTGCCAGAGCAGAGAACGGGCGGCGATCGCTTCCGGCTCAGGCGGACGAAGGTGGGGCCCGCTAACGGAAGGTGCATCCATCTGATCCGAGGGAGTACTACTCTCGGTGCCAGGGGCGAGTTTTAGGGGCGAGAGCTCCAGTGCCTCTCGTTCTCTGCCCGCGAGAACGAGTGTTGCTATCCGTTCCGCCGTTGCCACCCCCGGCGGAAGCGCCTCTTCTGCCCCTTCCAATCCGTCTGCTACTTCCGCTGCTTCCTCCATGCGTCCGGCCTCTCGCAGCAGAATGAGGAGGTTGAGGCGTATCGCCGCGTTCCCGGGATCCGAATCGAGAAGGGCCCGAAACCCATCTATCGCCTCAGTATGGTTGCCGGCGTACCACGCCCGGGTGGCCGCCTCGACTGTGGGAGCTTCCTGAGCCTCCGCGCAACTCGCGGCGATAAGGCCCGCAAGTAGAAGTGCCGTGAGGTACCGTCTCATATCGCCAACCATATCACGCTGAGGCGCCCCGGAAGTTTTCCCTACCCGTGGCCAGAAGCAGAAAGTAGAGAACTTCCGCCTCCTCCTCGAGAGCGGAGTACCGTCCAGAGCGTCCTCCGTGGCCCGCGCTCATGTTTGTTTTGAGAAAGAGAACGTTATCATCCGTCTTTCTATCTCGGAGCCGGGCGGCCCACTTCGCCGGCTCCCAGTACGCCACTCGTGGATCCGAGAGCCCCGCGGTAATGAGGAGCGGTGGATACCCCTGCTCCCGGACGTTGTCGTAGGGGCTGTAAGAGCGAATCAGGTCGAAGGCGCCTGAATCGGCGATCGGGTTGCCCCACTCAGGCCACTCTATCGGAGTGAGGGGCAGAGAATCGTCGAGCATGGTGTTGAGCACATCCACAAAGGGGACCTCAGCGACCACTGCTCGAAAGAGCTCGGGATCGGAGTTGACTACCGCTCCCATGAGCTCGCCTCCGGCACTCCCGCCCCGGGCACAGATGAGCCCCTCGGAGGTGAAGCCGTGCTCTATGAGCCCCCGGGCCACATCCACGAAGTCGTTAAAGGTGTTTGTTCTCCGATCGAGCTTGCCTGCCTCGTACCAGTGATAGCCGAGCTCATCGCCGCCCCGGACGTGTGCCACCGCCACCGAGAAGCCGCGCTTCAGGAGGGAGAGGGCGTTGGTGGAAAAGTGGGGGGAGATGCCCATTCCGTAAGCGCCGTATCCGTAGAGGTAGAGCGGCCGACTCCCGTCTCTTGGAAGGTCCTTGGGAAAGACAATTGAGGCGGGCACGGCAGTGCCATCCCGGGCGGCGATCATGAGGCGCTGCGTGGCGAATTCCGACGGATCGTAGCCTGACGGGATTTCTTTGACCTTTCTGACCTTCAGTCGTCGCTCCGCTAGATGGTAGTCGTAGACCGTTGGGGGTGTGACCATCGACTGATAGTGGAGGCGCACCGTAGATATCTCGAACTCCGGATTCTCATGGAGTCCGGCGGTGTAGGCGGACTCGGGAAAGATGACCCGGTGCTCTTCTCCCTCATAGTCCCGCAGACGCACCTGGTCGACGCCGTCAACCCGCTCTTCCAGAACCATGAACGAACTGAAGCAGGTGAGCCCTCGTAAGTAGACCCGATCCGAGGGGGGGATAATCTCCTCCCAGTTCTCCCGACCAGAGCTGTGAACCGGAGCCCGGACAAGGCGAAAGTTCTTGTGTCTGTCGTTGGTGAGAATGTAGAAGTAATCGCCCCGGTGATCTAACTCCTGTTCTTCCTGCTCTCTTCGCTCGATCAGCAGCCGAAACGGCGACTTCTCGCTACTGCCCCGGCTTCGATCCTCCGGGCTCCCAGCATCTCGGGAAGCGAGAAACTGAAGCAGATCGTCCGTCGAGCAAACCAGGATTTCGTTGGTCACGTGGTCGCCGGTTGTAATAACAACGTAGGAGCGAGACTGAGACAAGTCGACGTGGACAAAAAACGAGGTATCCTCTTCCTCGTAGAGAATCGGATCCCCCTCCGGATCAGTTCCGAGGGTATGGGCGCGAACCCTGAAAGGGCGCCACTCATCGCTCAGCTCCAGATAGAGAATCGTGCGGTTGTCAGGTAGCCAGATCGGATCGCCTAAGGTGTCCCGGATCTCCTCCACCCCGGGGCGGAAGCGTATGGTGTAACGCTCGTCTCCCTCGGTATCCGTGGAGTAGGCGATCACCTCGCCATCCTCTGAGACATCCAGGCCCCCGAGGCGGAAGTACTCCGTTCCCCGGGCGAGCTCCGGCTCGCTGAGAAAGACCTCCGGGGAGCCACCGTCGATCCTTCGACGCAGATGCTCTCGGTACTCCTCTCCCTGTCTGAAGCGCCACCAGAACTCCCACTCCCCATCTTTCGCGGGGACTCCATCGTCATCCTCCTTGACTCGCCCTTTTAGCTCTTCGTAGAGCTCATCAATGGAATCTCGGTGGGGCTTCATCGCCGCCTGGAAGTACTCATTCTCCGCCCTGAGGTAGCCGAGGATCCGCTCATCCGTTACCTCCGGATAGCTCGGATCTCGCAGCCACCGGTACTCATCAACCACTTCTCGGCCGTGGTACTTGAGTTGCTCCGGTCGCGCCTCCGCTTTCGGTGGGGCAGGCAATCCAGGAGCAATATCCGCAGGTCTCACATAGGGTCGCACATCCATCGTAGCCGCAGTATAGGCCAATCCCCAGGCCCTGGAAACAGTCTCGAGGGCGGTAACAGGGAGTCGAAAAATCGGTGTTTCTAAAGACGGAGGGGTCGAGAGCCCCTGAGTAAACAGACCAGTACGGAGTAAGAGATGAAAAGGATAGCGATTTTGATTTTGACGGGCCTCCTCCTGGGGGGTGCCCTCTTTGGGGAGGAGCGAGAGGAGCATGAGCTCACCGCGCAGATCTGGTATCCCTTGAGCACCAACGAGGGGAGAGAGGACCTGAGCCACATCAACCTCTACCTCTTCTACAGCCGCCTCGGAGAGGTCCGGGGAATCGACGCCGGCTACGGGTTTTCTCACATTTCCGGGGATATGACCGGTCTGCAGTACAGCGCCTTGGCTGCTCTCAACGGGGGCAGCCTTCAGGGCGTAAGCGCCACCGGTATCTTTAGCGCAGTAGGCGGATCGGTCACGGGGGTGCAGTGGTCAGGGGTCGGTAACTGGGCAAGCGGAGAAGTTCGCGGAGTTCAGAGCGCCGGCGTGGTAAATGTGGCAGGTGATGTCCGGGGCGTGCAGGCAGCGGGCGTCGTAAACGTGGCCCGGAGTGTCCGGGGCGTGCAGCTCGGACTGGTAAATATATCCGAGCGCATGGAGGGTGTGCCGATTGGCCTCATCAATCTCTCCCGAAACGGCGGCGTGCAGTTTTCCGGCTGGTACGGCGGCGTCACAGAGGCCAACGCGGGAGTACGGTTTCGGGCCGGCAATTTCTACACCCTCTTCCACTACGGTATGACCAGCGAGAGTTACGACGGTCCGTCGACCTCCTTTACCGAGGCGACGAAGATTGCAACCTCCTTCTCCTTTGGCGCCCAGGTGCCTTTCGGTCCTGTGAACATCAATATCGACGCCGGGGTTCTCGGGGTGGACAACGAGACGCTCTACGAGTTCAACGAGGGAGCAGACCAGTTCGGATTTCAGTATCGCGCAATGGTCGAACTTCCCCTCTTCTGTGGTCTCTCGGTCTTCGGCGGAATCGGTAGCCACTACCTGGTGGACGCCCAGGAGGAGATGGAAGAGGAAGAGTTTCGGAAGGGAGTCTGGGACGATTACTACGTTATCGGAGCGGGCTTGGAACTCTGATAGCTGGGGCTCGGGGTGCAGTGACCCCGGGCGCAGAGCGCTCTACAGTTTCGCCTCTCTAGGGCTTAGAAACTGATCGAGGGCCCGGGCGGAATTCTCGTAGAGTGTCCTGAACACGAGACCGGCGTCGTAGCCGCCCTCCCGGGGGTCACACCAAACCACGACGGCCTCGGCGGAGACTCGCGGTACCCCGTGGTCCTGGAGCTCCAGGATTACGTAGGCCGTGGAGCCAGGATGCATCCGCTCGGTGGTTGAGCAGCAGATACCGCTTCTACTGATGTTCACTCCTTGAGCATGGATCACTCGCTCGTTATTCTGCTGCAGGGTTAGCATCTGCGAGATCCTGAACCGTGGGTGCCTTCGTTTTTCTTCCATTCCACCTAAAAGTGTAAGGCTCCGCAGTTGGCAGAGCAAATGGCTCCAGGAGCTAGGAGCGCTCTCGGAGGAGACTGTACAGCTGCTGCACAGAGTGGAAGAGGACTTACGAGGCTCCTGAGGTGTTTGTCTTCCCTCTAACTCGGGGTTTCGGCCTCTTCCTCCCGGGCGTTGCCGATGGCTACAGCGACGACGCCGGCGGCACCGAAAGACCAGGCAGAGCTGAGATAGCGGAGCCCGCGGTAGACCGCCCGGGGGAGCGCCGGAGAAAAGAAGGTCGGCGTTAGGGCGACGAGGACCGGAAGGGCGAGGACCACCGCCGTCAAGATCCAGACAAGATTCCGGTTGTTTGCAAAGAGGGATTTGCTTTTGCGCAGGGCCCGTACCGGGCCACTCCCGGCGAGAATGGTGAAGTAGACCGACCAGCCGAAGCGAGCAAACCCGAAGAGGGCGAACAGCAGAATAGGCGCCCCGATCGCTGCCTGTTCAACGGGCTCCGATAACGCCCCCTGGGCTGCTCCGTAGAGAAGGAAGCTAAGGAGCAGGACGATCGGCAGGGAACCAAGAGCCACGAGAAGGATACGCAGGAGGGAGAGGATCCCGGTAAGAAGCGTCGGACCGAATAGTCTGATGGCTCTTTTGATCTCCTGCGTCGCGGTTCCGGCCGGGGCTCCCGGAGCACAGGTTCCGGCCAGCCGAGCCGTGAGAAGGATCCCGAGGAGAGCAAGGAGATTGGCTCCAGTCAGGACAAAGATGTAGAGGGGGAGGGTATGCTCACTTCCGCCATTCCAAGGGGGCGGGGTGGGAAGGAGCAGATCCTGGAGCAGAAGACTCACGAAGCCGGTGAGAATCCAGACTGAGAGTAAAAGGCTCCACCTCCTAGTCAGACACTCTTTTGCGTCCGTTAGGAGTTGAGCAAAGCTTATCGGCACGGTCATACCGGGGTCGTCTCGCATTATCCAAGGTTCGCGAATTCAACCGGCAACGTCCAATCCCCGGGGATTGGCTCTTGAACCTATCCGCGGTGTGTGATGATACTGAGTGGAATAGTGAGGTGATTTCCGTGGATCAGAATAGTAACCCGGTCAGTTTTCTAGATGAGGTGGATGTAGACTCTCTCGTCCGCAATGATATGCCTCCGGTGGCTTCCGCCCGGATGCACCGACTTCCTCCCTATCTCTTCGGCCGGATAAACGCCCTCAAGAGCGACCTGCGGCGACGAGATGTGGACATTATCGATCTCGGTATGGGAAACCCGAACGATCCCACACCCCAGAACATTGTCGACAAGCTCTCCGAAGCGGCCTCGGAGAAGCGAAATCAGCGCTACTCCGTCTCCGCGGGGGTGTATAACCTGCGCCGCGAGCTGGCCCGCTTCTACGAGCGACAGTGGGGTGTGGATCTTTCTCCGGAGGATGAGATTATCGCCACCGTCGGCTCGAAGGAAGGCTTCAGTCATCTCTGCCTCGCCACCCTCGGTCCCGGGGATGTGGCGATGACGCCGACTCCCTCCTTCCCGATCCACGTCTATGGGCCAGTGATCGCCGGGGCAAATGTGATTGGCGTTTCCATGAAGGACGGGGATGAGGCGCTTCTACGCAACATCGCCGAGATGTGCGAGAAGCTCACCCCCCGACCGAAGATTCTCAATCTCAATTACCCCCACAACCCCACGACTCACACCGTGGAGCTCGACTTTTTTAAAGAGGTGGTGCGCCTGGCGAAGAAGTACGGCTTCTACGTGATCCATGACTTTGCCTACGGTCTTACCACCTTTGACGAGTACCGCGCGCCGAGCTTTCTCGAGGTTCCCGGGGCGAAAGATGTGGGCGTCGAGAGTATTACCATGAGCAAGGGCTACAACATGGCGGGCTGGAGGGTCGGCTTTGTCTCCGGTAATCCGGACATGATCAAGGTCCTCGCGAGCATCAAGGGCTACTACGACTACGGGATCTTTCAGGCGATTCAGATAGCCGCGGTTATAGCGCTGCGCCACGGAGACGAGGCGATGCGGGAGCAGGCGGCAATCTATCAGCGGCGCCGGGACATTCTCGTCGAGGGGCTCAACAAAGCGGGTTGGAATATCCCGAAGCCGAGAGGAAGCATGTTCGTCTGGGCACCAATTCCGGAGGCGTATCGGGAGTTGGGCGGAATTGAGTTCACCATAAAGTGTCTCAAGGAAGCGGAGGTCGCCGTGGCCCCGGGAGTGGGTTTCGGAGACGACGGCGAGGGGTATCTTCGTATCGCTCTGGTTGAAAACGAGGAGCGTCTCAGACAGGCGGTCCGACAGCTCAAACGCGCCTTTCCGCTCTGAGGATGCAATAGCGGGCGAAGGTGTGTTACCGTGCGCCCGTGGCACTTCTTTCCATTCACGGTCTTTACCTCACCTTTGGTGGTGAGAATCTCCTAGAGGGAGCGGAGCTCCATCTCCACCGAGGAGACCGTTGCTGCCTGGTGGGACGCAACGGTGCAGGCAAATCGACGCTCATGAAAATTGTCGCCTCCGAGGTTCTTCCGGATTCGGGGCAGGTGAGCCTCATCTCTGGGGGCAGGGTAGCCTATCTCGGGCAGGAGATCCCCACGGCCCCGGCAGGCAACGCTTTGGAGGTCGCCTCCGGAACGGCGCCGTTACCTGGAGAAGGGGCTGAGCGGCTGCCGCCGGAGGACGAGGAGAGCGCCGCGGAGCGTCGTCTCGAGGCTGAGCGGATTCTCACTCGCCTCGGGGTTGGTTTTGACGCGGAACTTGCAACCTCCTCGGGAGGGGTTATACGAAGGGTGCTCCTGGCCCGGACCCTCGCGGCGGGGGCGGACATCCTTCTGCTCGACGAGCCTACGAACCACCTGGATATCGAGACAGTTCTCTGGCTGCAGGAGTATCTCCTCCGCCTTTCCACCGTCGAGAAACGGACCCTTCTCTTTGTCACCCACGACCGCGCCTTTGCTGAGGAGCTCACGAGTCGGGTGGCAGAGCTCGACCGAGGGCTCCTGTTCGTCTACGACTGCGGGTACTCGGAGTTTCTTCTACGGCAGGAGGAGCGGCTGGCCAACGAGGAGGCGGTACAATCCCGCTTCGAGCAGCGCCTCGCGGAGGAGGAGGCGTGGCTCGCGAAAGGGGTCAAGGCGCGACGAACGAGGAACGAAGGGCGGCTGCGAAGGCTCCTGGCCATGCGGGAGGAGCAGCGGAGCCGGCGAGAGCGCCTCGGTTCGGCCCGGCTCAGTATAGATAGCGCTTCCCGTTCCGGGGATCTCGTGGTGGAAACCAAGGATCTCTCGTTTTCTTACGACTCCGGTTCCGATGATTCGGAGCCTCTCATCGAGGGGCTGACCACGATGATTATGCGAGGTGACAGGGTGGGGATCGTCGGCCCGAATGGCGCGGGCAAGTCGACCCTGGTCAAACTGCTAGTCGGAGAGCTCGAACCGGATAGGGGATCCGTCCGCCTCGGCACGGGGCTCGAGATTGTCTACTTCGACCAGTTGCGCTCCCAGCTCGATCCTAACATGACCATTTACGAGAACGTAGGAGGCGGATACGACACGGTGGAGTCCGGAGGCCGGCGACGCCACCTTCTCGCCTATTTGCAGGACTTTCTCTTCTCCCGGGAGGATGTAAATAAGCAGATCGGAAGCCTCTCCGGCGGTGAGCGCAACCGGGTGCTTCTGGCAAAACTCTTTGCCCGTCCGGCGAACCTCCTTGTCCTGGACGAGCCAACCAACGACCTGGACCTGGATACGCTGGAGCTCATGGAGGAGCTTCTTCTGGAGTTCCAAGGGACGATCATTCTGGTGAGCCACGACCGGAAATTTCTGGACAACGTTGTCACCGAGTGCCTCGTTTTTGCCGGTGGGGGCAAGGTGGAAGAGCACGTCGGCAGCTACTCCGAATGGCGAGGCAAGAAAGCTCGGCAGGATAATGAAGTTCCTGAGGCTTCCAAAGCAGGCTCTCGAAAGGCCGGCAAGAGCGGAAAGCCAAAGAGTGCCCGAAGCGACGACGCTCCACGGAGGCTCTCTTTTAAGGACCAGCGGGAACTCGAGGAGCTGCCGGAGCGGATAGCCTCTCTGGAAGAAGAACTCGAGGCGGTGCACAACCGTCTCGCGGACCCTGCGCTCTATCGAGGGGAGATTTCCGAGGAGAACGGTCCGGCTGCCCTCGCCCGGCGGGAAGAGGAGCTGCGGAGCGAGCTCGAGAGAGCGTATGAGCGCTGGGAGGAGCTGGAGGAGGTCTCCTCTTGGCAGAGCGGTGAGGGTATGGTACGAAGGAAAAACTATGATCCCACGTAAACTGCAGCTCCTTCCGGAACACCTCTACCCCTCTGAGGAGTGGGGAATCGTCGAGACCGGCTTTGATGAGGACTGGATGGGTAACGCGGAGACAATCTTTGCCCTGTCCAACGGTTTTCTCGGCGTCCGAGGTACCTTTGAGGAGGGTCGTCCGGCAATCGAGACGGCGACGTTTTGCAACGGGTTCCACGAGACCTGGCCCATCGTCCACGCCGAGGAGGCGTATGGCTTTGCCCGGACCGGGCAGACCATGGTCAACGTCCCCGACGCGACTCTTGTTAAGCTCTACGTCGATGATGAGCCCCTTTACCTTCCTACCGCGCGGCTCACGGAGTATGAGCGAAAGCTCGATTTCCGAACCGGTGTCCTCTCTCGGGATATGAACTGGTCCTCTCCGGCAGGCAAGCAGGTTCGCATCAAGTCGCGGCGTCTGGTTTCCATGGAGCATCGGCACCTCGGAGCGATTAGCTACGAGATAACCGTGGACACCGACGCGCCGGTGGTGATCTCCTCGCAGCTGTTGAACCGGCAGGATAGCCAAGCTCTCGATGAGCCAAAAAACGGCAACGACAAGGATCCACGCAGAGCGCGTATCTTCGCTCACCGGGTGTTGAATGCCCACAGCCACGTGGAGCGAAATTTTCGCATTTGCACCGGTTACCGCACCACGAACTCCCGAATGAGTCTGGGGGCGGGAATCGACCACGTCATTGAGACCGAGAACCCCTGGCGCTCTTCGAGCAGTTGGACCGAGGATCTGGGCAAGATCGTCTACACCATCGACGCTCGCGCGGGAGTCCCGATAAAGATCACCAAGTTTTTTACCTATCACACGTCCCGGGCCGTACCGCCGGCGGAGCTTGTGGACCGGTGCACGAGGAGTCTCGACCGGGCCCTCCGGGACGGTTACGGCGCCCTGGAGCGTTCTCAGCGCGCCTTCCTCGACCGGTTCTGGGAACGGGCGGACGTGGTCGTAGGCGCCGAGCCCCGGCTGCAGCAGGCGATACGGTGGAACATCTTTCAAATCTGCCAGGCCTCGGCCCGAGCGGAGACCACCGGAATACCCGCCAAGGGGCTTACAGGGCAGGCGTACGAGGGGCACTACTTCTGGGACACCGAGGTCTACGTGGCCCCCTTTCTCACCTATACGGAGCCACGAATAACCCGAAATCTTCTGCGCTTCCGCCACTCCATGCTCGACAAGGCCCGGGAGCGGGCGGTGGAGCTATCCGAGTCCGGGGCGCTCTTTCCCTGGCGGACGATCAACGGCGAGGAGGCCTCCTCCTACTACGCCGCGGGAACAGCGCAGTACCACATAGACGCGGATATTGCCTATGCGATAAAGAAGTACGTCGACGTCCGGGGAGACCGGGACTTTCTCGCGGAGGTGGGGGGCGAGATCCTCGTTGAGACTGCCAGGCTCTGGACGGACCTCGGCTTCTTCAGCCCAGATACTGGAGCTTTTCATATTCACGGTGTGACCGGCCCGGACGAGTACACCACCGTGGTAAACGACAACTTCTTTACTAACATGATGGCTCGGTCCAACCTGCGCTACGCTGCGGAGGTCGCCCGTTGGCTCAAGACAGAGCGAAAAGACGCCTACTCCCATCTGATTCATGAGACCTCCCTCACGGAGGAGGAGGTTCTCAACTGGGAGCGTGCCGCGGAGGCGATGTACATACCTTATGACGAGGGTCGCGGAATCCATCCCCAGGATGACAACTTCCTGGAGAAGGAGGTTTGGGACTTCGCCAATACGCCCACGACGAAGTATCCGCTGCTGCTCCACTACCACCCGCTGGTGATTTATCGCCACCAGGTGATCAAGCAGGCAGACGTCGCCCTCGCCCTGGTGCTCCTGGGTAACAAGTTTACTCTGGAGGAGAAGCGGAAGAACTTCGACTACTACGATCCACTGACCACCGGAGATTCCTCCCTCTCAGCCTGCGTTCAGTCTATTCTCGCCGCGGAGATCGGCTACGAGCATAAAGCGCTGGAGTACTTTCAGTACGCCTTGCTCATGGACCTTGCCAATGTGGCGGGAAACGTCGTGGACGGTGCCCACGTAGCTTCCACCGGCGGGGTGTGGATGGCCCTCATCTACGGCTTCGGCGGTATGCGGGACTTCGACGGCAAGCTCTCCTTTGACCCGCGCTTGCCTTCCACCTGGGGGCGCCTGCGATTTCCCCTACGGTTCCATGAGAGCTATCTCGAGGTAAACCTCTCCCACGACACCTACACCTTCGAGGTTACCGATGGAGAGCCTCTTACCATAACGGTCTGCAATAGGGAGTTCGAACTGAAGCCTGGAGAGCCGGTACAGGTCAACTCCTGCGACATGCTCTAGCGAGGGCCAGGTGACCGGCCTCGCGGTGCTTTTTCGGGGGCGACAGGAAGCGCCTCCGGAAACCCTATCAACAGCAGACCGCCTCCTGGGGCGACGGTACTTTCGTCGATTCCTGAAGCTAAACGGCGTCTCCGTCGCCTTTCTCATAGAAAACATGCTCATCCTCTACGCCATCAGAAACGGCGTGAGCGATCCCCTGGTGGCGACAATTGCCTCCTTTATTCATCTCACCATGCCTCTGATGGTCTTCGGAAAAGCGCTGGTGGCCCGCATCGGCGCTGCCCGAACCTGGGGGCTCGGCTGGTTCTTTCGCTACCTGTCGGCGTCGATCATGATTCTCGCCCCGGTGGTGGCTGCGGTTGCTCCGCAACCGGTGGTCTCAGGGATCATCTTGTTGGGGGCCTTCGGGTTCGCCGCCTTTCGCAGCATTGGAATCGTGGGAAATACCCCGATGATGGGGGAGGTGACCACCCCGGAAGATCGGGGCAACTTTCTCTCGGGTAACTTTGTCCGGGCCAACTCGACCCACCTCATCGCAATGTCCATCGTTATTCTCGTTCTGAGCGTCACCGATGCGATCTGGGTTTATCAGGGTGTGCTCGCGGTGGGCTGCGGCCTCGGGTTCTACGCGGGAACGATCCTTGCCCGGATCCCGGAGTCCCGCACACCCCGGGAGTCCGCCTCCAAGCCGTTCAAAGTGGTCATTCAGAATCTCTGGGGGAGCGGCCGGATGCGTCGGTTGCTCTACGCATGGTCCGCGGGGTTCGTCGCTTTTACCGTGGTCATTCCTTTCTCCATGATTACCGTCAAAAACGGCTACGGGATCTCGGACTATCTCGCCCTCACATTCTCCTTGCCCCTCCTTCTTGGCGGTATCACTTCCGCTCTCGTCAACGGCATCATCGCGGATCGTGTTGGCCCCAGGCCCCTCTTGCTTCTCTATACCTCCGGACTGCTGCTCGTGGCCAGCTTTTGGGCCTTCGCGCCGGAAGTGTTCATGCCGCTTCCCGTGGGACTCGCCTTTTTTGCCGCGGGGTACTGCAAGTTCGGGATTATCGTAAGCGTGGGGCACTACTTCCTGAGCGCTGTAGACGAGACTGACCGGGTGGGAAGCTCCATCTTTATGCGCATTTCTTCCGGCGCCGCCGCGGGACTGGCGGCCTCGGTTCTGGGAGGAGGTCTCCTCCAGATCCTCTCGACCGTCGGGTATGAAGGGATGGAAGTGTATCGTACCTATTTCAAGGTCGCCCTGGTGGCGATCGCGCTTCTCCTTCTGGTGGTTCGCCGGCTGGATCGTCTGGAGGAGTGGTCGATACGGAGTATTCTCGGCCTCCTGCTCTCTCCCCGGGACATGCGTGCGCTCTATGTGCTCAATCGCCTCAAGAAACAGTCCAGCAGCCGCGGCGCCGAGCGGGAAGTGGAACGTCTCGGAGATATCGGTTCCAACCTTTCCGAAGGGGAGTTACGGGAACACCTGCGCTCACCCAGGCTCTCGGTGCGCTCCCAGGCGCTGAGAGCCTTGGGCCGGATCTCTTTTGGCAAAGAGTCGGAGGAAGCGATAATCCGGGAGCTCAAGGCGGGGGAGTACACCACCGCCTGGGTGGCGGCGGAGATTCTCGGAGAGCACCGTATTCGCCGGGCGGTCCCGCTCCTCCGGGAGGGCCTCGATTCGGCGGATCCTTTCCTCCAGGGTAAGTGCATGGTTGCCCTGGTTCGTCTCGACGACGAGGAGAGCTATCCCCACATTGGTGAGCTCTTTGAGAAATCTGCGAACCCCCGGATCGTTATCCACGGCGCCAACGCTCTTGCCAGAATGGAGGACAACGACCGGCTCTATCGGCTGCTGCGCAAGAGTCTGCAGACGGAGCTTCCGGAGGCGGTTGTGGACGAAGTGCTCACTGCTGCCGCGACAACCCTAGGGGAGGGAGCGCGGTTCTACCAGTTTCTGCAGCGGTACAACCAGGACCGGGAGGCAGGACTCGAAGCGCTCCTGCCGGACCTCTCCTCAGATATCGTCGCCGGGGACGCCGCGCGACTGCGCAAGGAGAGTCGGGAGGAGAAACCGCTTACCTTCTTTCGGCGCGCTCTCGAAGAGGGCGCCCGGTCGGGTTGCGAGCGCTCCGGTCAGCGGGAGGCCACGGTTTGCATGGCCGTAACCAAGCTCTTCGGTAGCCTCGGGGAAGGCCCGCTTCCGAGAAAGACCGCCTTCTGTATTGCCCTCCTCCTCTCCGTGGAAGCTGAGGAGGACCCTATCGGCTACGGCGTCGAGTAGCCAGGATGCGCCGGGCCCGTCTTTTGGCAGTAGAGACCGTGGTCGTACCTTTCTGCTGGCGTGATTTGGCCCGGAAGCAGTCGGGGCCCCCAGATTACCCTTGCAGGAGGACCGGTTTGTCCACCAGGCCCGCTCCGAGATCGAAGGCCGTAAGGGCT
Organism: uncultured Spirochaetaceae bacterium; assembly: GCA_964478055.1. GTDB lineage: Bacteria > Spirochaetota > Spirochaetia > DSM-27196 > Alkalispirochaetaceae > CAYZHV01. The sequence continues at coordinate 36,747 of CAYZHV010000002.1, read as the reverse complement.
TCCTCGGAGCTCCTGAAGCGATCGCGGATCGCCGCTCTCAGGGAGTCCGGACGGACGACGTTGGTGAGGGTGACCAGAGCCCCGAGCATGCAGGCGTTGGCCGAACGTGGAGAGCCGAGCTCTTTGAGTACGGTCTCCGTGAGAGGAAGCTCGAAGTAACGAGCGTCCGTGGAGCGGTCCACGCTTACTTCGCTACGGTCCGCGATCAGCAGCCCCCCGGGCCTGATCATTCCCAGGGTTGCGTTGAGCGCCTTCTGGTGCATGCAGACGAGAACGTGAGCCTGGGTCACCTTCGGATACATTACTGGTGCGTCGGAAATGGTAACATCAGCCCGGCTCAGTCCGCCCCGCATTTCCGCGCCGTAGGTCTGGGTCTGAACGGCGTGGCGCCCTTCGTGTATCACCGCAGCCTCGCCGATGAGAATCCCGGCGCTGATAATCCCCTGGCCGCCGACTCCTGAGAGAATGAGCTTCCACATCAGTCGCCCCTTCCGTTCTGCACGTCCTCGAGCATGCGCGCGTACTCTTCGCAGTACTCCGGGCGCTTTTCTTCTACCAGTACGCCTCGAGGGAGGAGATCTCCATTCTGCTGAAGCTTCTTCGACCCCACCGGGGCTGTGCTCTCCTTGAAGGCGGTGAGCATTTCGATCGCGTCGGGAGCACCGTTGCGTCGACCAAAATGTGTCGGGCACTGGGAAAGTATCTCCACCACCGAAAAACCCTTGTGTTGAATCGCCCGGGTAATGAGGCTCTCCAGCTCCTGGACGTGATAGGTGGTTGTTCGGGCGACAAAAGTTGCCCCGGCGCCCTTGGCGAGCTCCACGGTGTCGAAGGAGTTGTCGATAGTGGAGAACGGCGCTGTGGATGCTTGGATGCCGCATCCGGAAAGAGGCGAAAACTGCCCCCCGGTCATGCCGTAGATTCGATTGTTCAGGATGAGAACGGTAATGTCTATGTTACGCCGGGCGGCGTGGATCAGGTGGTTGCCGCCGATCGCCATGGCGTCCCCATCTCCCATGGGCACGATAATGGTCAGCTCCGGCCGACTCATCTTTACCCCCGTGGCAAAGGCGAGGGCACGACCGTGGAGGGTGTGGAGGGTGTGAAAATCGAGGTATCCGGAAATCCGGGCGGAACAGCCTATCCCCGAGACGAGGACGATCTCGTTCTTGGAGAGACCGAGGTCATCGACGGAGCGGATGAGGCCGTTGAGAACGGTACCGTGACCGCAGCCTGGACACCAGAGGTGAGGAAAAAAGCGTTTTCGGATGTACTTCTCGAGAACCGACACGCTCACACCCCCTGGCCTTCGACTATGCGCAGGACGTTTCGAATGTCCCGGGGAGTTATGAACTGCCCGTCCACCCGGTTCGCGAGAAAGACGTTCTGCGGATCGCTCACGGCGTTTCGAACCTGCTTGTGCATTTGCCCCATGTTCATCTCCACCACAATGGTCGCCCGTGTCCCCTCGCATGCGGTACGGACCATGTTGCCGGGAAAGGGCCATAAGGTCTGGAGCTCGAGAAGGCCGAGGCGCTGACCGTTTCTCCGAGCGTCGTGAACCACCTGCAGGGCGGAGCGGGCGGGGGAGCCGTAGGAGATGAGCAGGGTCTCGGCATCCTCGAGGTAGTAAGAGCGTCCCGCGGCGAGATCGTCCGCTCGTTGCTCGATCTTGTCGTGGAGATGGTGGGAGAGATCGTCTACCACAGCGGGAGAAGTGGAGGGAAACCCCCACATGTCGTGGTAGAGCCCGGTGACATTGAACCGGTGCACACCCCCAAAGTCGGACATCGGCAGACGCCCATCCTCCCGGGCGAGGTAGGGGTGATAGTCCACACCCTCGGGCACCGAAGTGCGCAGACGATCAACCAGCTCCAGCTCTCCCGGTTCCGGGATCTCCAGACGCTCGCGCATATGGCCGAGGAGCTCGTCAAAGGCTACGATAACCGGGGTGCGGTAGGTTTCCGCGAGGTTGAAGGCGCGGACGGTAACCTCGAAGATGTCCTGATGGTTGCTGGCGGTTAGGGCGATAATCGCGTGGTCCCCGTGGGTTCCCCATCTAAGCTGGTTGACATCGCCCTGGCCGCCCTGGGTCGGTAGCCCTGTGGAAGGTCCGCCCCGCATGACGTCCACCACCACGCAGGGAATCTCCGTCATCACCGCAAAACCCAGGGCCTCCTGCATAAGTGAGAAGCCGGGTCCGCTGGTGGCGGTCATAACCTTCGTTCCGGTCAGGGAGGCGCCTATAATGGCGGCCATGGAGGATATTTCATCCTCCATTTGTATGAACTTGCCTCCCTCCTCGGGTAGTCGCCGGGAGAGGAACTCGGCGATCTCCGAGGAAGGGGTGATCGGATAGCCTGCAAAGAAACCGAGCCCGGCGTAGAGAGCAGCCTCGGCGCACGCTTCGTTTCCCTGGACGAACCGGGGCTTGCTTTCGGTAGCTTTGCTTTCCGTGCCAACCGCCCTTGGCGTCCTGCCCGGTTGATGGGGACTCATGAGGCCGCCTCCTGCCAGATCAACTCGATCGCCAGGTCCGGACAGAGACGCTCGCAGAGCTCACAGGAAATACACGCCTCCGGCCGCGCCACACTCACGGTGCCGTCCGCGGCCTCGTCGAATACGTTCTTTGGACAGAAAGCAGTACAGATGCCGCACCGTTTGCACCACTCCTGCTTGATCTGTATAGCTTCCACCCGTGGTTCTGCCACGTGCCACTCCCTGGGTAAGTATGCTTCCATTTAAACACGCCCCTTCTAAGGGCGCAACGTCGCCCTTCAGAAAGAGAAGACCCAAGGTCGATGGATTTTGTAGTATCTTGATCAGGATGAAACGGCTTCTTCCTGTTCTGACTGCACTAGCTTTTCTGCTACCCAGCGCCATTTACGGTGAAACGAACCCTCCCGGGCGGGCGGCGGTGACCGAGCCGCCTGGAGAGCTGGAGATCCGGGCGATGGCCGAGGCTTACCCGGAGAGGGTGGAGGAAATCGCGCCTCGGGAGGGGGAGTGGGCCCTCAGGATGGACGGGCAGTGGTATTACTGGGCCGGCGGGCGCCTCCTTCCGCGGGAGGAGAAGGACGCCGCGGAGGAGTTCGTCTCCATTCGCTTCTACGGCTCCTACCGTTTCGGACCTCCCGTGGACCGGGAGCTGAGCCCGGAACTCGAGGCGCGTCTTCGAGAGCGGTCCGATCTCGGAGCTCGGGATCAGCGAACCCGGTTCAACGGCTTTCTCGACAAGCTCTATGAGGTCGGCTCGAGAGCGGAGGGGGAAGCGGTCATGAAGCGCATCGAGTTTCTCGGGCATGCAACCCGGGTGCATCCCATGGTGGTGGAGCCCCTAAAGAGGGTAGAAACGCAGCTAAGGGAGATAGCCGAGACGGACCGAGAGGTCGCCGAGTTCATCGAGGGCTTACGGGAGCTCCACGGGTACAACTGGCGTAACATTGCCGGCACGAACCGGAGAAGCTATCACAGCTACGGTATCGCCCTGGACCTGCTGCCTCGAAGCTACCAGGGGCGCTGGGCGTACTGGCTCTGGGCAGCGCAGAGCGGCGCCGGGGAGTGGTGGAATCTGCCGGTGGCGGAGCGGTGGAAGCTGCCGCAACCGGTAATCGACACCTTCGAGAGAGAGGGGTTTATCTGGGGCGGCAAGTGGCTCTTCTTCGACAACATGCACTTCGAGTACCGGCCGGAGTCGATCCTCCTGGCCCGCTGGCGCTGGATAGAGCGGTTTCCCCACGCTTGGCTCGCGCCCTGGGGACCGAGCGATTAGGCTCGGTCCTTGGGGGAATAGTCGAGAGTAACCGATTCCCCGGGCTTCAGGGCTTTTTTCGATCCGTCAACTCTGACCGCGATTGACCCGGTGGCGTCTCCGCTCATGGAAGCTTCAACCTGTCCGGGGGATACCGAGACATCGTAGCGATTGCCCCGGTAGAGAACGGTGAAACCCGCGTGCTCCCAGCCGCAGGGCATAGAGGGCATAATGAGAAGCTCCTCCGATCGAGCTTCGAGGCCTGCAAAATTGTCCACGATAATCTGCAAGGTCCCGGCCATCACGCCGCAGTGGATCGCCTCCAGGGTGGTTCCACCCTGGGTGTCATAGATGTCGCTCCTCATTGACTCCATAAACCAGTCGCACATGTCAGTCTCATTTCCAGGCAAGTAGGTGAGAATCGCGGCATGCACCACGTAGCTCAAGGTGGAGCCGTGGCTTGTGCGTTCGATGTAGTACTCGTAGTTACGTCTGAGAAACTCGTATGGATCATCGATGGTGTAACCCATCTTTCCCAGAACCTCCGTCGCCTCTTGTGGCGTGAGGATGTACCAGATCATCAAGGTATCCGCCTGTTTGGAGACCTGGTAGTTATCCGGGCTGTCGTCCTCGGCCTTCAGAATCCGATCCATCCTGCGGATGTCGTCGTACTTCTCACGGTAGGCGTCCCAGTCGAGCTCCTTTAGCTTACGGTATCCCACAAACTGGCTCATAACGCCCGTATCGTCCATCTCCACCGCGAGCTTGCTGACGATACTCGCCCACTCATTGAGCTCGCTTTCGGAGAAGTCGATCTTTTTGTCCAGGGACTCCCGAGCCTTCTTGCCCATTGAGCCATATTCAGTCGCCACACGGTCCAGGAGCCAGGCGACCATGACGTTGGTGTAGGCGTTGTCCTTGAATCCCCCCTCCTCATAGGAGGCGTCGGGGTACTTCTCGTGGAATTCGTCGGGACCCATAACCCCGCTTATGTGATAGCGACCATCCTTCTCATCGAACTGGGCAATACTCGCCCAGAACCGGGCGATTTCGACTAGCATTTCGAGGCCGTACTCGTCCATGAACTCCTGATCGCCTGTGGAGTAGTTGTACTCCCAGATGTTGTGGGCTATCGCGATGGAAATGTGGCGTTGCAGGCGGCTCAAATCGGGATCCCACTCTCCGGAGCGAGGATTGTAGTGGAGCTTCTGAGACTCCCGCTCTCCGGTGTCCGCGCTCTGCCACGGGTAGAGTGCTCCCTTGTAGCCTGCCTCCCGGGCTATCTCCCTGGCCTCGTCGAGACGGCGATACCGGTAGAGGAGGTGAGACCGGGTGACCGACGGGAGGACGCGATTAAAGAACGGCGCGATGAAGATCTCGTCCCAGAAGATGTGACCCCGATACGCTTCTCCGTGGAGCCCTCGAGCAGGAAGCCCGACGTCCATCTTCTCGTTGTGTATGGAGGCGGTGGAGAGGAGATGGTACACATGAAGTCTCGAGGTCCTCTGCACGAACCGGTCCCCCTGGACCCGCATATCCGCCACGTTCCAGATCTCCCGCCATTTCTGACGGTGGGTCGCCAGGACCTCGTGAAAACGGAGCATCGATAGTTTCGGCATGATCGCTTCCTCGATCGGCCAGGGCCGGTCGGTAGCGATCCAGACAATCTTCTCGAGCTTGTACTGTCGACCTTCCTGGGCGTCGAGGACGAAATTCTCGGCTATCGCAGAGCTTTCCCGGGATATCTCCCGCTCATCCTCGATCCGTCTCTCATCAAGGTAGACCTCGTTGTGGGCCCGCATGGTAACGGAGACCTTGGACTCGTTGGTCCTCGTCTCGAGCTTAATGTCCCCATCTTCCACGGAGCTCTTTCCCTTCTCCAAGTGGCGACTCTCCAGAGGTCGGTATCGCTCCACGCCGTAGTTGATCACATTTCCGTCGAGGGAGGAACGGATCGTAAGGCGTCCGGAGTAGTTGAGGGGAGTAACGGTGTACTGGAGCGCCGCCAAGTGGGGCTCCTCCATGCTTAGCAGGCGTACCGTTTGCACCCGGGTTTCTCGGCCCTTCTCGTCTCGGAAATCCGCCACATGGTGGGTGGTGGCATCTCTCATATCGAGCCACTGGTGCCAACGCACCGGTTGGTGCACCAGTGGCGCCAGGGGCTCGCCGTCGTCGACGATGCAGTCCACCCGCAGCCAGTTCGGGCAGTTTACGAAGTCATTGTTGTAGATCGTGGTGCCTTCCACCTCGGTGCCCCGGTTGTTGAAGAGGCCCGCGAGGTAGGTCCCGGGATAGTGCACATCATCCTCGATTCCGACCCCAACATAGGCTCCCCGAGTTCCGACATAGCCGTTGCCGACGGTGGTAAGCGCCTCACGGAGCCGCTCGTTTTCCTTGTCGAACCCGTGGTAGTCCAGACGCCAGGAGCTCTCCTCGATTCCTTTCTCGAACCATTCCTCTATGTCCCCCAGGGAGATCTCGCCGAGATCAGACACGACAACATCCGCGCCCCGGGCGTAGAGACCCTCGGGACCTCCCTCGCGATTGACGCCGAGAACCAGGGCGAAGTTTCCGTTGAGTCCCGCCTCGACGCCGGCGTAGGCGTCCTCCACCATCATGCACTCTCTCGGCTCGACTCCCATGCGCTCCGCGGCGACCACAAAAATGTCCGGCGCCGGCTTACCGCTCAGGCCGAGTTCCGCGGAGACAACACCGTCTACCACCGCCTCGAAGAGATCGCTCAGCCCCACGGTCTCGAGGACGTAGCCGGTGTTCTTGCTCGAGGAGGCGACGCCTACTTTGACCCCTTTCGCCTTGAGCGCCTTGACCAGTTCGAGAGTGGAGTCGTAGAGGTCCACGCCGTCCTTGGCCACGGTCTCTCGAAAGGCGTCGTTCTTTCTGTTCCCGACGGCGCAAATCGTCTCGGTTCCCGGCTCGTCCGAGGGATCCCCCCAGGGGAGGGAGACTCCCCGGGACTCGAGAAAGGATTGCACGCCGTTATACCGCGGCTTGCCGTCCACATAGGGGATGTAGTCCTTCTCGTAGGTAAAGGTCGGGTTCTCCTCGGTCCCGGTTTCCTTGAGAAACCCTTCGAAAGTAGCCTTCCAGGCTCGAAAGTGAGATCGAGCGGTGGCCGTGATGACGCCATCGAGATCGAATATTGCACCCTTGAGGCTGAACTCACTCATACTTTTGTCTCTCCACTTGCCAGATTGAGTCCCGCGACCAGAACGTCCGGGTTCGATACGAAAAAACTCCTCTCGGCGGCTCCCTTAACTGATCGTCTTAGCTTTTCGTCGCTGGTGACGAATACCGCCGTGACCTTGGCGCCGAGCTCCGCCGCCCTCTCCACCATCGGGAGATCCGAGGAGGTATCGCCGCAGATGAGCAACTCATCCCCGGCGACGTCTCGTCCCATTTCCTCGAGAATAAAGGCAATCCCGTCGCCTTTGTCAAAGTGCGGCTCCTGGTCCGCGGGGGCGAGGATTATCTCCAAGTCCTTTCCGGTGTCCTCGAGACGAAACCGATCTCCACCCTGGTTGACCCTGTCGAGAAGCGACTGGACCTCCTTCTTGAAAGCTTCGGATTTCTCCGGGGGCACCGAGCCGTGCATATCCTGCCTCGCTACGGTGATCTCCCCGAGCTTCCGTTGAAAACTGGAGCCGATCTGTGTAAACACTCGGTTCTCCGGTTTCTCGAGAAGGGTCTCGAGCTCTTCATTTAGTTCATTCATGAGTCGGGTATCCTCGGCGCTCATGGGGTAGCTATGACGCTCTCCGTGGATATCCCGGTACTCGCGCCCCTTCGAGCCGGCGAGAAGATAAATGTCCTCCGGGATGACGGTCATTTCGATTATGCCAGTATCCTGGAGCGGTGCAGAGGTGAGGATTACCGGTTTTTGGCGGACCGTACGACCGAAGCGGCTGAGAAAAACAGCATTGTAGGCGGATTGAATCGACGACCGGTATCTCCCGCAGTAGTTATTTACCGTTCCGTCCCGATCCGTGAAGAATCCGTCAAAGGTGGCGGCACCGAGAAAGTCGAGGAGCTCGGTTACCTCTTCGCCAAACCTCGGATGAAGCTGAGCAAGGTAGCTCGCGAAAGCTCCCTCTCCCTCCTCGAAGAAGTAGATGTCCTTTTCGAGCTCCGCCATCTCGTAGTCCGGCTGTACGAGGAGCTCCTGACCCTGTTCGTCCTTTAGGCGTAGACGTCCCTCCTCATCGGCGGGAGTCTTCTTGAGCTGTTCGAGGATTTTCTGTAGCGCTGCGGTGCGTCCCTTCTTGCCGACATTGATGAGGTGAAAGTCAACCAGGTCCCGTCGTAGGGTGGCGCTCTCCGCCATGAGATCATAGAATTCCGTCAGTCGTTTCATTGGTTTATCCTTCCGTTCGTTCCCACTCCTTGCGGTTCTAAGCTACGCTTGCTTCTTCCGACAAATCAAGCTGGGTGCAGTGCGGACTGCCGGCTCCTAATGCCGGGCCGGGATGGTCTGATCTTAGAGGTGAAATCGAACTCCGATGCTCGCGTCAACATCGACTCCCGTGGCAGGGAGTATCTGCAAGCCCGGAACGAGCTCGCCGAGGGCAACGCGTTCGGAGAGTTATGAGAATAGTCAAAGTTTTGCGCATCATTTCGCTGCTCCTTGCATTTCTGAGTTCCTATTCTGAAGCTAATACATCGAGCGCGGCAGCGTCTTCGGCACCTTTTTCCCCTGCCGGGACACTCTATGTCACGCGGCGTGTCGTAAGATTGGCACATGACGACGATGATCCTGTTGCTCCAGCTGTGGAGCGTGACGGCGGCTCTTCTCTGGCTCCGCCTAGTGCGGGTCGCTGCCCGGCAGATCGATCCGGCGGGGGTTCGCCGGAGCGGCTTTGGTATCGGGTAT
>CAYZHV010000002.1:3885-28098 GCA_964478055.1 uncultured Spirochaetaceae bacterium | reverse complement strand
AGGGAGCTTTGCGGCGATGGTGGTCTTTCTCCTCGCTCTCGGTCGCCCTTTGCCGTGGCTTATCCTCGACGTCTACCGCCCTTCGGGTAGCTCGGTGGCCACCTTGCTCTTTGAGGAGCTCGTTAAGTGGGGAATCCTGCTGCTGGGGCTCTACGCCGCGGAGGCTACTAAGTCCCGTCGAGAGGGGATGGAGCACGCCGCCCTGGTGGCCGTCGGTTTCGCGCTGACTCAGAATAGCTTCTATTTTATCCGGTATCCGGACCTCGCAATGGTTCTTCGTCCCCTGCTATTTGCGGGTCTGGAGGCTGTGGCCGCGGCGATTTGGGGATATGCAACTACCGGTTTCTACCTTCGTCGCCGGGAGGCGAGAGGCGGTGCTAAAGCGCGAATAGCGACCAGGAATGCTGCTCGCTTGGGCCGTCCATGCAGATCGAGCGGACGATTCGTCCTCAGAAGCGGTAGCCACCGCCCAGGGTGATACCAAAATTGTTGAAGTAGGTGCCGTCTTCCGCGGAGTTGGAGTAGAAGGGGGTGAGCGTACGGCTGTATCGGATCCCGAGGTCGATGAGCCATCGCCGGAGCTCAAAGAGGTAGCCGAGCTCCAGGGTCCCGGAAAGCATCGCCCGTCGATCGGGCTCACGCTCCGCTTCGATACTGAGCTCCCCGCTCTCCTCCTCGTAGTCGACAGCGCCCGGAAGGAATGTTATGCCAGGGCCAAGGGCACCGTAGAAGCCGCCGGGCCCGAGAGGGAGCGTGCCCCGAAAGAGGAGGGGGATATCGAGACTGGGAGCACGAACGGTGCCGACATAGTTGTAACTATAGGATGCAACCTGGTAGGAGTAGCCGTAGGCTCCACCGGCAGCGGTGTAGAGAACTTCCAGTTGCACCGCAAGCTCCGGCGTAAACCGGTAGGCGCCATAGGCTCCGCCGAGAAAACGAATCGCGAAGTTGTTCTCCCCGTCCACGGAGCTGAGGGAGTCTGCCCAGTCCGGCCCACCGACCCAGGGGAAGGAGACACCCGCCTTGGTACCGAACTCGAGGTTCTGTGCCGCCGCGCCGTAGGATAGAAAGAAGATTGCCGCTCCCATGAGGAGCTTGCGCTTACCCGTTACGAGCCACATGGTTAGAAGCTACCACACCCAGAGTTTGTCCGCCACAGAGGAGCTATTTCTTGCCAATGGTGAAGAGCATCCGAAAGAGGCGATGTTGCTGCCGGTCATCGAGCTTGCCAAAACGAAGATGAAGCACCTTGTTCCGTTTCGATGTTCGTACGACCGTGGCCGGGAGAACCATCGGCGACCCGGAAGGAGTGCCCAGGGTGATTTCGACCTCACTTCCCGTGACGTACCGCTTTTTCGGGTTTCGAACCGCTGCTCCTCCTACGCTGAGGTCCACGGTCTTCGACGGCAGAGCTCGGTCGTTGATCGCCCGGAGGGAGAGCTCCACCGGAAGTTGCACCCTCCGGCGACGATACCTCCTTCGCTGAACGTGCTCAACGTGATTCGAGTGCTCCAGGGCGAGAACCTTACCCTCCTGAGCCTTCACCGTCGTGAAGAAACGGTACATCCCCTCCTCACCGTTGCAGACAAGCTCTACCTGGTTTCCCCGGTTGAAGCTGGAGTGTCCCTTCTGAATCTTGACCCGCAGCGTCTGGTCGTCGGAAAGAAGCACCTCCCCGGTGGCCATGTGCATCTCCCGGTCCGCCACCGACGCCTGGGCACCAACAGGGACACTGGTACTACTGTGCCGATTCGCCCGAAGAGTGTTGAGGTTCACCCCCATCCGCTCGGTAAGCCGAAAGAGGTCGGCCTCGGTTACCATTCCTTCCCGAAGCGCCCGGCGGGCGGACCTGAGAAAGAGGGACTGGTTCTCCAGGAGTTGATCTTTGTTCTTCGGATCCTTTAGACACCAGGAGAGGCGCTCCAGAGCGCGGCTTTCCCGGGGGGAAAGGACAAGCTCCTCTCGGAACTGCGTCTCCGGCGGGCGCCGCTTGAGGACCGGTGGCTTGGTAATGACTCGCCTTTTCGGTTTTGGCTTCCTGAGTTGCGCGAGGATGAGGATGAGGATAAGTGCCCCCACGATTGCGAGAAATAGGTACAGCTCCGTAGAGGAGGTTTCGAATCCTGAAGAGAAGTCGTACAAGTCCGCCCCCGGTTCGTCTTTCTAACGGGAATTCTAAGGCGCAGTCTCTGATCTGTCCACTACGATTCGTTTTCGCCCTGATCTAACCCTGCTGGCGCGACGGGTAAGATCGAGGAGTGCTCCAGGGAGGGCGAGACCGGAAGGAGCAACAACGTACTTGGTCTCCCAGGCGGGGGAAAACTTCTCCTTGTAGGAGCGCAACCCTTTGAAGCTGTAAAACTGATCACCGTAACGGTAGAGCATTCTCGCGAGACGGTGCCAGAGAGGTGCAAATTCCGCATCCTCCATCCCGGTGAGTGGGGCGAGACCGAGGTTGAACCAGCGAAAGCCGCGCTCCCGGGCCCTCTCCAGTAGTCTAACAAAGAGAAAATCCATCGTCTGCGTGGGCGCCTCTGGTCTGTGGCGCATCAGATCGACCGACGCCTCTTCCTGGTTCCTAGTCTCCCAGAGATTGGCAAAGGCGATCACCTCTTCTCCTCGGCGGACCACCGCCATCGGAAAGTTCTTGAGGTATTCCGGCTCGAAGAACCCCAGGGCGAAGCCTAGCTCCCTGGTTTTCTTTGAGGCGAGCCATGCATCGGAGACGCTTCGAAGCTCAGGGTAGAGCTTCTCGCTCTCTTGCGGAGAAAGCACCGCGCACTCCCATCCCTCGCGAGTCATGCGGTTTACGGCGTTTCGTAAGTCGTGGTTCTCTCGGCCCCGGAGGCTGAACTCAGGAAGCCAGACTCTCGCCTCCTGCCCCAGGGCGAGGGACGCAAGCCCCAACTCCTCGTAGAGCGGTAAGCTCTCCTTGGACACCTCGTAGAAGAGGGGTCTGTACCCCTGCCTGTCACCCTCTTCCTTGAAGCGCCAGACGAGCTCGGGCCACCGTTCCCGGGGCCCCACGGGATCTCCCATAGCGATCCAGCTCTTGCCTGATCGATCAAACATGACAAAGGCGTCCTGCTCTTCGTTTAGAAAGAAGCGCTTGTCATTCATAAACGCGAGATAGGCGTAGGCTGCGCTGCTATCAGCCACGATGCGTCGGATAATCGGGCTCTGCGCATCCGGACGACCCGGGGGAGTCTCGAGCCAGAAGAAGAGAGCCCGGAGGACGAAGAGCACCGCTGCCACCCCCACAACACCCGCCAGAGCGCGAAGGGAGCGGGCAGCGTCACCCTCCGGTGTTACCTGGAGAAAGAGATACCGGTTGAGCGAGACGGGTCGGTTAGCGAAGATCGTCAGCCACGCCGTTGTCATCAGGACCAGGAGAATCGCGGCTATCCAGCGTGCGGAGAAGGGTGTCCCGAACAGTCTCGATCGGCGGTAGAAACTGCCTCGCACTGTGATGAGGGCTCCCAGGACCACGGCGAGAATAACCGCTTCCTCGTAGGCTCCACCTTTGGCGATGGAGGCCAGTATCGCCGACACAATGAGCACTACCGAGGCTGCGTAGGCGACAACGAGACGGCGCTGGAGCCCCCGAGCCAGGAAGAGAAGGAAGAGCCCCAGGACGCTGGCGAGAACGTGAGAAACTTCCACCACCGGCAGAGGGAGCACGGTTTGGAGTATTCCCATGCGCCCCGAGGCCGCCGGCGTAGCACCGGAGAAGAGCAGCAGCACGCCGGAGAGAAAGATTGCAAGGGTCATCGCCGATGGAAGGAGAGTGGCGACCCGGCCGCCGAAGCGCTTCGCCGCCGCCCGGAGTGGGCCCCGCTCGTAAAACCACTCCCGGGAAAGGAGTGTTCCGAGACCGATCAGCAGGGGAAGGATGAAGTAGATCAGTCGATAGAGAATCAGGGCGCCGGTGACCAACGGCACCGAGTAGAGCGGGCTGAGGAGAAAGAGCAGGGCCGAATCGAAGACACCAATGCCGCCGGGTAACCGACTGATCGCTCCCGCGAGCATGGCCAGGGCGAAGGCGGCGAGATAGAGGCCGTAGCTCGCCTCGGGACTCGTCGGGAGAAGGACAAAGAGCACGGTGGCCGCCACAAACCAGTTCGCCCCGGCGCTGATGAGCTGTGCTGCCGCAAGCTTGGGATCCGGAGGACGAAACCGCAGGTTCCGCACGCTCACTCCCCGGCGAAAGAGCCCGGCCAGGAGTAGATAGGCAGGCCCCAGCAGGAGGAGTAGCGAACCGAATAGGGGCACGGCCACGCCTGCGACCTGGGTTAACGGGACTGTCCGAGGTGGAAGGAGTAGCAAGCTCGTTCCGGCGAGGACGCAGTATCCGAGCCAGTAACTGGCGGTGGAAAAGGTATGGGCCTTCGTGGTCTCCAGGCCCGAGAGCCCCCAGCCGGCGTAGAGCCGATTTCTCAGGGTGCCACTGGTGAGGAGCCCGAAGCTCACGCTGTTGCCGACACCTACGGTTATGAAGGCCGCCGCGGCAGCCCGCCCCGGGGATAGCCGCAGCCCCCCAAAGAGGGCCCCCAGATGCTCGCTCACGCTGGTCAGGGCGTAGGAGGCGACCAGCAGCAGGAGTGCGAAGAGCAGTTGTCTCGGGGCGACTGCGGTGGCCGCGGCGAGGATCTGCTCCGTGGGGTAGCGTCCGAGCTCCAGGTATAGGGTCCAGAGAGCAACGGCGAAAATCAGAAGCACCACCGCTGTCGCCGCGATACGGAAGAGCTTTCTCCGAAGACCCATGATGAGAAGGGTAAGCCCGTTGTCGCATCAGGGCAAATGGGTGGTGGACCACTGGAAAGAGTTGTCTTCGACGGCGGTAGACGTGCCGGGTCAGTTATGCGTATCTATTCCCCTCAATGGGTCACATACTCGAAGTCCAAGGACTCACCAAGCGGTACGGCAACCTGACTGCCGTCAACAACGTTTCTCTCCAAGTACCCGAAGGCGTCTGCTTCGGTCTTCTCGGACCCAATGGCGCGGGAAAGACGACCATGATCGAGATCATGGAGGGGATTCGCACTCCCACGGCGGGAGAGGTCTTCTATCGGGGCGAGCCCCTCGGTCCTGGCTACAAGGACCGCGTGGGGATTCAGTTCCAGCAGACCGCCCTGCAGGAGTACATCACCGTGGAGGAGACCCTGCGTACCTTCGGCAAGCTCTACAGCCGGCGTCGGGAGTTCGATGAGCTCGTTGAGATGTGCAATCTCCAGGGGCTCCTGGAAAAGGACAACCAGAAGCTCTCCGGGGGACAGCGCCAGCGAATGCTCCTGGCCCTGGCACTGGTAAACGACCCGGATCTCATTTTTCTCGATGAGCCCACCACGGGGCTCGATCCCCAGGCGCGTCGAAATTTCTGGAGCCTCATTAAGAAGATTATAGCCGAGAAACGGACCGTCATTCTCACCACCCATTACATGGAGGAGGCGGAGCTTCTCTCGGACGAGATCGCCATCATGGATCATGGTCGGATCATAGCTCAGAACTCGCCGAAGCAGCTCCTCCGTGATCACTTCAAAGGGGTCTTTGTACGGCTGCCCCATCCCACCAGCGGGGCAAGAGTTCCTGAGAGAGCCCGGCACTACGACGAATACGTCGACATTCAAACAGACGCGGTGGACGAGACAATAAAGGAGCTTCTTGCGGCGGGACACAGCCTGGACGGGTTGAGCATCCACAGGCCCAATCTGGACGATCTCTTTCTCGAGCTCACCGGAACGAGCCTCCGGGCTTAGGAGTAAACGCAATGAGAATGCCGCACATCGGTGCAATGGTGCACGCCCGGAACATGGAGTTTCTCCGGGACCGGGGCACTTTCTTCTGGAACCTGATCTTTCCCTTTTTTCTTGTCTTCGGTTTCGCTTTTGCGTTCTCCGGAGACGGCGAAGAGATGTTTACGGTCGGCGTCTACGGTCAGGGCGGAGAAGGGGAGGTCTCATTATCCCGGGGGGTTGAGTTCCTGGAGCTCGAGAGCATTGGCGTCCGGGAGTACGAGGACCTGGAGACTGCGATAAACCGGGTCCGAAACCACCAGATCGACTTCCTGATCAACTTCGAGGAAGGGACCTATCTGCTGAACGAGACCTCTTCCCGGGGAAAGCTCGCCGAGCAGATATTTTCCGCCTACGGTGGGGACCGCTTCGAGCAGCAACAGATCCGGGGTGAGCCCATCAGGTTTATCGACTGGTTTGTTCCCGGCGTTATCGGGCTCAATATGATGTTTTCCAGTCTCTTCGGCGTGGGCTTTGTGATCGTACGCTACCGTAAGAACGGTGTCCTAAAGCGGCTCAAAGCGACTCCCTTGAGCTCCCTGGAGTTCGTTACCGCCCAGGTAGTTAGCCGGCTCCTGATCGTTACGGTGACTTCGGTCATTGTCTACACCGGGGCGAACATCTTTCTCAATTTCAGAATGAGAGGTTCCTACCTCGACCTGCTCCTGGTTACCATGCTGAGCATAACCTGCCTCATCTCCTTTGGATTGATCTTCGCCGCCCGCTTTCGCAGCGAGGAAGTTGCAAGCGGGGTGATAAACGTCGCTCTCTGGCCGATGATCGCCTTTTCGGGGATTTTCTTCTCCCTGGAAAACGTTCCTCCAGTGCTCCGTAGGGTTGCCCAGGCATTCCCGCTTACCCACTTTCTCGAGGGCACCCGCTCGATTATGCTCGAGGGCGCGAGCCTCTGGGGAATTATGCCTAATGTTCTCGCTCTCCTAGGCATGACCGCCCTCTTTCTCGTTATCGCATCCTGGCTCTTTGTCTGGGAGTAGTATCGCTTCACTTCTGCGCGATCTCTCGCCCGGGGCCCGGGCCCCGGGGCGCGGGGCGCCACGGCCAGGGCTTCGGCGCCGGCGACTTGAACCTTTTGGCTCTACTAGCTAGCTTAGAGGCAATGCAAGAAGAAAACGGAGTACAAACCGCCCGGGATTACTACAATAGCCCGAGCGCCGAGGGGTTCTACTCTACCTTTTGGGGTGGAGAGGACCTGCATATCGGCATCTATGAGACGGGAGAGGAGTCGATTCGCCAGGCCAGCCGTCGAACGGTGGAGCGGATGGCGGAGCAGGTCGATTTGAGCTCGGAGACGAGGGTGCTGGACATTGGCGCCGGCTACGGCGGCTCTGCCCGCCATTTGAGTAGCGCCTTCCGGTGCCCAACGGTCTGTCTCAATCTCAGCGAAGTGCAGAACGACCGAAATCGGCGTCTCACCTCCCAGCAGGGACTCAGTGAGCTCGTCTCGGTGGTCGAGGGTAACTTCGAGGAGCTGCCCTTTGAGGACGGGAGCTTTCAGGTGGTCTGGTCCCAGGATGCCATGCTGCACAGCGGCAGGCGGGCCCGAATCCTCCGGGAGGTTGCCCGGGTCCTCGACGAAGGCGGTGTATTCATCTTTACAGACCCGATGCAGGCAGACGACGCAGACCCGACCCTTCTATCCCCGGTACTGGAACGACTCAACCTTGATTCTCTCGCATCTCCGGCCTTCTATCGAACTGCCGCTGCTGAGGTCGGCCTAGAAGAGCAAGTATTTCTAGACCTCTCCCAACACCTATGGAAACACTACGGTCGGGTTCTGGAGGCGTTGACCGCCGAGGACGCCCGGGCTCGGGCGGTCTCTGGCGACGAATACGTTGATCGCATGAAGCGTGGCCTCGAGAACTGGGTTGCTGCGGGAAAATCCGGGGCCCTCACCTGGGGTGTTTTTCGATTTCAAAAAGGAGTGAATCTATGAGTAATCTTCTGACAATGGACTTCTGGCAAGATCTTGCCTCCGACACTATGACCTGGCTTATCACCGTCTTGCCTCGGCTCCTTCTAATTCTCATCATCGCCGCGGTGGTGATGCGGCTGGTGTCGGTGCTTCTCAAGCGGCTGCGGCCCGTGGTGGTGGGACGCCTGCGAAAAGAGGGGCTCGAGGACGACGGGGAGCTGGACAAGCGCATCGACACCCTCTTTGGCATCCTTAAATCGGTAATCAAGGTTATTGTCTGGCTCATCCTGGTGATGCTGATTCTCAAGCAGCTCGGTATTGATGTGGCACCCATCATCGCCGGCGCCGGTATACTCGGTCTCGCCGTAGGTTTCGGTGCCCAGGAGCTGGTTCGGGACTTCATTTCAGGCTTCTTTATGCTCCTCGAAAACCAGGTGCGCGCGGGCGACGTGGCGATTGTTAATGGAACCGGGGGCATGGTCGAGAGCGTAGGCCTCCGGACAATTGTGCTTCGGGATCTTGCTGGGACAGTTCACACCATCCAGAACGGTAAAATAAACAGCCTCTCCAATATGACCAAGGAGTGGTCCGCGATGGTCTTCGATATTGGAGTCGCCTACAAGGAGGATGCGGACCAGGTCATGAAGGTGATGGCCCGGGTAGACGATGATCTGCGGTCCGACGAGAACTTTGGCTCCCTCATTCTCCAACCGATGGAAATCTTCGGGGTTGATAGCTTCGGCGATAGCGCTGTTGTCATCAAGGGACGAATCAAGACAAAGCCGATTCAGCAGTGGACCGTGGGCCGGGAGTACCGACGACGGCTCAAGATCGCCTTCGACAAGGAAGGTATCGAGATTCCCTTTCCCCATCGCACGATCTACTGGGGCAATGAAATGGACCCGAGCCAACTCATTGGGCAGGGAGAGGAAGGGTAGGTCACATCTTGCAGAGGGTCTCACCGGGGATGAACTCCCCGGTGATCATCTTCTGAATACCCCCTGATTCCCGATTGATTATCACATCCTTTAGCCAGAGTGCCGCTTCTCTCCCGAGGTCGAAGGGCGATAGATCAACGGTGTCGATCTTTTGTGGGGTGAGTTCCCGGACCGGAGAGTTGTCGTACCCACTCAGACTCATCTCCTCGGGTATCTTGATCTGGTTTGCCAGGGCAATCTGGTAGAAGTAGACCGCCACGAAGTCGTTAAAGCAAATGACTGCGTTGTAGCCCCGTTCCCGAATAGTGCGGATCAAGCTCCGGTCGATTTCTTTTAGGGTCTGTACACGGAAGACGTCTTCTTTTCCCGCGGGTATATCGTGGTACTTGCACGCTTCCAGAAAGGCGTGCTCCCGGTACCGCGCCACCGGTTGCGCGGGAGAATAGCTGATGTGGCATGGACGAAGTGCTTCTCGGCATTCCAGGGCTCTGCCGAGGAGGGCGCGCATGCCCGCCTGGTTGTCGCAGGAGACGTAATTCAGTCGGTTGGAAACTCGGTTGAGAAGTACTGACGGAGTACCCTGAGCCTCGAGCCGACGAGCTACGTGGCGGTTTGGCGTCGTGAACCCGAAGACCACCCCATCAATGTCTCCAAGCTTCTTGTGACCGAATATTTCCGGGTGCTGCTCATCGATACTTGTGACAACGTGTACTCGCACCTCCGCAAAGCCTGCCTCGATCCCCGCGATGAGCTCCGCCGGATCGTAAAAGAGGTGGCGGTAGGGTACGTGGGAGTGCGGAAGAAAGAGCGCCACGATGAGGATCTTCCGCTTGCCGTGGCGCCGGGTGGCACGTTTCTCGTAACCCAGAGCTTCGGCGGTCTCGAGAATCAGCTCTCTTGTGGCCTCGCTGGCCAGGCGCGAGCCATTGAGCGCCCGGGAGACGGTACTCGTGGAGAGGTCGAGTTGATCAGCAATGTCGCGAACCGTCGGGCGACGCCTGGCAGCCATATTCTGCCATTATGGTTGCACTCCTCGATGCCAGGTCAAGCGAAAACAGTGGGAAAAGGCCCTTATGGAAGAAATTGCATGCAAATTTAGCAGGTTTTTCTTGACAGCTCAGAATTTTCGCCTCTAGGCTGAAAGGAACGCGTTTCAACCACGACGCGAATTAGGAGGTACTCATGAAACGGAAACTGTTGTGTGTCATGGTTCTCCTGGCGGTCGCACCATTCGTATTTGCATCCGGGGCGCCAGAAGACGGGGAAGAAGGGCCGATCATTTTTGCCACTTCCCAGCCCCTTACCGGGCAGTTCTCGATCCCCGGTGAGAAACACTTGGACGGCTACCGACTGGCGGTCAAGCTGATCAACGAGAGTGGAGGGCTGCTCGGTAGGGAGGTGGAGCTCATTTCCACGGACAATCAGTCGGATCCGGACGTGGCGATGAACCAGTTCGAGCGGTTTATCAACGTGGAAGGCGCTGACGTCCTGCTCGGCTCCTTTTCCAGTCTGATCACCTTTCCCACGACGTCACTTACCGAACAGGCACGAAAGGTTCATCCAATTCCCTCTGCAGCGGCCCTGCGGGTCTACGAGCGCGGGTATGACTACATCTTCTACTTCCAGCCGAACGCGGCGGAGTACATCGGAAGCACCCCGGTAGAGATGATCCAGGATCTTGTTTCCGGAAACCAGATTCCGGAGACGGCGGCTATCGTCTACGCTGATGACTTTTTTACGAACTCCATCGCCAACGGGCTTCTCGGAGGCGAGGTGAGCATACCCGGCACGGACACGGTGATCGATCTTTCGCCGAGCGTCCTCGACGAAGCCGGACTCGATCTCGTCTATGAGGAGCAGTGGCCTCCGGGTTACTCCGACTGGATCACCCTGGCGAACTCGATCAAATCCAGCGGGGCGGAGATGCTTTTTCTCCTGGCGAACTCTCCGGACGACGGTATCCAGCTAATTCGAGCGATGCAGACCGTTGACTATCAGCCCATGGCGATCTATAGCAGCCAGGGTTCCCAGCGGGAGTGGCAGGAGGAGCTCGGAGGAGCCGTCAACGGTCTAATGACCCACGCGAGCTGGCATCCTCAGGCGGACTTCACCGGCCGTTTTCTCGGTGGAGAGTTCAGCAACCAGGATTTTATCGACGCCTTTGAGGAGGAGTACGGACGCAGCCCGGACGAAGACGA
The DNA here is from genome assembly GCA_964478055.1 of uncultured Spirochaetaceae bacterium. Lineage (GTDB taxonomy): Bacteria > Spirochaetota > Spirochaetia > DSM-27196 > Alkalispirochaetaceae > CAYZHV01. The sequence continues at coordinate 17,237 of CAYZHV010000002.1, read as the reverse complement.
GGCCATCCCGTTCGCGGTCGCCATGGGTATGGAGCAGGCGATAAGAGCCACCGGTACGACGGATAACACCGAGCTTCGGGATTGGTTTGCAGCCCGGACCGAGAGCGATGCTGTCGAGACCATACTCGGTCCCTTTTACTGGGACGATCGTGGTCTCCCGATTGGTAAGCCCTTCATCATGGTACAGTGGCAGGACCAGGAGCTCGAGTTCGTATATCCCAGAGGACAGTTCCCGGGGGTTCAGGATCTCCTCTGGCCCCGGCCTGATTGGTAGGATCTAGCAAGCGAGAAAATCGACGCCAACCCGCCGCTCAATAGCGGCGGGTTGGCCTATTCTGCAATCGAGGAAGCTCAATGGCGTTACTGGAAATCAAGGAGCTCTCAAAACACTTTGGAGGGATCCAGGCCGTTAAGAAGTGTAGCTTCTCCGTGGAGAAGGGGAGCATCACTGCCCTCATCGGTCCCAACGGTGCGGGCAAGACGACGACCTTCAATCTCATTAGCGGAACGATTCGTCCCGACAACGGGACTGTTTTCTTCAAGGGACACGAAATCACCAGAATTCGCCCTAACCGGGTCGCCCGGATGGGGCTGAGCCGGACCTTTCAGATCACCCGGGCTCTGGCAGAGATGTCCGTTGTGGAGAACATGGCGATCTACCGCCATCCAAAGAAGCCCTGGGATATGTTTAAGCTCGGCGTGGCGGAAGAGGATCGAGACCGAGCGATGGAGCTCCTCTCTTTTCTCGGAATGGAGCATCTCGCCCAGGAGCCCGCGGGCAGCCTCTCCTACGGTCAGCGCAAACTCATGGAGCTCGGAGCGGTTCTAATGTCTGAGCCCGAGCTCATCATGCTCGATGAGCCCGCCGGAGGGGTCAATCCCGCTCTCCTGGAGACCATCGTCGATCGCATCCAGAAGCTGAACAAAGAGGGAATTACCTTTCTCATCGTGGAACACAACATGGAGCTCGTCATGAGCATCAGTGACCCCGTTGTGGTAATGGCCTTTGGAGAAGTGATAGCCACCGGCAACCCCGGGGACGTGCAGAAGGACCCAAAGGTTCTGGACGCCTATCTCGGAGGCGCGGCGTGAGCGCTCCGCATCTTACCATAACCGATGTGGTCGCCGGATACGGTGACGGCTACGACATCCTAAAAGGGATAAACCTCGATGTTGAGGAAGGTCAGAGTTACTGCATAATCGGTCCGAATGGGGCAGGCAAATCGACTCTGCTCAAAACGATCACGGGCCTCCTCAAACCGAGGAGCGGGAGTATTACTTTCAAGGGAGAGGCGATCGGGGGTAAGGCGACCCACGAGATCCTGCGCCGGGGGATTTGCTTCGTGCCCCAGGACCGCAGTCTCTTCCCGGACATGACCGTGACGGAGAACCTGAGAATGGGCGGCTTTGTCCTGGAGGATCGCAGCTCCATAGACGCGCGGATCGAGGACGTCTATCGCCGTTTTCCGATTCTCAAGGAGCGGCGAAAACAGAAGGCCGGAACCCTCTCTGGTGGGCAGCAGCAAATGCTGGCGATCGCGAGAACCCTCATTCTGAGACCTGAGGTTATCCTTCTGGATGAACCTTCCCTCGGGCTAGCACCCAAGATAGCTCGGGAGGTTTTCGAGAGCATCCGGGCCCTGCAGGACGAGGGAATGACCATTGTGCTGGTGGAACAGAACGCCTTCATGGGACTCAAGGCGACGGACTGGGGGGTAGTTCTGGATCTCGGGACTAATCGAATTCTCGACCGGGCTGCGAAGATCCTCGAGAATCCGGAAATCCAGGAGCTCTACCTCGGTTCGGATCCCCGGAAGAAGCACCGAAAGGAGACCCAGTAATGGAGTACGTGCAGGTACTGATATTCGGACTGAGTCTCGGCGGCGTCTACGCGCTCATGGCCTCGGGGCTGACGCTCATTTTCGGGGTCATGAATATCGTCAACCTCGCTCACGCTGCCTTTGTGGTTGTCGCTTCCTACATCGCCCTGGGGCTCTTTGATGGGCTCGGTCTCGATCCTCTCCTGAGCATCGTGGTAACTATGCCGGTGCTCTTTATCCTCGGGGCCCTGGTCTATCGGGTGCTCTTTGCGGGGATTTCCGGCTCAACCCGTTTCGTCGAGTCGACGGTGCTGCTATCCTTCGCCCTGGCCATGGTCCTCGAGGGATTGCTCAGTTTCCTATTTACCGGCATTTATCGTTCTACCACGCCGGACTACGCGACGGAGACCATTGGTTTGGGGGCGCTCTACTTTCCCGAGGGGCAGTTCTACGCCACGGTGGTGAGTATTGTGCTCTTGGTGGCGCTCTACCTCTTCCTCGCCTTTACTCGCACCGGATACGCCATTCGGGCGACCATGCAGAACCGGATGGCCGCCCAGACGGTGGGTGTAAACGTTCAGCGCATTTCCACCATAACCTTCGGAATCGGAACGGCTCTCGCGGGCGCTTCGGGCTCTCTCATTAGCTTCGTCTTTACCTTTTATCCCGCAATCCACTGGGACTGGATCGCCATTCTCATGGCGCTCATCGTACTCGGCGGCATGGGCAGCCTCCTTGGCTCCCTGGTTGGATCAGTGTCACTGGCAATAGTCGCGGCCTTTGTGGGACATCTATCGGGGCCGGTCTGGTCCTCGATAACCTACTTTCTCGCGCTCTTTCTCATACTCATAGTGCGGCCCCAGGGGCTCTTCGGAAAGAAAATGGAGGCGTAGACGGTGAGTACCGCTGTTTCTGAATCACGAGGAACTTCTCGAAAGAGCCGGACGCTGTTTGCGGTTGCCGTTGTCTTACTCTTCGCGTTGCTTCCGCTTCTGCAGGTGTGGTTTCGTACCTTCAACTATGTCCTGCATCTGACGATGTTTACCATGCTCTACGTCGCCATGGCTTCGGGGTGGAATATTATCGGAGGCTATTCCGGTTATACCTCCCTTGGACATAACGTGTTTTATGCCGTAGGAGCGTACTTCTCCGGACTCTTCATGGTCTATCTTGGCATTTCGCCATTTATCACCTTCCCTCTGGCGGGGCTGACTGCACTCCTCATCGGACTGGTGGTCGGGCTCATCTCCCTGAGAACCCGAGGGCCGACGTTTATTATCGTCACCATCGCCATGGTAATGCTCACCGTCCACGCCTTTGACAAATGGGAGCTCGCCGGTGGCGCGAACGGCCTGAGTATGCCTTTTCTGCAGGTGCACCCGGCGTTCTCGAAGATCCCTTTCTACTACGCGATACTCCTGATAGCTCTGGTTACCATCGCCGCCTCCTACAAGATTCGCCACTCGAAGTTCGGTCTTGGTCTTCGCGCCATTTCGCAGGATGAGGTAAAGGCGGAGGTAGCCGGCATACCCACGAGTCGATACAAGATCCTCGCCTTCGCGATCAGCGGATTTTTCGTCGGCATGTGTGGCGCTATCTGGGGCTACTACCTTACCTATCTACGGCCGGATCTGTTTCTTACGATCGCCATCGCCTCGAACATGGTTCTCATGTCGATCCTCGGAGGAAGAGGGACCGTTCTCGGACCCGTGGTCGGAGCGATTGTTATCGTCCTGGTCAACCAGTTCTTTGTCTCTCAGATGGGCTCTACCGCTCTCAATATCGTTTTTACCGGTATCGTCCTTATTCTCGTGCTGAAGTTCTTTCCCCGGGGGATTGTGGGAACCTTGAAGCTTAGCAACAAGCTTCCGGGCTTTCTCGACTGGGAGACTCGATGACCCATGGGGGTGCTCTTTAGCCTCCTGGCAGGACTCTTTCTCGGGTTGTTTCAGGCATTCAACGGCCGGGCTCGGGAGGAGCTCTCCATACGGCAGGGCACCTTCACGCTCCTTCTCGTCTCGACGACCATCGTCGCCTCAGGGCTCCTGATTACCGGAGGAGTTGAACCGTTCCGGGCTCTCACCCTTCGGTCGGGACTCCTCTTCGCCGGAGCCGGACTTATCCACTTTATCCTCGGCTGGACCCTCCTTTCGGTGAGCCAGAACAGAGTCGGAGCCGGCCGTACCGGCATTCTCGTCGGTTCTACGCCCATTTTTGCCGCAGTTCTCGGTTTCGTGATTCTCGAGGAGTCGCTTTCACCAGTAGCGATTCTGGGCATCTTTCTGGTCGTCTTTGGGGTTGTAATCGTCTCCTACGACCGGCTACCGGAGAAGGAGTAGTGCGGCTATCCCTGAGAGCGAGCGTGCCGGGTATCGGCACTGCCCTATGCTACGCCTCGAGCCCGGTGCTCGTTCGGTTTGGCCTTCGCGAGGGAAGCTCGCCGCTCCTTGCTGTCGCCGTGGGGCTCTTCGTCGCCACGGTGGTCTACTTTTTTCTCTTTTTGCTTCCCGGAGTGGTGCAGCGGAACGGTGCCCTGACCCGGGCCGAGACGCCTCACCCGGGCAGCCGCCGATGGGCCTCCCCGGGGGTTCTATTCCAGCTCCTGGCGGCGGTCTCTATAGGCCTGGGAACCTGGTTTCGCTACGTGGCGGTGGACCTCTCCCCCCTTGCTCTCGTGGCTACCCTGGGACGGGTGAACATTCTGGTGGTGCTGTTGTTGACCCCGTTCCTCCTTCGAGGCAGGCGCCACCGGCTCACGCCGGCCACCTGGTTCGGCGCTGGCTTGATTATCCTCGGGACCATTCTGGTAGCGGTCGCTTGATACGAGAGCCCATTCAGGTAAGCTTAGCTTAATGAATCGATTTGAGGATGAACTGAAAAGCGTGAAGGCCGGGGAGGTCGGGGTCGTCGGTCTCCCCTTTGACGCAAACTCTTCCTTTGCTCGGGGCCCGGCCCTGGGGCCGGCGCGCCTGCGGGAGGTGCTCTATTCGAGCTCCGGAAACTGGTTTACCGAGCTCGGGAAGGATCTCTCTGGAGGAGGCTGGCGGGACTTGGGGGATCTGGAGCTACCCGGGGAGCCCGGCTACCGCGGAGAGATAGAGAGAGCCCAAGGGCGGATCCTGGAGGCCGGGGCGATTCCGGTTGCGGTCGGCGGAGATCATTCGGTCACCTATCCCTTGGTCAAAGCCATCTCTCGGTTCGCCGGACCTCCGGTGATCCTCCACCTCGACGCCCATGGCGATATCTACGACGAGCTCGACGGCAATCGGTTCTCCCACGCCACGCCCTTTGCCCGAATCATGGAAGAAGGGCTCGCCTCCGGACTTACGCAGATCGGGCTACGCTCCCTTACCACTCAGCAGCGCGAGCAGATCCACCGATTCGGTGTTCAAACCCTCGAGATGCGCGACTTCTCACCGGAAAAGGCTCGGGAAATGCTACCCTCCGGGCCGGTCTATCTCTCCCTGGACATCGACGTTCTCGACCCCGCCTTCGCTCCCGGGGTCTCCCATCACGAGCCGGGGGGCATAAACATCAGAGAGCTCCTGGTTATCCTCCACGCTCTCGAGGGGCCCATTGTGGGCGCGGACATTGTGGAACTCAACCCGTTGCGGGATGCCGGTGGGGTCACCGCGGCGGTGGCTGCAAAGCTTCTGAAAGAGGTAATCGGGAAGATCCTCGCCAGGGGTGAATAGAACGCTCACCCTCCGGGCAGATTAGAATCTTTTGCCCACGACGAGCTCGATGAGATAGGTGCCCTGGGTGGCGGAGACTCGGGGGACCTGTACGCCCCGCCAGTCGGCGCTGCCAATAAAGGCGGCGAAGAAATCATCGCCGTTGTACCCAAGACTGAGCCGGCCAAAGATGAGGGGGGCCAGGGTCCAGCGACGGCCGGAGTCTCCCACGGCAGCGTAGTCTATGAGTTGCGGACCCAGGGCGATTCCCACCAGGGGGGAGAAAAACCACGGACCGAACTGGACCGTAGCGGTGCCGCCGGCGCCGCCGCTTATGCTCCGGGCAACAAAGTAGACGTCCTCAGCGGCTTCGGTGCCCTCGGCGGCGGGTATCCCCCGAGCGGGCCCCCCCGGAGCCTCCATCCAGATCCCCGAGAGACCGCCGAGCCAGACGAGAGACGCCGCGGACCGCCGGAGGCGCGCGTTCAGTCGGTAAGCTGCGGAGAGAGAGTAGTTAGGGTTTGTGGCGTAGAAGAAGTTTGCCGCCAGGGTCTGAAGCGCAAAGTCCGGGAGCTTGATAGAGCTGAACCGTTCTCTGAAGCGATCGGTGTTCTCTACATACATCCCTTGGTGGAGCTGATAGATCAGATCCACTTCCAGCTGGTCTCGATGGTACTGAAACTGGAAATCAACAAACCGGGTTCGTCCTCGTTCCTCGACCTCCGTGTCCGAGAGGGGGACCTTGAACCTGGCGGTAAGCCCAACGTTTTGCCACTCCGCGCCGAAGAGGAAGTGAATAGGGCTGTTGGGTGAGACGACGATTTCGTCGTGACTGAGGCCAGCCTCTCTTACGTCAAAGGCGACGTTCTGAAAGCTGAAACCGAGACCAGTTCGAACTGTGGGATTCTGAAAACGGCGTATTCTCTCCTCTGCGGAGAGCGACGGGGCTGAGATGACAAGCCCGAGGCAGAGCCAGAGTAGGGCGCCCCGAAATCTACTACTCACTAATGGAGAATACCGGATTCGAACCGGTGACCTGTTGATTGCGAACCAACCGCTCTACCAACTGAGCTAATTCCCCGTTATGTATAGACTTACAGAATCCACTCCCCTGTAGCCTACCGCTTTCAGATTAGGCATAAACTCTCGAAAAGTCAAGTGCCACACTTGTCACGCTGCCCGGCTATTTCTTATTCTTTAACCCGGAGGAGATGCACTATGACCATCGACACCATTGGAAACAGCACATCCGTTTTGCAGAGTCAAATGGCCCGGATGGGCATGAGCGGCGACAACGAAGCCGCTGAAGCCGTCCCCGACAATGAGGCGGCGGAAATGGCAGCCCGGAACGACCAGAGTCAGTATATGCGAATCGAGGGCGAGCAGAAGCAAGGAATGCTCGCCGCGTATCAGGGCCAGAATGTGGACGTGATGGCCTAGGGACTATCGCCACATTTGCCATTGCAGATTGGATACGAGTGGGCTGCCTCGCCGGGCGTGGGGCAGCCTTTTTATTGGCCTCAGTAAAGGCCTTACTGCGGAGCCGAGCTACTTGCACCCGGTAATCACCGCCACCCGGGAGTCTGTTGATCTGTAGGCGGTCTCAGTAAACCCTTCGGTCATTTTCACATTCCTGAAGCCCTGATCCTCCATGAGCAGTCTGAGCTTGTCCGGAGATATTCCTAGGAGTCGTTGGGTGAGCTCTCGGGGCTCTCCTTCGCCAGGGAGATCGAGCTGAGCGTCGAATCGGACCTCCGGGGTCTCGTCCGGCCCCAAGCCGTCGACAGTATAGGCCCGCTCGAGACGGGCGCTCTTGCCCGCAAGGGTCGGCAGCGGATAGACCGTGCCCGGGGCGAGGTCACTGACGTCGATAATCTGCAGGACTGCGACTCCCTTCGGGGCCAGCGCCTGGTGGACCGATGTCAAAAAGCCCGCGACGTCTCCGAGCAGGGGTAGGTGTGTTACTGAATTGCCTATGGAGTATACGAGGGAGAAAGGGCGACGGTGATGGTCTGCAACCTTCCGCATATCCATTCGCTCGAATCGGCTCGGCTGCCGCCCTTGGGCGATCTCGATCATTTCCGGGGAGTTGTCTATCCCGTAGGCGTCGAACCCGTGTCCTTCCAGGGCGACAACGTGAGCCCCGGTGCCGCAGGCTGCATCAAGTACCCGCCGGCCACCTGTGGCGCGGCTTCGAAGATAGGCCACCGCTTCGGGATCCACTGGAAAGAGCTCGTCATAATAGGCAGCGAGCTCCCTGTAGAATTGTTGTCCGTGCTGCATACCTCCAAGGTACGTAGCTGCGACCCGAAGCGTCAGTAGGCGCTCACCAAGCTCCTTCTCTTGAACTCCGAAGTGAAGTGGAACTCGATACTCGGATGGTCCGCGATGAGCGACTTGAGGAGCCACTCCGACTTCGCGAGATAGACCGGCCTGTGGTCCTTGTCATAGGCGATCTGTCCTTCCCTTAGTCGAATGAACTCGTCTACCGCTTTGGGATCCTCTGATGTAATCCAGCACGCCCGCTCGTAGGGGACAGGTTTCAGGTTACAGGAAGCACCGTACTCGTTCTCCAGGCGGTATCGAATGACGTCGAACTGAAGTTCTCCTACGGTACCGACGATAAGCCGGTTCCCCTTGTTCTGGGTGAAGAGCTGGGCGAGTCCTTCTTCCGTGAGCTGGCGAATACCCTTGTTGAACTGCTTCGAACGCATGGGGTCGGCGTTTATGAGCTCCTTGAAAATTCCCGGGGAGAAGTCTGGTATCCCCTGAAAGGAGAGTATTTCACCTTCCGTGAGGGTATCGCCGATTTTCATATCCCCGCGGTCGTAGAGGCCGACGACGTCTCCGGGATACGCCTCATCGATAATGTTCTTTCGCTCCGCCATGAAACTGTAGGGTGTGGAGAACCGAATCTCTTTGCCCTGTCGCACGTGGAGAAACGCCTTGGAGCGTTCGAACTTGCCTGAGCAGATCCGCAGGAAGGCTATGCGGTCCCGGTGCCGAGGGTCTAGATTTGCGTGGATCTTGAAAATGAAACCACTGAAACTTTCCTCGTCCGGTGCCACCGATCGCTTGTCTGCGGGACGCTGCCCGGGAGGTGGTGACACCTCCAAGAAGGTATCCAGGAGCTCCCGGACACCGAAGTTATTGAGGGCGCTTCCGAAGAAGACAGGCGCGAGCTTGCCCTCCCGATACGCTTCCCGGGAAAAGGGCTCGTAAACCCCTTCCACCAGTTCCACGTCCTCTCGGAGACGACCAGCGTCGCTGCCGAGCTCATTGTCGAGCCGAGGGTCGCTGAGATCCTCTATCTTCAAGCGGTCTTCCTCCACCACCGTCTTTCCTGGTCGAAAGAGGTAGACGTTTCGCTCGTGCAGGTTGTAGACACCTTTGAAACGCTGTCCCATGTTGATGGGCCAGGTGAGAGGGCGTACCTGGATGTTAAGTTTCTGCTCGAGCTCGTCGAGGAGCTCGAAGGGAGGTCGGCCTTCCCGGTCCAGCTTATTGATGAAGATGATAACCGGCGTGTCTCTCATCCGGCACACTTCCATCAGCTTTTCCGTCTGCTCCTCCACTCCTTTGACCGAATCGACGACGAGGATAACGCTGTCCACGGCGGTAAGGGTGCGGTAGGTGTCCTCGGCAAAGTCCTTGTGGCCCGGCGTATCGAGAATGTTAATGAGATGTCCGTCGTACTCGAAGCTCATAACCGCGGTGGCAACGGAGATGCCTCGCTGCTTCTCGATTTCCATAAAGTCCGAGGCAGCGGTCTTCTTAATCTTGTTGGATTTGACCGCTCCGGCCTGCCGGATTCCCCCTCCGTAGAGGAGGAGCTTCTCCGTCAGGGTAGTCTTACCCGCATCGGGGTGGCTTATTACTGCAAAGGTTCTACGTCGATTTATTTCGTGGTTTATGTCCATACTGTCCGTTTGGTTGGTCCGGGGTTGCCGGGCGGGTGGCTTTGATAGTCTCCGCCAATGTACTCTATTTGTCACGGTCTCGCCAAGTCGTACTCTGCACCTCGCCGAGGCACGCGATAAGGTTGTAAGATAGAAGAGAAAAGCGCAATTACGGGCTTTTCTTCACTACCTTTCTTGGTGTAGAAGGAGCCATATGGCATCAATCTATGAGCTACTGCACACCTTTGGTGAAGTTCCACCCTCCGCCTGGGTGGTGCCCGTTGTTTTGCTCATACTCTACTTCGGCATCAGCAGGAGTATCAGGAACCGTTCGGAGGCCGCCTGGGTTCCCACGCTCATACTTCTCCTGGACATCGTTGTCGTTCCCGCATTCTTCATATCCCTGGACGCTCTGATCAACGCCTCCGGCGGAGCTCTAGCGGAGATCGAAAGTCTCCGGCGCTCCATTTGGGCGCTTTTATGGGTCGCCGTGGCCTGGCTTGCCAATCGGATTCTTCGTCGCTTTGTCTGGCAACGTTACTTTCAACGGGAGTACGGCCGCGAGGCGCCTCGTATTTTGCAGCACATAGTTGCCACGGTTCTCTACGTGGCGGTTCTCGGGATCGCCTTGGTGGCAGTCTTCGAGCGGCCCGCCAGCGGAGTCCTCGTCTCCACCGGCGTCCTGGTCGGTGTGGTTGGTCTCGCCCTTCAGAGTGTGCTTTCCGATCTCTTCTCTGGAGTGAGCCTAACGCTCGAGCGTCCTTTTACCGTAGGAGACTGGATCGAGCTGGCCGATGGCACCCTGGGGGAGGTTACTGACGTCTCCTGGCAGGCGGTCCATTTGCGCTCCTTCAACGGAAGCACCCTGATCGTCCCAAACGCCTACGTCTCCAAGAGCGTTATTCACAACTATTCCAAGCCGACCAAGGCGTACGCCATTTGGCTTACCGTTTCCGTGGACGCTTCCTACGATCCGGCAACCGTACGGCAGCTACTGCTCGAGGCCGCTCTCAGTTGTACCGCGGTCAAGAAGAACCCCGCTCCGGTGGTCAACCTCGCCGACGGGTCCGGGAATCCGTACCGATACATGGTCTACGTCTATTTCGATGACTACGGTGCGCACTTTGCGGGAAGAAATGATCTCTACATGAACGTCCACACCTACTTGAACCGCGCCGGCATTGGGACTGCCGCGGACAAGTACGAGCTCACCACAGAGCGGGCGCCCCAGAGAGCCCTGGAGCTTCCAACGGTTCGGGACGAGCTGCGGCACGCCGATCTCTTTTCCATCCTCGGGGATGAGCACATCGATCAACTTGCCGAACAGGCAGTCAGCCGAACCTATTTTCCCGGCGATACGATCGTCGAGGAGGGCACCAGGGGAGGTTCTCTCTTCATCATAACCTCCGGCGCCGTGCAGGTTACCAAACGTTCACCACGAGAAACCCGAGTGGAAGTGACTCGTCTCGGCTCAGGTGACGTGATCGGCGAGATGTCCCTCCTCACCGGCGAGCCCCGGTCGGCCACGGTTACCGCCCTGGTTCAGACGTCCGTTGTAGAAGTAACCAAGGACAACCTCACCCCGATTCTCCAGGATGTCCCAGAGCTCACCGACCGATTTGCGGAGGTTATGCTCGACCGTCGCCTGGAGAACGAGCAATTCCTCGAGAACATGCGCCGCAGCGACAAGGCGAACAGCGACTTTGTCAGCGATTATCTCGAACGGACGGTTCGCCGCATTCGCCGCTTCTTTCGGCTCTGATTGAGACCGGGCCCCGCTTGGCGCCCTGGTTCCTAAGGGTTCACCGCAAAGAAAAACACCGCTCCATCATCTCCCGCTCCACCGTCCCCATCCACTGCGCCTACCGCCAGGATTGTTCCATCCGGGGTGAGGCTTACCTCCGTTCCGAAGTCCGTGCCGACGGGCCCGAAGATCGTGCGGATCTCGGTTACCACATCCGCGGGACTGAGGTTGTAGAGAGTTACCTGGTCGTCCGCGGCGCTTCCGACGGCGATAACCGAGCCGGTGGCGTCGATCGCGACGCTCGAACCCGCGTCGCCGGTGCCGGCCGCGGTGCCGTCCATAATCACGATGGGAGTGGGCACACTGGCGATAGTGGTAGGCCAGTCTCCGCTTACTCTGTAGGCCACGGCGCCGTTTTCGGTTCCGGCGACAATTATCTCACCGTTTTCGGAGATGGCGAGGCTTCGACCGGTCTCTCTGAACGGTGCTGCAACCCCTCCATTGATTGTGCCGGCGAGTGCCGGAGCCCCCGTGCCGTCCCAGGAGTGGACGTGGACCAGGCCGGGGTCGGCGGCTAGGTAGTCCGAGCTTGTTACCACGATGTAGTTACCCAGGCTGACGTTGGAGGAGATATCGAGGACCTGTGTGTATTTGCCATCTACCGCCACAAGGGGATCCGGGAAGGCTGTCCGACTACCCCAGGTGGCGCTCTCAGTAAAACCAAATAGACTCGGTGCGCCATATTCCCCGGCTATGGCAATTGCACCGTCCGGCGAGAGGGCGACATCGTATCCGTAGAATCCTGAATCGGCGTCAGTGAATGTCGACTGCCAACTGCCGCCGACGTCATCCAGCAACTCTACGCGGTCTCCAATGTACTCGCCGAGAAAAAGCGTGGTACCGGTGTTGTCTGTGGCAACAGCCTTGCCCAACTGTCCCCCGGTCACGTTTATGCCGGCGATGGGAGATGTCGGAAGCGGGACGAATCCCGCTGTCGGATCGACCTCATAGCCGAACACCAGGTCAGTGAAGACGTATGCTCCGGCGAAGAGCCTATACACTCCGCCGGTGGCTCCGGAGAAATCCATACTTCCCAGTGCCCCGAGCTCTTCACCGGAGACGAGACTCTCTCGGGCGGCGTAGGCGAGCTCGAAATTCGGGGCTGCCGCCGGGGCAGACCAGTTCCCCGCGGCGTCTCGCTCCCGCACCAGGAGTGCCGTGGCGGTTCCGGGTACGTGATTGCCCAGGGCGCCGTCAGCCACCGTAACACTCCCGCTCTGCTCGACGGACCATGTAGCGCCGTTGTCGGTGCTGTACTGAAAGATGTCGGCCCCGTCGGGGGCTCCAGTGACAGTCAGGTCCACCGGAAGATAACTCAGCGCCGCCGGGCCTACCACTGATGGGGCCGCCGGCGGAATTGTATCTACGGTGATGTTGGAGGCAATCTCCGGAGACCAGCTTCCGTCGACCTTCTTCTCCTGAATGGAGAAGCTGTGATCGCCGTCGGAGAGGGTTACGCTTTGGCTCGTGTTAGTTGACTCCCCGCTCCAGCTGCCGCCGTTGACCCGGTAGCGAAATACGCCGGTGGCGGAAATCGATCCGGAGCTCTGCCAGCTCCAGGAGAGGGTGGTCTGATTCGTAAGGGGTGAGGGCTCGGTGATGAAAAAGGGCGCCGTGACGATGAGAGTCTCTTTTACCGCCGCGGAGGACCAGTTACCCGAGGCGTCACGTTGCTGAACCTCGAAGAGGTAGACCCCTTCCAGCAGCGGCTCCCCCGGGGTGTAGCTCGTGTCGCTGGTAGGTTCGCTCCAGGGACCACCATTGATGCGATGCCGGTAGACCGGCTGTGCCTCCGGGTCGTTCGGCGTCCAGCTCCAGGTGGGCTGCGGATTTCCCGTCATGTCCGGACCGTTTACGGAAACAGCCAGAGGGGCGGTGTTGTCGAACTGTATTTCCGCCGTCGGGTCCTGCTCCAGGGGCTGGACGCAGCTTGTAAGCGTCCAGAGGACGATGGCGCCCAAAAGCGCCGCCAGAAACTGCCAAACTAATTCGTGTTCAAGTAGACCGTACCGGCCCTTCCGGTATGTCATGTTCGTTGCCCGCCTACCTCGTCAATGGTATGAATATAACGAGGAGAGTCAGGTTTTTCCAGATTCCCGCGTCTTGGTACTGCTTGGCCTACCTTTCCTTTTCTTCCGCTTCTTTCGCTTTGGCG
>CAYZHV010000002.1:0-3875 GCA_964478055.1 uncultured Spirochaetaceae bacterium | reverse complement strand
GTACTGCTTGGCCTACTCGCTATAGATACTTTGGACCTCTGTGGCTGAGAGAGGTCGTGAGAAAAGCCGTATGTCGTCGAGATAAACCGTGTTTGCGGCTTCGTCGGATCCCGTGCCCCCGGGACGTCGGCCGATGTAGCGGTACGAGGAACCGAGACTGCCGGTTGCAAAGGTGCGTGTGATTACTAAGGAGCCATTCGCGTAGACCGCTACCTGACCGGTATCGGTGTTGAAGGATGCGGCAAGATGATTCCAGCCGACGCCAAAGCTCGAGGCAAAGGGGTAGATTCCTCCACCGACGTAACCGCCACTATCCAGGACGTTGATCTCGCCGTTGCTTCCGGCAACGTTGTTGGAGAGCGACCAGAGCCTGCCGTTTCCGGTGGTGTACCGGTGGATGAGGCTACCCAGGGGGAAGGTATTGCCGAAGTACCAGAAGCTCAGGGTCTCGCCGCCGGCACTCCGGTCGAGGCTATTCGTGGGGCCAACCCTGAGTTGATCGGTCGCCTCGTCGAGACGGAGCGACTGGCGACCACCCTGTGAGACGAAAGCCGCAGAACCCAAATCGGTTAGCGTGTTGCTGTTAAGGCTCGAATCCTCTAGGGCCACTCCGAGCTCGAAGTCCCACCGGGCGCTCAGGGCAAACTGGGTTGCTCCGCTCGGGCCCCCTTCGTACGCGCCGGGGGCGACCGGGACGGTGCGACCGGATCCGTTGATGTCGGCGGCGACCGTACCTGTGTACTGGTTGTCGCCTCCGGCGCCTACGACAAGCGGCGTGCTTCCAGTAAGAGGAAACCAGGAGCCCACTGCTCCGAGCTGCGGATTAACGTCAATATTGCCGAGGCCGTAGGGCTCCAGGTTGAGGTCTGCGATCGTGAGTGCGGTGTTGTCGGAGCGGCGGTAGGGTGTGGTGGTACCACTGATCACGTTGCCTCGGATTGCGCCAAAGGTCACTGTGTTGGTCCCGTTGGCGTAGACCCCCGTCACTGAGGTGCCCGACTCCCTGCGGAGAATGTTGTTAGAAACCGTGACCCCCGAGATGTTCTGCGTGTTCGGTCGGATTGAAATGAGGTTGGAGGGCCCGGCATGGCCGGTGACGATCGTGTTGTGCAATGCAGTTACCGGCTGATCGTAGGCGGTAATTCCATAGAACCAGAGCCCCGACGTTCCTTCGCCATAGATCACGTTGTTGTAGATAAGGGGTGTACTGTTTGTTCCCTGCACCTCGATTCCGTAGCTGCTTCCGCTTGTCGGAGGGACCACATTCCGGATGCGATTGTTGAAAACACGAACATCCGGCGCAGGACCTTCGATGGAAACGGCGTACTCGTTACCGTTGTCCTCCTGACACTCAATCTGATTGTCGAAAACATGGACGGAGTCTGCTCCGCTGGCGACGCGGACACCAAAGAAGGAACCGGGACCTGCTATCTCACCGATCGAGTTGTCGGAAACGACAAGCTGTGCGTCCGGCCGTAAAGAGTTGACGAAAGCGATCGTCATATTCGCGCTATCATGAATCCCAGGGTCAAAGACGTTCGTTTCAGCACCAACGATAACGGTACTGGCCCCTCCACTCTGCAGATCTACGCCGTATAGGGCTCCTGCGTTGTTGAGTCCGCCGGAAGGCGACAAGAACGTGTTGCCTTGTATCTGAGCTTGTCCCGCATAGTTATTGCCGATTCGGATCTGGGAGATGGAGCCTGAGTCACTGCTGGTGTCCAGAAGGAACTCGGAGTTCTCTATGGTTACTAAACCCGTGCCCCCTTGGAGCAGAATGCCATAAGCGTTGGTGGGGCCGTCTCCGGGCGTGTTGACCACGGCGCTCCATATCTCGCACTCATTGATTGAGAGTGCCCCTCCGTTGAGACGCACCGCTCCGGTGGTGGTGGCGTTGGTTCCTGACCGCACCTCTATTCGACTGAGGGTCGTGGGCCCGTTCTGAAGGTCGAGCGTGTATTGTCCACTGCTATTGCGCAATAGTGTCGTCGGAGGCCACGGGTCCTGGGAGGAGAAGGCGGCGTTCCAACTCCCTGAGACGGATACATTCGACGGGACAGTCGATAGAGGCTCGACGTAGTTTCCGGCGGTAAGGTATATCGTCTCGCCCGACTCCGCCATCGTGATCGCCTCGCCGGCGGAGTCTATTGGGTCTCCCGATGAGCCGGCAGTCCCTGGCGCCCCAGCTGCCCCGTCGACGTAGATCGCGGGGTTGCGTACAGAGAAGGAGCTTACCGGTGTGAAGACCCGCACCGGATTCCCGGAGCTCTTTACCAACTCGACTCGCCAGGAGTAGCTGCTGCCCCGGACAAAGGGAGCGATCGTACTCAAAGAGAAAGGGGAACTGCCGGGGCTCGCCGCCGCTGCGGGCAGGGCGGTTACGTCATTGAGGTTGTTGGTGCTCGAGACGTAAACGTTGGTGGTGTCTGCTCCCCCGGGAACTAGAGTTCCCCAGTCGAGCCGACCGGCGTCGGTCGCTGCCGCCCAGGTCGGCTGATTGGTGTGAGTTGACGGCAGAAAGCTCGACATCTGCCCGCCCGGAACCACCCGGAAATCAGCAACCAACGGAACCGGAGACTCCCCGAAGGCGTTGTAGGCGTAGATCTCAAAGGTGACGTCGATCGGCGCGCCTGAGTACGCTTGGGAGGTTAGGGCCGGGGCCACCTCGATCCCCGGGCCCACATCCGCGACCGGAGCGCCAAAGCCTTGCTCATAGACCCGAAAACCGAGCTCGGTGTTCACCGTATCGCTCCATCGCAGGGCAAAGCTGTTCTCGCCTGCGAATACGACGATGGGGTTAGCCGGTGCGCCAGGGGGATCGGTGAACTCCGCCGCGGTCAGGGTGACACTCTTGGAGCTGCCGAGATGGTCATAGATCTGCACCGCCTCGTAGATTGGAGGATGATCAACTCCTGCGGGGGAATGCAACTGCACTTCCAGGTAGTAGGTGCCCGAGGGAACCTGGGTGTTCACGTTAAGCTGCGTATCCCCAATAAAGTTGTAATCGCTCCCCTCGGTGAAGCCGGGGTAAGGAACCGCTCCGGAGAGGGGATCCGCGGTGTTTGTGACTTCCATAAGCGCTACCGAGGAAGCTGAGACGTTTACCCGGCCGGAGGGCCAACTGAGATTGTATGTGAGGCTACCGTCGGCGCTCCCCGTTTGCAGGGCGGTGATGGTGACTGAAACAGGTGTGACTCCGCTGGTGACCACTGCGGAGACAACTCCTGAACTCCCGACCTCAAAGCCTGCGCTGTTGTACGCCGTGACGGTGAGATTCCAGGTTATGGCGTGGAGAGACTCAAGAAGAAGCGGAAAGGAGCCAGGGCTTACGTTGGATCGGGTGACATCGGAGAAGGTGCCCGAGGGATCAACGAGGCGCACCGAATAGTGAGCGATGCTGCTTGCCAGGGCGGTACCGTCGGGAGCGATGGTGGAGAGTGTCAGGGGCGAGCTGACTGTGATTTCGATTCCCCCGGTGGAACCGGACTCATTGCTCGCGGCTACCGTGGGGTCCTGAGTAGCTGACTTAGAGTGAAACGGGTTGAGGCAGCCCGACACTATTAGTACTGACACAAGGAGGGCGAGAAGAATCGGCCAACCGGCTTCTATCGACTTCTTGTTCCTCATCTTCCTCATCGTTCGTTCTCGCTCATAACTGACCTTAGTTGTACACATCGAAGTTGAGCTCCGCCGAGTAGAGCTGCTCGACACCCGCTCCGTCGATGACGGTGTAAAAGAGCTCGAGCCGCTGCGCTCCCGGGTCGAGGCCTATCGCCCCGGGGGTGAAATCAACCGATGCCCCGGTGCTCTGGAGCTGGTACGGAGAGCCCGCGTACCAGGCGTAGCTGTTAATCGAGAAGCCCGCACTGACCGAG
>CAYZHV010000001.1:60035-90764 GCA_964478055.1 uncultured Spirochaetaceae bacterium | reverse complement strand
CGGGCGACCAGGTCATACCGATCGAGAGGCAACCGGTAGGTCCCGGGGGCCATCAGGTTGTCCACGGCGGTCTGGACGGCGGTGACCAGCTCCTGCAGACCCTCGCCGGTGGTCGCCGAGGTAGAGAGAACCGGAACCGAGGGCTCAATCCGGCTAATGTCCGCCAGGAGCTTACCTCGATCGTACTTCCGGTCGGCCTTGTTCACCACCACGAGTCGCGGCTTCCCCTCGGCGCCCAGTTCCTTCAGTACCTGCTCAGTCGTTTCGAGGTGTTCCGCCCGCTCCGGGTCCGAGGCGTCCACCACCAGGAGCAGGATATCCGCCTCCAGGGTCTCCTCCAGAGTTGAGGCAAATGCATCCACCAGATGGTGTGGGAGTTTTCGGACGAAGCCCACGGTGTCCGTGAGGAGGCAGTCGGTGCCGTTGGGCAGATGCAGCCGTCGCGTTGTGGGGTCCAAGGTAGCAAAGAGCTGATCCTCGACCACGACCTTGGCTCTGGTGAGGGCGTTGAGCAGAGAAGACTTGCCGGCGTTGGTATAGCCCACCAGGCTCACCGAGGGTACCGGTACCGACCGCCGTCGATCTCGCCGGGTCCGGCGCTGCTGTTCCAGGGAGCGCAGCTCGCGACGGATCTGGGCGATTCGATCGACCACCATGCGTCGGTCCATCTCGAGCTGCTTCTCGCCCTCGCCTCGGGTTCCTTTCGCCCCGCCCCGTTGCCGGGAGAGGTGCGTCCAAGCGTTTCTCAGACGAGGGAGGGCGTACTCGAGCCGGGCGAGCTCCACCTGCAAGGCTGACTCCTTGCTCTGGGCGTGCTCGGCGAAGATGTCGATTATCACACCCTCCCGATCGAGGGTGGTTGCGCCTGTAAGGCGGTCCCAGTTGCGTTGCTGCGCCGGGGTCAGATCAACATCGAAGACGACGATACCGTACTCTTCCTCTTCTACCCGGGCGGCGATTTCTTCCGCCTTGCCCCGGCCGATGTAGTAAGCGGGGTGAATGTCGCCAACCCGGACCACGAGTTCCTCGGCAACGTCGATGCCGAGGGTGTTGCAGAGGCGTCGCAGCTCTCGTCCGTAAGCGTGGGCTTTCTCCTCGCTCTCGTCGCTATGTCTGGGAATAACCAGAAGTGTCCTGTCGCTGCTCATAGTAGAGTCGGGCCGGCGCCGGGCCCCGGACGGGGTCGCCGGCGTCCTGCCTCGCTGTTCTTCTCCCTCAGTCCACGAAGGGCTGAATGCTCGGCTCAGGAGTTTCCACGCCGACGTAGAAGCTGATCTCCTGGGCTCGGGATGTGTTTCCCACCCGGTCGGTGGCGCGACCGCGAATCGAGTAGAAACCGGAGCCGCTGACCTGTATCGGCGCGGTGTAGCTCTGGAAGGGACGGCCGTTTACGGAGACCTCTACGGTTTCTATACCCGAGAGCCGGTCGTTCGCCCGAACAAGGATCTCGCTTCCCGAGGCGAGGTAGCGCTCCCCTCCAAAGGTGCGGAAAGGACGGCTCGGCAACACCGAAACCGCCGGCGCCGTGTTGTCGACGAATCCGGTGGCTTGAAAAGTTTCGGTACGATTACCGACGTTGTCGACGGCGTAGGCGTAACCGGTGTGCTCTCCCTCCTCCTCGAAGTGGGTGGGTCCGGTGTAGGGCACAAACTCCTCGTTGTCCATGCTCACAAAGATGCGCCGAACGCCCGATAGACGATCCGCGGCCTCGAGAATCACTGCTGTCTCGCTGGTGAGGTACGCAGAACCCTCCTCGTCCACGTAGGCAGAACCCACGGCGCTTGCCGAGATTGAAGGTGGAGTGCCGTCTATTACAACTGTGTACACCTTCTCCCGGGATACATTGCCGGTTATGTCCACCGCACGGTACGTAATAAAGTGACGCCCCTCTTCCTCGATACGAATCGGGTCTTCGTAGCGGATCATCTCGCCGCCATCGATACTGTACTCGATGTAGTCGAGGTTCTCCGTGAGATCCGCGGCGGTGAGGAGGAACTGCGCCTCTTTTGGGGCGTAGTCGATGCCGTCGGCGCTGTAGATCCGTCTCTCCTGGGCGGACAAACTGGAAACTAGGAGAACGAAGAAGAGTCCAAGAGCTGCAAATTTCGCTGTCCAAGAAAAGTGATGGTTCATGCTAGTCGGTTGCAGTATACGGTGCCCCCATACAAAGTCAAGGATCGACTCCCGGAGGAGCCGATCCCTTCATTGATTCGTTCTGAGCTGTCTGGTCCTTCCGCTAGAGAACCATCGCCGACCGGCCCCAGTGGAAGTGGTTCTGCCGAATCTCTTCCACGCTGGGCATCTTGTATTCCACCAGTTTGCTGCCGGTGCCTACATAGATCCCATGACCGATAATCTGGTAGGAAAAGGAGGCTATGGAGCGCTCCACGTTCTTATTCGGCTTCTCCGGATTGGTCAAGACGTCTTTGACGCAGTCCTTTAGGTGCTCGAGATTGCGATCGTATGCGCCGCCGATGTTCCCGGAGTTCTCCGGATTGTTGAAGTCGATAACCTTGAGGTCCGCGAAGACAACCTTTGGGACATTCACCTTGTTCGTGGGGTCCGTCATGTATGCCGCGAACTTCTTGGGGTCGTATACGCTTGCCACCAGCGGAGTGAGGGGGCAGAGTTCCTGATAGACAAAGAACTCTTTCTTCTCCCCGGAGTACTCACCCTTCTCCAGAGCGAGGCTGCGACCGTCCTTGGTAGTGAGATAGAGATTGCCCAGGGCGTCCTCGGGAACATGCTCGAGGACACGATAGACTGACATCCAGACGGAGTGCTTCGGTTCACCGCCCTCGTGCTGGACGCACCGCTCTTTGGCGTAGTCCCAGTCGAAGTAGTCGCCAAAGCCTCCTTCTACCTCGAAGAACATGATCATTTCGTAGGATCCGTTCTTTGATCCGATCGCCATGTACTGACCGAACTGCTCCGGCTCCAGCTGTGAGGCGATGAGAGCTTCGATCGGGAAAACTGAAAGGTAGTAGTGTGTCTGCATAAGCCCCTCTCTGTTGATTAGTCCTGATTTAATCGTAAGACTTGCGGGTAACGGTTGTAAAGCGGATTTTTGTCGATACCGAGAGCTTGCGTATGGAAAAAAGAGAGCGCCCGCCGGACTGCCTGAGTTGCGTCCACTTCTACGTCACCTGGAACCCGACCTTTCCCCGGGGCTGCCGCGTTTTCGGCATACAGTCCAGAGAGCTCCCGAGTCGGGTGGTCTTTCGAAACACCGGACACCACTGTCCGAGTTATCAGCGTCGCCCCGAAAAGCGCCGCCCCCGGACGAAGGATCCTTAGCCCGGGCGATACGCCTTCCAGCTCGTGGAAATGAGGGTTTCCACGTCGCTGTATTGCGCCTTCCAGCCGAGGAGCTCTTTCGCGAGACCCGCGGAGGCGACAAGTCGCGCCGGATCTCCGGGGCGACGAGGAACCACCTTCGCGGGGATCGGCTCCCCGGTTACTCGGCGCGCAACGTCCACCATTTCCTGTACTGAGATTCCGTTCTCGCTGCCCAGATTGACCGTGAGATCTGCGTTCTCTTGGTCTATGTACTCCATAGCCGTTACGTGGGCTTCGGCGAGATCGGTGACGTGAATGTAATCCCTTACCCCCGTGCCGTCCTCGGTGGAGTAGTCATCTCCGAAGACCTGCAGCTCCTTGCGCTTGCCCACGGCGACTTCCATGATAACCGGCAGGAGGTTCGCGGGGTTCTGCTCCAGTCCGGTGATCTCCCCTTCCGGATCATAGCCGGCGGCGTTGAAGTAGCGCAGGGCGGCGTATCGCAGACTTTTCAGTTGCGAGTACCAGTGCAGGAGGCGCTCGATTTCGAGCTTCGTGAAGCCGTAGAAGTTCTCCGGCTTTGTGGGATGCGCCTCGTCTACCGGGAGGTACTCCGGCTCACCGTAGACCGCCGCGGAAGAGGAAAAGACGATTCGCCCCACCCCGGCGTAGGTCATCGCGTTCAGGAGCGCCACGGTTCCGCCGATGTTGTTGCGGCTGTACTTCTCGGGAATGATCATCGACTCCCCCGCAGCCTTAAAGGCCGCGAGATGCACTACCGCCTCGATCCCGGAGGTGGCCATGAGATCCCGGAGCTTCAGTTCGTCCGCTATCTCTCCGTGGACGAACTCGCTCTTCGAGAGAAGGTTCTGCCGAAGCCCACTGGATAGATTGTCGTAGACGGTAACCTCATGTCCGCGGCTGATAAACGCCTTGGCAACGTGACTCCCGATGTAGCCGGCTCCGCCGACGATTAGAACGCGCATGGTACTGCCCCCGGGTCAGTAGGTATGGCTGCAGAGTAAATCGCCCCTGCGGGTTGGTCAATGGAGGCCATCTCACAGGGGGCCTTGGCCAACCGGCAAAGGGGCATGCTATCTTTACCCTATGAGGTACGATTTTCAGATTCCCAGGCTCGGCGAACCGAAGGTTCCGTCTCCCATTCAGTACTCCCGGGTGCAGGGCGACGCCCTGGCCAACTATGTTCGGGACGATGAGAAGATCATTTTTGACATTGAGGCGAGTAACCAGGAGGGCGACTGTTACGAAGAAGGAAATCTCCTCGAGAAGGCTGGACCTCGGGAGCAGATCTACTTCACACCGCAGCATGTCCACGCCGGGATAGTGACCTGCGGCGGTCTCTGTCCGGGGCTCAACGACGTGATTAGGGCGATCACCCGCTGTCTCTGGTACCGCTACGGGGTGCAGCGCATCTCAGGCATTCGCTTCGGCTACCAGGGACTCCTGCCGGACCAGAATATCGCCACCATGCCTCTCAATCCGGACGGGGTGGATGACATTCATCGGATCGGCGGATCGGTCCTCGGTTCCTCCCGGGGAGGAGGTGATCGCACGGAGGATATTGTCGACACCCTCGAGCGGCTCAACATGACAATGCTCTTTACCATCGGCGGAGACGGCACTCAGAAGGGGGCGCTCAAGATCGCCGAGGAGATAGAGCGAAGAGGTCTGAAGATCGCAGTTATCGGGATCCCGAAAACCATCGACAACGACCTGAGCTTCATCCAGAAATCCTTCGGCTTCGAAACCGCCGTGGCCCAGGCAACCGGGGCGGTCTACAGCGCCCATACCGAGGCGCACTCGGCGATTAACGGCGTGGGGCTGGTAAAGGTTATGGGGCGCGCCTCGGGATTCATTGCGGCGCATACGGCCCTTGCCAGTCACGAGGCGAACTTCGTCCTGATTCCCGAGGTGCCCTTTGAGCTCCACGGCGAGAACGGCCTACTCCACCATCTCAAGAAGCGGCTGGACCGGCGCAACCATGCGGTCGTTATTGTCGCCGAGGGGGCGGGGCAGGATCTCCTCGAGGCGTCGAACGAGAAGACCACCGACGCCTCGGGAAATGTGAAGCTCGGCGATATCGGTGTCTACCTCAAGAAAGAAATCGAGAAGCACTTCAGCGAGCAGGGATGGCCCCTGAACCTCAAGTACATCGACCCGAGCTACATCGTCCGGAGCGCCCCGGCGGCACCGACGGACTCCGTTTACTGCTCCCGTCTCGGAAACAACGCCGTCCACGCCGCCATGGCGGGAAAGACCAAGACCCTCATCAGCCTGGTGAACAACACCTTCGTTCACATCCCGATCAAGGTGGCGGTCTCCGAGCGCAACTTCGTGGAGCCCGAAGGACCTCTCTGGCGAGATGTGATCGAGGCGACCCATCAGCCCCTCCGTATGGTGAACAACGAAAAGGGCGCCGACGGACAGCGTCGCGGCGCTACTTGAAAAGTCTCCCGGCCCGGAGCATGGAACGCCCGGGCCGGTGAGAGCTATCCGTTCTTCTCAGCGAAATCCCGCATGTACCCGGCGAGAGTCTCTACCCCCGCCAGAGGCATGGCGTTGTAAATCGAGGCCCTGCACCCGCCGACGCTTCGATGGCCTTTGAGGCCGAGCATGCCCTTTTCTTCTGCCCCGGCGACGAGTTTCTTGTCCAGCTCCTCTGAAGGGGTGCGAAAGACGACGTTCATATCCGAGCGGTACTCCTTCTGTACCGGGCAGCTGTAGAAATCAGAGAGCTCATCTATCACGCCATAAAGGAGGGCGGACTTCATCTTGTTTCGCTCGGCGATCGCTTCCAGGCCGCCGAGCTTCTCTATCCAGTGGAGGACCAGGCTCAGGGCCCAAATGGAAAAGACCGGTGGGGTGTTGTAGAGACTGTTCTTCTCGGCGTGGGTGGAATAGCTCAGGTAAGCCGGGAGATTCTTCGCCTCCTTCTCGAGCATGTCTTTGCGAATAATGACTACCGTTACCCCCGCGGGACCGAGGTTCTTCTGCGCTCCGGCGTAGACCAGACCGAAGGGGGCGAGGTCCACCGGACGGCTCATGATGTCACTGGACATGTCGGCGACCAGGGGGACATCCCCGGCGTCGGGGAAACTCTTCCACTGCAGGCCCCCGATAGTCTCGTTGCTGGTGATGTGCAGGTATCGAGCATCGGCGTGGGGCCGGAGCGTCGACGGATCCGGGAGGGTGGTGAAACTGCTCTCGCTGCCGTCAAAGAGGAGCTCCACGTTGCCGAACTTCTTGGCATCAGAAAGAGCTTTCTTTGCCCAGGCCCCGGTAAGAGTGAAGTCGCAACTTCCTCCCTGGAGGAAGTTCATCGGCACCATGCCGAACTGCATAGTCGCGCCGCCCCCGAGAAAGAGAATCTCGTGGCTCTCCGGGACGGAGAGAAGGGAGCGAAAGGTGTCTTTGGCGTCGTTGTGGACGGCGTCGTACTCCTTGCTCCGGTGACTCGTCTCGACGAGAGAGACCCCCGTGCCCTGGTAGTCGCGAATCTCAGCCTGGAGCTCCTCGAGGACCGGCTCCGGAAGGATAGCCGGACCGGCGTAGAAGTTATACTTTCGTCCCATCTTCTTCTCCTGACAAATCGATATTTCTTTATCGTAACCATCGCTCCGGGGCGGGTCAACGATGACACGCGCTCGGGGCGAGGGCTCTTCTTCTATCCTGCTACCGGTACTCCGAGGAGCCGGGCCACTGCCTGGAGCTCCGCTGAGGGTGCGCCTCCCAAGAGCTCCTTGGTGAGTATCTTGCCGAGCTGTACCCCCTCCTGATCGAAGCTGTTTACGTTCCAGAGAAAGCCCTGGAACATCACCTTGTTCTCGTAGTGCGCGAGAAGGGCTCCAAGGACTCGGGGCGTTAAACGTTCGGCGTAGAGGAGACTCGAGGGACGGTTGCCCGGAAAGCGTTTGTTTGGGTTCTCTGCTTCCCGGCCCATGGCAAAGGCGATAATCTGCGCCGCCAGATTGGCGTTGAGCTTGGTCTGGCTCGATGAGCCGTCGAACTCCACATCCTTCTTCTGCTGACTCTCCCGGAATCCGATGAACTGGAGCGGGACGATGTCGGTGCCCTGGTGCAGGAGCTGGTAAAAGCTGTGCTGGCCGTTGGTCCCGGGTTCGCCGAAGATAACCGGACCGGTCCGGTAGGTGATCGGCTTACCCTCCCGGTTCACCCGCTTTCCGTTGCTCTCCATGTCGAGTTGCTGCAAATGGGCGGGGAAGCGTACCAGCGCCTGGGAGTAGGGGAGCACCGCCGTCGCCGGCAGTCCGAGGACGTTGCGCTCGTAGACGCCGATCAGAGCGTCCAGGGCCGTGGCGTTCTCGTGCAAGGGGCGATTAAACGCCTCCCGGTCCGCCTCGTGGGCACCATCGAGGAGCTCCCGGACCACGTCGCTCCCGAGGGCGAGGGAGAGCACCGTGGTTCCCACGGCACTCGTGCCGGAGTAGCGACCACCGATGTAGTCATCGATAAAGAAGGCGTCGAGGTACTCCGAGGATTTGGCCAGGGGGCTGGTCTCGGAAGTGACCGCAACGATGTGCTTTCTCGGCTCTAGGCCCTGGATACCCGCCTTTTCGAGCTCGTTTATCACGAAGGCCTCGTTTGTCAGGGTTTCCTGGGTGGTGCCGCTCTTGGAGACAAGGACAAAGAGGGTCCGTTCGGGATCGATGCCCTGAAGCACTGCCGCGGCGTCGTCGGGGTCGACGTTGGAGATAAAGCCAGCCTCCATTAAGGGCTTCCTGCCCTCTCCGTCGAGATAGTGGCGAAGGGCGATATAGAGCGCCCGCGGTCCCAGATCCGAACCGCCGATACCGATCTGAATGACCCGCTCGAACCGCTTTCCCGTGGAGCCGGTGATCCTTCCGGAATGAACCGCCTCAGCGAACGCCTCGACCCGGTCGAGCTGTTCCTTGTAGAAGGCGCCGAGGTCCCTGCCGTTTTCGGTGACCGGTTTGTCGAGCTGTCCGCGCAGGAGATGGTGGAGCACCTTTCGCTTCTCTCCGGTGTTCATTACCTCCCCGTTGGCCAGGGCGCGAAACTTACCGAGGATCTGCTGCTCCTCTCCGAGGACGACGAGCTGGTCGATGGCCCAGCTACTTACGGCCTTTGCGGCAAAATTGTAGCGTAATCCTTCCACCACCGGGAGGTCCTGCTCCTTGATCCTGCCTACCGTGAGCTTGGTGACGTGATACGGCTCGCTCTCGGCCAGGCGTCGAAAGCTCTCGCAGCTGTCCAGATTCTGATACGTGATTTCACTCATTGTGGTCCCCTTACGCTCCAACTCTACTACGCTGAGCCGGGGGTACTCAACGCTCCGCACTGCGTGGTAGCTTGGTAACACACAAAAAAGCAGCAGTCAGATCCAGGAGGTCATTCGAGGTGAAGCCAACACTACTCGTCCTCGCCGCCGGTATGGGAAGTCGGTACGGCGGGGTAAAGCAGATCGATCCGGTAGGCACCAACGGCGAGGCGTTGATAGATTTCTCGATTTACGACGCTCTGCAGCACGGCTTTGATCGCATCGTCTTTGTCATTCGCCGAGAGATCGAGGAGGACGTGCGTCAGTTCTTCTCAGGTAAGTTCGAGGGAGAAGCGGAGGTGGAGTACGTCTACCAGGAGCTCGCCGACCTTCCGGGAGATTTTGAGGTGAGCGCCGTTCGGGAGAAGCCCTGGGGTACCGCCCACGCCGTTTGGGCCGCCCGGAAGGCGATCCGTAAGCCCTTTGCCGTCATAAACGGCGACGATTTCTACGGGCGGGAAGCCTTTGCGACTCTCGGTCACCACCTCTCAGGGATGTCTCCGGATTCCACGGAGTACTCCATGGTCGGATACGTCCTGGAAAACACCCTCTCCGAGCACGGCACGGTCTCCCGAGGCATATGCGAAGTCGACGACCAGGGATATCTCACCGGAGTGGTAGAGCACACCAAGATCGGCCGAAAGGACGACGGGGGCATCGGGAGCTGGGACGAGAAGGGCGAGCTCATCGCAACGTTTTCCGGCAAGGAGCTCTGCTCTATGAACATGTGGGGCTTCAGCCCGGCGGTGATGGGGCACATCGAGGAAGGCTTCGCCCGGTTTCTTCGGGAGAAGGGCACGCAGCCAAAATCCGAGTACTACATCCCGACCATGGTGCAGGACCGCATAGACGCAGGCACGAGCCGGTGTCGGGTTCTCAGCAGCGACGCTCAGTGGTTCGGTATTACCTA
This sequence comes from uncultured Spirochaetaceae bacterium, assembly GCA_964478055.1. Classification (GTDB taxonomy): domain Bacteria; phylum Spirochaetota; class Spirochaetia; order DSM-27196; family Alkalispirochaetaceae; genus CAYZHV01. The sequence continues at coordinate 81,255 of CAYZHV010000001.1, read as the reverse complement.
CCGGGAGGACAAGCCGCGAACGGTGGAGGCGGTCCGAGAGCTCCAGAAGAGCGGCGTCTACCCGGCCCCGCTCTGGGGCGGCGGGGGGCTCACCCGATAGCGAGCTCTCTGTCCTGCTCGGCCAAACGGGCTCTGGCCGCTTCGAGGCCGGCCTGGTACTCCGGGTTTCCGGGCATTGTCTCCAGGGCGGCGCTAAAGCGGTTCGCCGCCTCTCCGTAGCGGCCCGCGGCGAGGGCGGCCTGACCGATAAGACCGAGGATCCAGCCCTCTTTGCCCCGGCGGTACGCCTGCTCGAAGGCGACTATCGCCTTCTCGTGGTGCCCAGCCTCGTCCAGGGCTGTGCCAATGCGTAACCAGCTCTGGAGACGACTCTCCTCATCGTGGGCTACCGTGAGGGCGCGCTTGTATCGCGCCACCGCAAGGTGGTGCTCACCTTCCGTCACTGCTTCATCTCCCGCCTGGAGCCACGGTCCGGGGAGGTAGGAGGCGGTGTTGCGCAGGAACTGCTCCCGGAGGCGCTCCTGGTTCTCGACCTCTTCAAAGAGGTCGAGCTGTCGGCCCGCGTCCGGATCCTGGAGTTGGTAGACGAAGGCTCCCCGCCTTCCCTCGACGAGGTGGAGGTCCGGAATCGGCATTCCGTCTCTGGAGTCTTGGTCAAAGTAGAAGAATCCCTCTTCGAGAAGCTCCCGAGTCTCTCGGCGATCCCCATCGTTCATGAGCTCCGGATCATCGGCAGGGCCGATAAACCAGGCTCTCCGCCGCTTCTGGCTTCTGAGGGCTCCTTTCACGATCCACCAGTAGGGACCGAAGGAGCGGTAGGTCTCCGGAAGCTCGGCTAATCGGTCTGCGGACTCCCGGAGTCGTCGGTCTATTTCTTCGTCATCCATGGATGGAACAATCTGTTGTCGCTCGCGTCGGTTGAAGTACATCTGTTGCTCCCACTCTCACTCTGGGGGATTGCTCTTCTCCAGAACGCGGATCATCTCGTCGAGTTTGGCGAAGTCCCTGGAGCTAATCGAATCACCGTAGTTGTCTCTCAGGAGCTTCAATCCCCGGAACTCAGGATCCGTAAAGACAAAGCTCCCGTCGTCGTACCCACCCTCGAGGAAGCGCAGTACCGTAATGCACGCCTGCTGAGCGGACTCGAGGGGCATCTGGGTCTGGAGCTCCCGAAAGAAAGCGGCCCCCGCCTCGGGGGATGGATAGGATCGGGCGAAGAGCGTTTCCGTCTCCGCAGCCATCGCTTCCAAGTATCGACGGTTGATCTCCTGAACTTCAGCCGTAAAGCGGCCTGCTGAACTCATGCCTCCATGCTATACTAGGCCGAGGTCGCTATTAAAGGAGTTCGACAGTGAAAGCGAAACTCTTCGCCCTTGTTCTACTCATCGGAGCCATCGGAGCTGTTACTCTGCTGCCGGCCCAGGAGGTAGGCGGGGGGATCTCCTTCTTTCTTCCTCTTTCGACATTCGAGCAGCAGGAAGGAAGCCTCAGTGTGGAGACAGCCCTGGAAACCTCACTAGGCCTGGGCCCGGTGCTCTCCCTTCCCTTCGGTATTACCTATAACCAGGTCTGGGGTCTTACGCCTCGTGGCAACGACGGGAGCGGCGACTCCATCGACGTATCAGCACCCTGGTTCTACGCTGACGCCCTCTCTCCCTACCTGATGATACTGGTTCGGCTGCCGGCGGGTCCGGTCTTTCTCGATCTCTACGGCGGCGGCATCATAAACTTCAATCTCACCCTCCGGCCACTGAACGGCGCCATGGTTGAGGACTTCGAGAAGCTTCGAGAGGCGAACGGCGGCGGCGGGAGCGAAATCGTCGGCGTAAACGATCTTTCCGTGGACTCAGGGGTGGGTTACGGCTTTCTCGCCGGCGCCGGAGTCGGGATGCGCTTTCCTCCGGTCCGAATCGTCCTTTCCGGAACCTATCGCCATATCATTCACCCCCTTACGATTTCCGGGACCTACTACGACCGAAACGGTAATAGCGACGCGTTTTCCACGGACGACTCGGCGAGCCCGCTCTACATAGAGGACCTGGAACTGCTCCTTCGAGGGATCGCCCTAGGCATAAACGCCTCGGTGGAAATGTAGGGCTCCGGGTTTGCACAGTTCTCCCCGGTTGGCTACCTTCTCTCCATGAGCCGAAGGGATGAAGCCCTCGCCTATCACGAGGGAGAACGACCGGGAAAGATAGAAGTAGTACCCTCAAAACCTATATCCACGCAGTATGACCTCTCTCTCGCCTACTCTCCGGGGGTGGCCGAGCCGTGCCGGGCGATTCAGGCGGACCCGGACGCCGCCTTTGCCTACACCGCCCGGGGAAATCTCGTTGCGGTGGCCACCAACGGAACCGCCGTCCTCGGTCTCGGGGCGATCGGCCCGGTAGCGTCGAAACCGGTAATGGAGGGTAAGGCGGTGCTCTTCAAGAAGTTCGCCGGGATCGACGTTTTCGATCTGGAGATCGACGCCGAGGAGCCGGAGGCGTTTGTGGAGACCGTAGCGCGCCTGGCGCCCACCTTTGGTGGCATTAACCTGGAGGACATAAAGGCGCCGGAGTGTTTCTACATAGAGGAGGAGCTCAAGAAGCGTATCGACATTCCGGTGATGCACGACGACCAGCACGGCACGGCGATCATTTCCGCCGCGGGCCTCCTAAATGGCCTCGAGGTGGTGGGCAAGCGCATCGAGGAACTGACTATCGTCGTCATCGGCGCCGGGGCTGCGGCGGTGGCGAGCGCCCGATACTACTGCACCCTGGGCGTCCGGCGGGAGAATATCGTCATGATCGACGCCGATGGGGTGATCGACCGGGAGCACCCCGGGACGCTCCGGGCGGAAGAGAAGGGGCTCTGGAGCTTTCCGGCGGCGGAGTTTGCCACGGGACGCAGGCTCGGCGGCATTAGCGAAGCTCTCCGAGGAGCGGACATGCTGCTCGGCCTCTCCGTGGGCGGCATCATAACCGGCGAGCAGCTCGCGCTCATGGCAAAGAAGCCCCTGGTCTTTACGCTGGCAAACCCGGAACCGGAGATTTCCTACGATGAGGCAAAGGCGGCGCGTCCGGACGCGGTCATCGCCACTGGCCGATCGGACCATCCGAACCAGATCAACAACGTCCTCGGTTTCCCGTACATCTTCCGGGGCGCCCTGGACGCCGGGGCCAGGCAGATCAACGAGGAGATGAAGATCGCCGCCACCCACGCTATCGCCAGGCTTGCCCGGGAGCCGGTGCCTCAGACCGTGAACCGCGCCTACGAGCAGCACAGCTTCGAGTTCGGACCGGAGTACCTCATACCGAAACCCCTGGACCCGAGACTCATAACCGCCGTGGCTCCCGCGGTTGCCCGGGCGGCCATCGAGAGCGGTGTCGCCCGACGGAGCATCACCGACTGGCCAAACTACGAGGCGCAGATCCTCGAGCGGGTCGGCTCGGGACAGAAGATGATAACCTCCATCATCAACCAGGCGCGAAAGGAGCCGAAGCGGATAATCTTTGCCGAGGCGGATGACTACGAGGTGCTCAAGGCGGCACAAATCGTTCGGGAGCAGGGGATCGCTGAGCCCATACTCCTCGGGCAGGACGGGCGAATCGATGAGCTTGTCGAGAAGAATGAGATCCGCGGCCTCGAGGGGTGTCGTATCATCGACCCCGCCAAGGAAGAGGATCTATGCCGTCGCTACGCGGAGTATCTCTACCAGCGGAGGCAGCGACGCGGGGTTACCTACAAAGACGCGGTTCGTCTCATGGGGGATCGCAACTTTTTCGGGGCTGCAATGCTCGCTGCCGGTGAGGGTGATGGTCTCGTCTCCGGCCGCACCAAGGAGTACCCGAAAATCGTGCGCCCGGCGCTGCAGATTATTGGCACCGAACCGGGGGTCGGTCGGGTTGCGGGAATGTACATGGTGCAGACGAGGCGGGGGCTCTACTTCTTCGCGGACACGACAGTAAATCTTGCGCCCACGGCGGATGAGCTCGTGGAGATAATCGGCCTCACCGCCCGGGTGGTGCGATACTACGGCGTGGAACCGGTGCTGGCGGTGCTCTCGCACTCGAACTTCGGCTCCACCGAGAGCGAGGAGTCGGTGCGGTGCGCCGAGGCGGTGGCGAAGGCGAAGGAGGCGTATCCGAAGCTGGTTCTCGACGGGGAGATGCAGGCGAACGTCGCTCTCGACCCGGAGCTTCTACGGGAGAACTACCCTTTCAGCCGGCTGGTGGGGGAGCGGGTAAACACGCTGATCTTTCCTAACCTCTCCGCGGGAAACATCGCCTACAAGCTCATCGGTGAGGCCGGGGGCGGCGAGCTCGTGGGGCCGATTCTCATGGGAATGGCAAAGCCGGTCCACGTGCTGCAGCTCGGCACCACCGCTCGGGAAATCGTCAACATGGTGGCGATTACCGTGGTGGACGCCCAGCGGCAGGAGCGGGTTAGGGGCGAATGAGCTCGCCGGGGTAAGAGTTACTGCTGCAGGATCTTCGCGTACTCCTGCAACGTGGCGTCGTTCATGGCGAGGTCGATTATGCGCCGCCCGAGGTCCGATAGTTCTTCGGTCTGGAACTGCTTGAGCTCCTCTTTGAAGAAGTCCACGAGGATCTTTGCCCCCGCGTCGTAGCCTTCCTCGCCGACTTCGAGCTGCTCGTAGACGTTGAGTAACCCCTTCGGAATTACCTGTCCGTTGACCCGAATCTGCCGGAGACTCCAGCCGAGGAGGGGGCAGCGGGACTCGATTACCTTCTCCGGCGGAAACTTGGCGCTTCCGCGGCGGGCGAGGTACTCCCGGCTAATCCACTCAGGCTTGAAGCCGACGTGATACGCCCCGATGTACTGGTTCGGGATGAGCACGAATCGGGTCTGCGGCGTCTCCTGTATGAGGTCGAGGAGCAGGTTTGCCTGGGTGACCTTCTTTCCCGTGGCAAAGGGCCAGTAGGAGCCTACGCCCTCGCTGGAAAGACCTTCTTTGGTGACGATACTCGGGTTTGAGTGGCCCCTCGGTGCCACCAGCCGCCAGAGCCATGCCAGGGCAGGCGGCAGGATGTGTAGCATGCCTATTATGCCGTAGTTGGGCTTCTCTCTGGTGCAGGGGGGCGTACGAACCCCGAAGCTCCGTACGTCCACCGAGACCGGTCCGTCCACCACGTCGGGAACAAAGTGGCGCGGCATGATAACCCGAGGATTGGGGCACGGCTTTCCGGGCTCGTCCTCCGTATGTTCCCAAATGAGGGCGGTGGCCCCGGGCTTTCCATCTATGTTGAGGAAAATGAGGGGCTCCGGCGGATTTATGCAGAGCCGCTCGAGCTTCGGCTCCGAGCCGTACTGCTTGAGGTGGTCAACTCGGAGAAACCAGCCGGCTTCGGCGTCTTCCGCTCGAAGCCGCTTTCCGGGAGTTTGAATAACCGGATGCGCCAGGGCCATATCGTCGGTCACCGGATGGAGCCCGCAGGTATCCATGAGCTCGAGGTAGTGGTCCTCTTCGGTGACGATACTTTCTGCGAGGAGAATGCGCCCATCTTCTTCCCGGTGGATCGCCTGGGTCATTTCGCTCTTACCGCCTCCGGAGGCGCCCTCGTGCATAATGACGAACTCGTTGTCATAGGGGGTAATGAGGCGCACTGCCGAGCTGTGCAAGGTGGTCCAGTCTTCCTGCTCGCCGATGGTGAGGAGGATCCCGTAGACACCTTTCTTTGCACTGGGGCCGGGGTAGAGATTGTAGCTAAAGAGCTCATGCATCCCCGGGAGGCGATTATGAATGACCACCTGCCTCCCCTCGAAATGGGTGTGCCGAAAGGGTGGGGCGAGATAGATCACTCCCTGGGGTGCAAAGTCTTCGGGGATCTGATCTCGAGGAATGAATCCCTGCAAGTCCGCCAGGCCGGCTACGAAAAAGCCGGCGTTGTCCGGGGAGACGAGCAACGTCGGGTAGCCGGCGTCGCTTCCTCCCGAGTAGAATGGAAGCACCACGAGGCGGCCCTGGTTTTTGAGCCATTCAAAGGTTTCGCTCCGGACCGAGTCAAAGGAGCCACCGAACCGCTCGGCGTACCGCCTCTTGTCCGTGGGGCGGTTGTCGGCGATTACCATCGCCTCGGGGTCACGGCGGCGCATGTAAGGTTCGGGGTAGTTTACGGCGGCGCCGTTTTTGCAACGGGCGACGGTTGCTTCCACGTACCGGCCCTTGCCGGGCACGTCGTAGGCGACCTCGAACCAGTCGGCATCGCCCTCACCAAAGGCGAGGGAGAGTAGTTGAGCCCGATTTTCGGGAAAGATAACCTCTACGGCCGAAAGAACTTCCTCGAGTTCCTTCGGTACTCTCAGGCGAGTAGCCACAGCTGATGACATGGTAAGACCATACGATAGATCTGTATACTTATTCAAGAACCGATTCTTCAGGAGCAGGACAATGAAACGGCTCACCTCGGCGACGCTACTCTTCCTCTTTCTGGCTCTTTTTCCGCTCTCGGCGCAGCTTGCCAGGAGAGGCCTCTATACCGACCACGCCCTGGAGGGTGGGATGAATCCCACGGCTCTCGCCCTTACGAGCCGTCTCTGGTACCGGATCCCGCTCCAGGAGCAGCGCGGTATTCTCTGGGATCCGGCCAAGCTCGATCTCGGGGTGCGCAATCAGCTCTCCCCGGCCTACGAGGAGTTCGGCGCCTACCTCTACTGGGAACCGCTGGCGCTCTTCGACTTCACAGCCAGTGTGGCGGCGCGGCAGACGATCACCGCCTTCGACTCCGGTTTCTATGAGGTCCCGGAGTATGGCGCCGACTATGACGAGCTCTCAGACAGCTCCGAGGACAAGGCGAGAGCGGGGTTTCGGTTCACCTTCGCTCCCAGACTAAAGGCAGCCTACGCCGGGGTGATTATGGCAAATGAGCTGAAGATCGACGTCTTTGACTTCGGGAGTAATGTGAGTAATCCCGGGGAGCGGTACTTCTACGAGCCGGCCTACGACACGGTCATCGCCTTTAGAGACACGGTGGTGGCCAACACGCTGACCATCCTCTACACGGTAACCCCGGACCTCCGGCTCGGAGGGCAGTACTTTCTCCGACAGGTGGCGGATGCGGATCTGACAAACCACCGCCTCAACGCCCTCGGCATTTACACTCGGCAGCTCGGAGAGAGCGTTTCATTCTTCGGGGCCCTTGTTGCGGGAAGCTATTTGGAAGACCGGTACCACCAGGGAGAGCTCTACCTGGCCGGGCAGCTCGGCATCCAGGCCCGACTTTCCGGTCCCGGGACTTCAGGAGGGAAAGCCTTCCGTTAGGGCCGCGGCAACCTGTTCCGCCGTCGGCAGATCTGGGGCGTTGCGCTCCCGAGCCTCATAGGGAAAGACCTCCCGGGCCGCCCGGAGTCCCGCGGTTTCCGGTGGCTCTCCTTCATCTCGGAGCTCTTCGTATCGTCGGAGCCATCGCTCCAGGCGATGTCGGTTCGGAACGTGGACGAGACCGTACTTCCTCTTGAGTTCCATCTGTCCGTTCATGTTATTGTGCGTCCTTTCACTTTTTTTACGTCATGTTTGACGAAAAGGTCCTGAATGGTGCAAGATATAGGGGTCGGGTCGAAAGAATATCCGTCAAAATCCCCATATGAAAGGAGCAACGCATGAAGGCAACCGTTGATCCTGATCTTTGTATTGGCTGTGGTGTATGTCCCAACCTCGCTCCGGACGTCTTCGAGATGAACGACGAAGGAATCGCCGAGGTAAAGGTCGACACCGTGCCCGCAGAGTTCGAAGATGTCGCCAAAGAGGCGGCTGAGGAATGCCCCGCAGAAGCGATTACGATCGAAGAGTAAGCGCGGTATTCACCATCAGTAGCGGCCGGCGAATCCCTTCGGGGAGGCGCCGGCCTTTTTTTATCCGAACTCCCCAAAGAATTTACCCCGGAGCTTCGATATATCCTCATCGCTTATGGGCACCAGCTTGCCCAGGGGGCGGCTCTGGTTCAGAGAGCGGGCGCTGAACTCGAGTACCTCCAGGCGGTCAAAGGTTTCCGCGAGGCTCCCTCCGGTGACCAGGAGGGCGTCGTTCTCCAGAAGGAGAATCGGTCGCTTCTCGCTCAGAGAGCCCGAGATCTCCTTGCCCTCCCGGAACTGGTCGCCGAAGGGGAGCACCGGGATGTCCCGAAGGAGAATGTAGCTCTCCGGAATGGTCCGGGTGTCGAGCTCAGCGCCGACGACGGCGTAGGCCGTGGCGCTCGGGGCCTGGGCGGTAATGACAGCGTCTATCTCGGGGTGATCTCGGTATATGCGCTGGTGGAGACGGACCGACCGGCTCGGAAGCTTTCCCGGTTCCTGTCCGCGGCGATTGACGTGCACCAGGTCGCGGCGTTCGAGCAGGTAGCGGTCCTCGCCGTAGGGGGTGATCAGGAAGGCGTCATCCGCAATCCGAGCTGAGAAGGTTCCGTAGGTGCTGATAATGAGACGCTGCCGGTACGCCCGGCGCACCATCTCGATCAGATGACCCCTGAGGGCGAGCTCCTTTGTCGATGGGGTGTGCGGCTTTCGCTCCGTAAGGGTTGCGGGCTCCTCGCTCATAAGGCCGAGCTGCTCGGCGTTGAGACCTTTGGGCTCACCGATACCCGCCGCCTCGATCTGTATCCGGGCGCAGAACTCCAGGGTTTCGAAGCGCTGAAAGCAGTGACCGAGATCGCTCCCCGCTACCACGGTTCCGTGGTTCTCCATAATCACCGAGGTCGCCCCAGAGCGGAAGCTCTCGGCGATACTCGCCCCCAGCTCCTTGCTGCCGGGAAGCTCGTAGGGCGCGTATCCCACATCCCCGCAGAGCTGATGCGCCTGGGGAATAATCGTCGTGTCCGGTACCTGCCGGACAATACTGAAGGAAACCAGCGCCGGAGAGTGGGCGTGAATAATCGCTCCCATTTCCGGCCGGGCATCGTATATCGCCTGGTGAAAGGGAAGCTCCGAGGAGGGCGGGTAGGGTCCCTCCACCGTGCCGTCCGGAAGCACCTTGGCGATCTGTTCCGGCCGCAAGCCTCCCTTGTCCACGGCGCTCGGCGTTATCCAAATCGTGCCATCCGGCTCACGAACCGAGATGTTGCCGCCGCTGGTGGTGGTCATGCCAAAGATGTAGATGCGGTGCATCGTCTCGGATATCGCTTCTCTTGGATGAAGCTCCCGTAGTTTCATTTCTCTCTCCTGCTCTTTCTTCCATCATACTCCCACCAGCCAGGAAGTAGTGACTTATTCGCGAGGAACTCCTTCCCCAATCCCAACCGATGGCTCACGCAGGAACTCCTCCGGTGGGAGGAGATCGGCGGCTCTCAGAAGCTCCCGCCACCATCCGGGCAATCCCGCAAAGGCGGTCACCGGAGCACTGGTCCGGGGGTGCGGAAACTCCAGATTCACGGCTCTGAGCAAGAGCTCCCGTACGCCAAAGCGCTCGGCGAAGAAGCGGTTGTTCCGATTGTCACCGTGCTGCTTGTCTCCAATTACCGGATGGGCGATGTAGTTCAGGTGGCGTCGAGCCTGGTGGCGCCGGCCGGTCTCCAGGTCGATCTCCACCAGACCGAACCACGCCTCCTCGTAGGGTCCGACCGGTTCGGGCACTACCGTCGATGCTACCGGAGTGACATGGGTTACCGCGTGGAACGCTTTTTCGTTCTTTTTACGAATCGGGGTATCCACGGTTCGCGGAGCGTCGAGGTGGCCTCGAACGACGGCGAGGTACCGCTTGCTCACCAGGCGGTCGCGAAAGGCGTCAGCCACGGTCTTGGCGCTCTCCGGGGAGAGGGCCAAGACGAGAACCCCCGAGGTGCCCCGATCGAGGCGGTGAATGTTGTACACCCGCTGTTGCAGCTTTCCGGCCAGGGAGTTCACGCAGGTGGGTGCGTGGGGATCCCAGGCGTTGCGGTGGACCAGCATCCCCGGGGGCTTGTCCACGATGAGGATCTCTTCATCCTGATAGAGAATGGTGAGCTCTTTCTGCTGCTCCATCTGCCGTCGTCACCTTGCTCTTTTTGTCCATGAGTTCAACGCTTCTATCTCCCTTTAGTATATTGGCGCCAGGACCGCTGAACTTCGCGTGTCAGACTAACACATGCGGCTCAAGTCAAAACAGGAGGCGCCAAGGATCTCTCGGCCGAGATCGGGTCCTTTGATGGCGAACTTCTTGCCCTCCGACGATGAGTCTGCGATTATTAGGGGCGGATGAGCGAGCAGAATTACCGCCCGGACGAACGGGACTGGCAGATAATCTCTCTTCTGAGAAGCGGTGTCATCTCCAACAGCGCCATTGCCAAGGAGCTGGGTGTGTCGGAGGGGATGATCCGGCAGCGAATCAAACGGATGAAGGACCAGGGAGTGCTCTCTCTGCGTGGTCTGATCAATCCGGAGATACTGCAGGACCGACAGGTCGTCTGGCTCGGGATCAGTATTGCAGCTACCCGACAGCTCAAGGAGAAGGCCGAGGAAGTCTCCCACCTTCCGGACGTGCTCTCGGTCTCTATCGTCGCGGGCCGCTACGATCTCATCGTTGAGCTTCTACTCGACTCCCACCGTGGGCTGGTCTCCTTTCTTACTGAACAACTCGCCAGTGTGGAGGGCATAGTCTCCACCGAAAGCTTCGTGACCCTCAGAAACTACTCGAAGTTCGTCTGATCCACCTACAACACCGGGCTCTCTCCTGTTGGGCGGCCAGCCAACCGATAAATGACACCAATCTCTCCATGTAAACCTTTACAATCGCTATATTTATATCGATTCATTACGAAATCCGTAAGTTATTCTTGACGGCCTACGAAACTCGTGGGAACCTGAAGGAAATCCCCAAATACCCAAGGAGGCAAACGATGCAAGTCGGATGCGTCAAGGAGATCAAGCGGCACGAGTATCGGGTGGGACTCACCCCCGGAGACGTGCGCGCCTACACCGCGGCGGGCCACACTGTACGAATCGAAGCGAAGAGTGGAATCGACGCAGGGTTTGATGACGAGGAGTACAAAGCCGCGGGGGCCAAGATCGTTGCGGATCGAAAGGAGATTTTCGATGCCAGCGACATGATCGTAAAGGTCAAGGAGCCCCAGCCGGAGGAGTACGACCTCTTTCACGAGGATCAGATCATTTACACCTATCTGCACCTCGCCGCGGAGGAAGAGCTCACCAGAGAGTTGATGAAGCGAAAGGTAAAAGGTGTCGCCTACGAGACCGTGGAGAACAAGGACGGCTCCCTGCCGCTCTTGCGTCCGATGAGTGAGATCGCCGGCCGTATGAGCATCCAGGAAGGCGCCCGTTTTCTCGAACGGCCTCAGGGCGGTCGAGGAGTTCTTCTCGGCGGCGTTCCCAGCGTCGAGAAGGGTAAGGTCGCGATCCTCGGTGGCGGCGTTGTTGGTACCAATGCGGCGAAGATGGCGGTCGGCCTCGGCGCTCTGGTAACGATCCTCGACATCAACATCGATCGTCTCGAGTACCTCGATGACGTCTTCTCGGGCAGAGTTACCACCCTCTACAGCAGTAAGGCCAATATCGAGCACGTCCTCGAGGAGAGTGATCTGGTTGTTGGCGCGGTACTAGTACACGGTGCTAAGGCTCCCCACCTCGTAAGCCGAGAAGACCTAAAGCGGATGAAACGCGGTTCGGTCATTGTCGACGTGGCGGTGGACCAAGGCGGCTGTCTGGAAACCACCAAGCCCACCACCCACGACGATCCAGTCTTCACCGTAGAGAATGTGGTGCACTACTGCGTGGCAAACATGCCCGGCGGAGTTTCCCGCACGGCCACACAGGCTCTCACCACCGCAACGCTGCCCCACGGCCTCGCAATCGCGAATCATGGGCTTGAAGCCGCGGCGCAAAAGTACGAGCCTATAGCAAAAGGCATCAATGTGTATGGGGGAAAGCTTACCTATCCGGCGGTAGGTGAAGCTTTCGGAATCGAAACCACAAGCATCTACGATCTTATCTGAGGAGGTAGGGATGGATTTCGTAATGTCGATCATCGGGGCAATCGGTTCTTTTGCATGGGGACCGATAATGATCACCGCGCTCTTCGCGACTGGTCTCATTTTGACGATTGGGACGCGGATTGTTCAGTACCGACGTCTCGGTTACGCCTTTAGACTTCTGTTCAAGAAGTCCGAGGGAGAGGGAGAGATTAGCCCCTTCGCGGCGCTAATGACCTCCCTCTCGGCCACCATCGGAACCGGAAATATAGCCGGTGTGGCTACGGCAATCGCTGCCGGTGGTCCCGGTGCGGTCTTCTGGATGTGGGTCACCGCTGTTCTCGGTGGTGCAACCAAGTTCAGCGAGGCGGTCCTGGCCATCAAATACCGCGTCACCGACGAAGCCGGTGAGCACTCCGGTGGTCCGATGTACTACGCCAGCCGTGGTATGGAGGATCGTTGGGGCGGAAACTGGAAGTGGCTCGGTTGGGCCTTCGCTCTCTTCGCCTTTATCGCTTCCGTTGGTATCGGAAACATGGTCCAGTCCAACCAGGTTGCGCAGTCCGTGGAACAGAGCCTCGGGCTTCCGGTCTGGATTACTGGCATCATACTGGCGATCTTCGTAGGTCTCGTTATTATCGGGGGTATTAAGAGTATCGCTAACGTAGCCGAAAAGATCGTCCCGGTAATGGCGATCATTTACGTTCTCGGCTCCCTGGTGATCATCTTCGTCAACTACGACCAGATCGGGCAGGCCTTCGGCTGGATCTTTGGCAACGCCTTCTCAGGCAAGGCCGTTGGTGGTGGACTCCTCGGTTCGGTAATTCGCTACGGTGTCGCCCGTGGTGTATTCAGTAACGAGGCCGGTCTCGGTAGCGCGCCGATAGCTCACGCCGCGAGCCGCACGAACGATCCCGTTCGTCAGGGTATCATTGCGAGCCTCGGTTCCTTCCTGGACACCATAGTCGTCTGTACCATGACCGCTCTGGTAATTCTTACCAGCCGCGTTCTCACCATGCCTGGTGGCATCATGGAGATTAGTAGTGGTCTCGACGGATCCCAGCTGACCACCGCCGCCTACGGCGCCCAGCTCCCTGGATTCGGTAACTTCATCGTTACCTTCGGGCTCATCTTCTTCGCTTTTTCCACCATGCTCACCTGGTACTTCTACGGCTTTAAGTCCCTCGAGTACATCGCCGGTCGCAAAGTGGCTGAGTACTACAAGTGGGTCTGGGTCATTCTGGTCTTTGTCGGCTCCAACGCGACGCTGCAGTTCGTCTTCAGCTTCTCCGATGCCTTCAATGGCCTCATGATTCTGCCGAACCTGATCGCCCTCCTCGCCCTCAGTGGTGTGGTATTCAAGGCGCTCAAGGAGTACGAAGGAAAACCGATGGAGTAAGACTCCCGCACGGTTTGATTGATTGACTTCGAGCGGCCGCTCCGGTCCCCCCTTGCAGAAGGGAGGCGCCGGGCGGCCGCGTTTATTTGTTACTGTCCACTGCGGTTGTGGACAGTAGAAAAGGAGCTCGGGAAATGGCGCAATTGCCGGAACGAAGAACCAGGGCCGAGGTAGACCTCGATGCTCTGGCGTACAACATATCTCTTCTCAAGGAGAGAGCCGGAGGCGCGGAAGTGGTCCTTCCGGTCAAGGCGGACGCCTACGGACATGGTCAGATCGCCGTTGCGAAGCGAGCAGTCGCCGAAGGGGTAGCTCTTCTGGCTGTGGCAAACGCTCAGGAGCTCAAGCGGATGCGGGACGCCGGGATATCGTACCCAACGCTCATTCTGGAGGATCTTTTCCCGGAGGAGCTCAGCTGGGCCGTGGAGGATCCGGAAGCGCGGTTCAACGTTTCCAGCCTTCCCTACGCCCAGGCGCTCTCCGGAGCTGCCGGCGCCGAGAGGCGGGTCCTGGTTCACGTCAATCTCGACACCGGGATGGGGCGCATGGGGCTCTTCGCACCGAATCCGGTAGAGGCGATTCTAAAGATCAGCAAGCTCCCGGGTATCGAGATCGAGGGTGTTTTCAGCCATTTCCCCGCGGCGGACGAGGATGACGTATCCTTCGCGCGGAAGCAGGTCGCCGACTTTCGCGAGACCCTAAAGGAGCTCGAGAGGCGGGGCGTGACTCCTCGGTACCGCCACATTTCCAATAGCGCCGGGATAATGATCTTTGGCGAGGAAGGGGCTTTTGACCTCGTCCGTCCGGGTGTGTCCGCCTACGGCATGTTTCCGAGCCCGGAGGTGGCTGAGAAGGTTGGTGGGTCGATCCCCTTGCGCCCCTGCATGCGGCTCCTGAGCGCCGTTGTGAAAATAACCGAGTATGACCGACCCTGGACCGTGGGCTACGGAAGAAGCTACTCCGTCGGGCCCGGAAGCAGAATCGCCGTCATACCGGTGGGTTATGGCGACGGCTACCGCAGAGCTCTGTCCAACGGCGTCGGCGTGGCGGTGGTTCACGGTCAGCGGGTGCCGGTTGTGGGGCGCGTCTCCATGGATATGATCACCCTGGATCTCACCGATCTCGAAGAGCCGGCACGGATCGGCGACGAGGTCGTTCTCCTCGGTGAGCAGGAGTGGAAGGGACGAAAAGCTTCGATCTTCGCGGAAGAGATGGCGGAGCAGGTGAAAACCATCAGCTACGAGATTACCTGCGGTTTCACCCCTCGGGTTCCCCGTCTCTACTGATCTCAAGGAGGCAGTATGGCCCACTATCTAGTGAAAGCTCGTCCAACGGGAGACATGAAGGAGCTCAAGAGGCGCCTCGATGGTGGCGCCGTCCGGTCGATGAGACCCTTCGGAGAAGCCCTCGACCATTCACTCCGGAACGCCCGGGTCGACTCCGAGGGTCGGGCGGTTTGGGAGGAGCTCGACTATTGCTCTCCGCCCCTGACTCAGGAACGTGCAGCTGTTCTCGACGACTACTTCTCGGAGCTCGAGACCGAAGAGGTGGAGAAGGGAAAAGGGTGGGAGCGGATCGCAAATCTTCCGAGGCTCTTCTAAGAGAGTTCTCCCGCCGGTGGAGTTAAGCAGGGTGCATTTGCCGCTGCCACGCCACTCTGAGTAGCCTAGACTCATCCGTAGCTAGAGAAATCAGGAGGAGAAGCGTGGAATATCGATACTTGGGCAAGACCGGCATGAAGGTGAGCGAGCTCTGTCTCGGTACTATGACCTTTGGCCGGGAGACTGAAAAGCGGGAGAGCCAGAAAATCCTCGACCGATTTGTGGAGGCTGGCGGGACCTTTATCGACACCGCCAACGTCTACTCCCGGGGAGACTCGGAGGACATTATCGGCGACTGGCTCAAGAAGAAGAGCGCCGAGGAGCGACAGCAGCTCATTCTGGCGACAAAGGGACGTTTTCCCATGGGGGAGGGACCCAACGACACCGGAGCGAGCAGAAAATACATCCTCTACCAGGTTGAAGAAAGTCTCCGACGGCTTCAAACCGACTATATAGACCTCTACCAGGTGCACTGCTGGGACCGGGGTACGGAGCTAGCCGAAACCCTGGACACCCTGGACTCCCTGGTGCAACAGGGATTGGTTCGCTACATCGGAGCGAGCAACTACACCGGCTGGCAGCTGCAGAAGGCGCTAGATTTTCAGCGAAGCAACAGGCTAGAGCCCTTTCGCTGTCTCCAGCCGCAGTACAGTCTCCTCTGTCGCACCACGGAGTGGGAGATGCTTCCTCTGGCCCAGGAAGAGGGGCTCGGAGTGATCCCCTGGAGCCCCTTGCGAGGAGGTTGGCTCTCGGGCAAGTACCAACGCGGCATGGAGGCACCGCCGGAGGAGAGTCGGGTGGCCGAGGCGGAGAAGATCGGCGGCTTCGAGTCCTGGAGCAGGCTCAATCGAGAGGAGACCTGGCAGGTAATCGACGCCCTGAATGAGGTAGTCGAGGAGACTGGCAAGACCCACGCTCAGGTATCCTTGCGATGGCTCCTGCAGCGCCCGGGCGTAACGGCTCCGATTATCGGTGTCCGTACCATGGACCATTTGGAACAGGCCCTCGGCGCCACGGGCTGGGAGCTCACGGCTGATCAAATGGAGAAGCTCGACAAGGCGAGCGAACCGGAGATGGTATATCCCTGGGACTTTGTCACCTGGGCTCAGGCGGGCAGATAGGAGGTAGGAGTATGAAGGTAGCAGTTGTAAGTGACATTCACGACAACATCTGGCACCTGGAACACGCCCTGCGACGCATCCACGAGGAAGAGGCGGAGGTGCTTCTCTTTTTGGGGGATTTCTGTGCGCCTTTCACCCTGGCTCAAATCGGTGACAACTTCAGCGGGCCGATTCACGTGGTCTTCGGCAACAACGACGGCGACACCTTTCTTCTGAGTCAAATCGCCGCCAAGTACGCCCAGGTCAACCTACACGGGCACTTCGGAGAAATCGAGCTGGACGGGAAGAAGATCGCCATTAACCACTACCCGGACATTTCGGAACGACTGGCCGAGAGCGGCGCCTATGACGCCGTTTTTAGCGGTCACGATCACAAGAAGTACCAGCACGCCAAGGGGACCACCCTCTGGGCTAATCCCGGAGAAGTGATGGGGCGCTTCGGTGAGCCGAGTTTCGGCATCTACGAGACCGGCTCGGGGCGCTTTCGCCACATCGACCTGTAGCCCGCCCCGGCCCTGAGAACTACATTCTCCACCGCCAGGGCTACCGCGAAGGAGCTCGCGGCGGTGAGGGTGCCCTCCATGGGGAGCAGTCGGGGCAACAGCCAGACTAACAGCAGCAGCACCACCGTATGGAGCGAGACCGCCCAGGCGAGGACGCGAGTCCGCCCCAGATGGACCAGCTCGCCCCGATACCAGGACTTTCTCGCGACCAGGAGCGGAACCGCCGCCAGGATCAGGAGGGGGCCTCCGGTAAGCTCCAAAAGTCCCGGTCCGAGGCCAGAGACCCCGGTGAACCAGAGGTTACCCAGGGGAGTAATCCCCGCCAGAAGAAACACCCCCGTGAGCAGGAACCCCATATGCCAGGCAAAGCGATCCATGATGGATCGGTTCTCCGGATTCCGTGCCAGTAGGGCCACCGCCGCTTCCTGATAGGAGAGGGCCACGGAATTGAAGAGGAAGAGAAACCCCTGCAGCACCGGCCAGACCGCCAGAGACGGCAAGGGCAGTAGAGAGCGGGCGATGCCAAAGGTGAGCAGGGGCCGGGCGGCGAGGAATATTATCGAGGTCAGCGAGAGGGGAACGTAGAAGGCGAGAAGCTTCTGCCAGGTCAGCTCCTCCTCCCCGGAGCTCTCGGGGATCTCCTCCGCCACTCCTCTACGGTAGAAGAGATAGGCGCTCACGGCGCCCCCGACGACCCCCGCCAAGAGCGCCACCGAGGCGAGGATGTTTCCCGGAAGTAGATCATAAGCGAAGCCGATCGCCAGGACCGCAGCGGTTGCCAGGAGGCGAGAAATCATCGTCAGCGGAACCGCGCCGGTACGACCGTACTTGATGAGCACGCCCTGCCAGAGGCGACGATAGCCGACCGCGGCGGCAAAGGGCGCCAAGGCGAGAAAGGCGACTCTACTCGGCTCTATCACTTCCTCCGGCACTCGGAGAATGACACGGACCAGGGCACCAAAGAGAGGGGTAGCTCCGAGAATGACGTGAAGGACCGTGAGGCCCAGAGCGCAGAAGTGCATGAAATGAAGCAGCCGTCTGTATCGCCGGCGATCATGGGTGAGGGCCGTGGCGGCGGAGAGGAGCTGCAGTATGGGGCTCTCAATAACCAGGGCCATAGCAAAGGCGACACCGAAGGCCGCGAGGTTTCTCGTGGCGTCGGACATTCGCGCGATGACCGCGGTCATCGCCGGCTGCTCGACCCCCATCATGAGCCACATCACGGCCAGGGGTAGCCAGAAGACCATAATGTCCCGGTAATTGACGCGTTTCTGTTCGATGGAAAGGCTCTTATTCACGAAGCTCGCAGCTTACCACTCTCACTGACACGATGCCAATATCGCGAAAGGTGCTTCCTTTGAAGCGTAATGTGTTACATTTAGACGTAGCGTATGGAGTTCGTTCTCGGAACCTGCAATATTCGTTACGCCGCGGATGACAGGGATAACCACTGGTCCAACCGACTCCCCCTCCTGGCAAAGACCCTTCGCGGTGCTCGCCCCACTCTGCTCGGCACCCAGGAAGGGTGGGAGTGGCAGCTCAGGGAGCTGGAAGAGGAGCTCCCGAATCACCGCATCGTCGATGAAAACCGGTACTGGATGGAGGAGCGGATGTATCCGTCGCTCTTCGTCGCCAGTGAGGTGAGGGTCCATCGGAGCGGCGACGTCTGGCTTTCGGAGACACCGGATCTCCCGGGAAGCCGCTCCTTTGGCAGTCTCTATCCGCGGCTGATGTGCTGGGCAGAAGTCTCTTTTGCCGATATGCCACCCTTTATCTGTGGGAATCTGCACCTCGATCATCAGAGCGCCGAGACCCGGGTAAGCCAAGTCGAGGTCGCCCTCGAAGCACTGGGAGAGCTCCTGCGCCCGGAGATGCCGCTCTGCCTCATGGGCGACTTCAACGATCCCCCGGGGGGCGCGGTGGCCCGGGCGATCATACGAAAAAGCCCCACCCTGGGCCTTCACCTCTATGATCCGTGGCAGCAGCTCGACCTTCCCGAGAGTTCTTCCTACCACGGCTACGGTAGCGCCAACGAGGACTGGTCACGGATCGACTGGATCCTGCTGAGCGATCACTTTGAAGTCATCGACATTGCCTACGAGCGCGACGCCGAGCCTCCACTCTACCCTTCCGATCACTATCCCGTTACCGCGAGCGTTCGGCTGCAGGGGAGCACTGCGTCGGAATAGCGCATTGGTCACGTTGCGGACTTGCGTACCGGGGAAACCTGGCGGAAACTAAAGAGGTCCTGAACTTCAGCTGAGAGGAGACTCCTATGGCGTACGATCTCATGCATCCCCGAGCCCCACGACTGTCCGGCGCTCTACTCGAAGCGGTAGCGGCGATCCTCGAGCGGCCCACTCTCGGAAAACCCCTAGCGCGAAAGATGCTCAACTCTTCCGGGATAGACCAGTTTCGGCACATTCATGTCCCTGAACCACCGAGGATGCATCCCGTCGCCGATTCACACACCGGGACGACCGAAGCAGCCCCTTCCGAAAGCGATCTCGTCAAGCTCTTCTCCGGTGCCACGCCGAAGGGCTTTCGTTTTCCCTCGGTCAGTGACTACGCCGAGGCGTACCGGCAGGGCAAGACGACTCCCTCGGAAGTAGCGGAGCGGGTTATCCGTACGCTTCACGAGCAGGACCAGGGGGACCCACCGCTCTACCTCTTCATCCGGTGGAACGAGGGTGAGATTCGCGCCCAGGCGGAGGAGTCGACCCGCCGCTATCGGGAGGGTAACCCTCGATCCCTTCTGGAGGGGATACCGATCCCGATCAAGGACGAAATCAATGTTGCCGGCTATCCGACCTCCTTTGGGACGAGCTTTCTGACGACCAAGAAGGCGGAGAAGGACGCGACGGTGGTCTCTCGTCTGAGAGCCGCGGGGGCGATTATCCTCGGAAAGGCAAATATGCATGAGATCGGCATCGGGGTAACCGGGCTCAACCCAAACTACGGCACCCCGATCAACCCGTACGCTCCCTGGCGCTATCCCGGCGGATCCTCCAGCGGAAGCGCCGCGGCGGTTGCCCTCGGACTCGCCCCGGTGGCCGTGGGCGCTGACGGCGGGGGCTCCATTCGGATTCCCGCGGCGTTCTGCGGGGTGGCCGGGCTCAAGGGCACCTACGGGAGAGTGAGCGGCCGGGGCGCGGGCCCCCTGGTCTGGAGCGTGGGCCATATCGGACCCCTGGCGGCCTCCGTGGCGGACCTGGCGGTGCTGATTGCACATATGGCGGGCCCGGATGAGCATGACCCCTGGACCCTGGGGCAAGCGCCACTGGGATTCCATACCGCTCCCCCCTCGGTGGAGGGTATGCGCCTCGGTATCTACACTCCCTGGTTCGAGGATGCCTCCGACGACGTCCTCGAGGTGGCCCGATCGGCCGTACACGCCCTCACCGACGCGGGGGCTCAGATTGTGGAAATCGAGATTCCGGAGCTCGAGAATCTCCGGGTTGCTCATCTCATTACCATCGTTACCGAGCAGATGGCTTCGATGGAGCGGTACTATCACGACCACCGAACTGACTTCGGTATCGAGACGAGGGCGAACCTCGCCCTGGCGAGTCGGCTCAACGCTAGCGATTATCTAAAGGCGCAACAGATCCGGGAACGAGGGCTCCGGCAGTGGCGGAAGATCTTCGCCCAGGTAGACGTTGTGGTAACACCAACCACCGCGGTCCTTCCACCCAAGGTGCCCGAAGACAGGCTTCTCTCGGGGGTTTCGGATCTGGGCTCTCTTTCCGAGATTATGCGGTATACGACTGTGGCGAATCTTCTCGGATTTCCCGCCATTTCCGTTCCCGCCGGTTTCGTGACCGCTCACAGTCGTCACTTTCTGCATACCCAGGAGGAGCGGGACCATGAGGGTAAGGTCTACTCCGAGGTGCCTGTGGGGCTCCACTTCATGGCTCCACACTGGGAGGAAGGGAGGCTGCTTCGGCTCGGGGCGGCAATGGAGTCCATGATCGAGCGGCCACAACCCCGGGTCTACTTTCCATCCATGGTAGAATAGAGCAATGGCGGAGCTGAAGAAGGACCCGGCGGTGCAGGAAAAGATCGATGAGATACTCGATCGCGTCAAAGATCCAGAGAGCGGACTCTCGATTGCGAGTATTGGACTTGTGCGGAGAATCCGGGTGAGCGACGAGCATCGGTACATCTACCTCGACGTTCCCTTCGACAACCATACTCCCGGTTGTCTCGCCTGTGCGGGGATCGCCATGGCTATCGTCGCCTCCATCCGGCGAGACTTGAAAGCGGCCTTCGAGGAAGCGTTTCCGGGCTACACCGTAGAGTTCATTTAGAACCACTATCCTCGAGCATCCAGTCAACTACCGCCGCGGCGTGGAGCTCGGTTGTGTCGAAGAGTGGCAGTCTGTGATCGCCTCGGGCAAGGAGCATCCCGATCTCCGTGCAGCCGAGGATGATGCCTTCTGCCCCCTCCGCCGCGAGCTCTTCGATCACCGAAAGGTAGCGCTCTTTGGACTCCGCGTTTATGACCCCATGAACGAGCTCTTCGAAAATCACCCGGTGAACGTCCTCCCGGGAGCGCTTAGCAGGAACCACTATCGCTAGGTCGAACTTCTCCTCCAGGCGTTTTCTGTAGAAATCCCGTTCCATGGTGAAGCTCGTTCCGAGGAGACCGACCCGCCGCAGGCTACTAGGGATGATCGCTTCTCCGGTGGCGTCGGCG
>CAYZHV010000001.1:2349-60025 GCA_964478055.1 uncultured Spirochaetaceae bacterium | reverse complement strand
GGCGATGTGAATCAGTGGCACATCAACGGCCTCTTCAATCGCCGCCGCCACGACGTGCATGGTGTTGGTGCAGAGAGCGAGAGCTTCCGCACCGGCGCCAAGGCACTCCTTTGCGGCCTTCGCCAGGACCGCCGCAGCGGCCCCCCAGGCGTCCTTTCGCTGCATCTCCTCTATCGGCGCGAAATCGACAGAGACCATAACGAGGTCGGCCGAGTGATGTCCTCCGAGGCGATCTCGGACTCCCTGATTGATCAGTCTGTAGTAGTGGAGGCTCGACTCCCAACTCATGCCTCCGATTAGTCCGATTCTACGCATGGCGGCTCCTCTGCGGTGAAGAGTGCCACAGAGTTCCGGAGACGTGATAGAGTACCCCTATGATCCGCAGGATCTCTCGATTCGGTTTGCTCCTGCTGCCGTTCCTCGCCGTCTACGGTCTACTCACGGCGCTTCTCGGGTGTACCACCGCGCCTAAACCTGAGAGCTCTTCGGTGGATGCGGAGTACTTGCTCCGGATGGAGCCGGTTGCCGGCGGCTACCGACTGGGAAGCGAGTTTGATGTCGAGGCGCCGGGAAATGAGCGGTTCGAGTACCGGGGAACCCAAGGGGGGCACGTCGTCTATCACCGAAAGGTCCTCCCCGGCGATGACCGGTGGAGCTTTACGGACCTACTTCTTCACATCGGACCGAAGGAGTCGGTGAACAAGATCGTCCTTCTCAGACAGTTTTCGTCGCTGGAGAACGCCCGGCTCTTCTACGACCGGCAGTACCGGAGCCAGCGCGAACACTACTACCTCGCCGAGGACTCCGGGAACAGCGGCAACATTCGGTACGCCCGAGTAGAGGCGTATCCCGACCGGAAGAGTTGGCGAGCCGCTTACAATCGGTACAATGAGGCTCCCCGGGAGGAGCCGTTTCGCTACTATTACCACCCCCTCATTGCCCGGCGGACCGCGAGCTTCGTCTATGTCCAGGGAGTCCCTACAGTGGCGCTCATCTACGAGGGGCACGAGTACGAGGGAGGCCTCCGGTGAGACCGCTTTGGCGCAGCCTGAGCCTTCAGAACAAGCATCTCCTCTTTTTCGGGGTGATAATCCTCGCCTTTATGGCTCTCATGACCTACGTGGTTTACACCGCCACGGAGTACACTGACGTCTTTCAGGAAAATCTGGACAGTTACTTCACGATTCACCAGTTTCAGAAGACGCTCTCTGAGAGCCGGGACCACCTCTCCGACTATATGCGGACCGGCGACGAGAGGGAGCTCGAGGCGTACGGTGCCTCCACGCCGGAGCTCTGGAACCTTCTCAGTCGACTGGAGAGCGAGCTCGACCCGACCTATCCGGGCAGGTTCCACATAACCGCAGCCCGCTTCGGCCTCCGCGCCTATGGTGCCGCCGCCTCGAGGTCGATCAGCGAGAGAATAGAGGGGGCCGACGGCTTCTATCTCACCTATGAGTGGGCGGTAAAGATCTCCCGCTACGTGGACGCTTACATCGCCGAGCTCTTTCGGCTCCGTCTGGCCGAGGGAAGCGAGAGCTACTCAGTCTATCGTGCCCAGGCGGAGCAAGTTCCCCGGACAGCCGCAGTCGGTGTCGGCCTTATCGCTCTGCTCCTGATCGGTTTTGCGGTGCTCTTTTCCCGGACCGTCACCCATCCACTCCATGAGCTCGCCCTCGCCTCTCGTCGCATGGCCGCGGGGGAGCTCGACCTTCCGGCGGTGCGGGTTCCTCAGGGGGACGAGGTGGGAACCCTGGCCAGCTCCTTCAACAGTATGAGCGAGAACATTCGGAGACTGGTTGTTGACCTCCGGGACAAACACGAGCTTCAGCGACGGCTCCATGATGAAGAGCTCAAGAATATCTCCATGCAGCGCTCCCTCCGGGAGGCGCAACTGATAGGGCTGCAGACGCAGATAAATCCGCACTTTCTCTTCAACACCCTCAACGCCATCGCTAGAACCGCCGCTGGAGAGAACGCCACCCAGTCTGCGGGGCTCATTCGTTCTCTCTCCAAGGTGTTTCGCTACCTACTGCGAAATCCCGCCTCCATGGTGAGTCTCTCCGCGGAGTTGCAGCTCCTGGAGGAATACATGCAGATTCAGATCCACCGTTTCGGGGATCGACTCAGCTACCGTCTTCTCTGCGAGGTGGATGCCGAGTCCATCGATGTGCCCGTGCTCATCCTCCAGCCTCTCGTGGAGAACGCCGTTCGCTACGGGGTGGAGCCGAGCGAGGAGGGGGGCGAAGTGGTAGTCTCCGCTTTTCTCTCAGGGGACGAGCTCCAGCTGTCGGTGAGTGACAACGGCGTCGGAATGGCCGCTGAACGGGCGCGACGGCTCATGCGATACGAAGAGACGACAAGTACCGCACAGCAGGAGCCGGAAAACACCAGTGGCATCGGGATACAGAACGTCCTACACCGACTTCGGCTGACCTATCAGGGCAGGGAGAGCTTTCGCATTTCCAGTGCGCCGGGAAAGGGAACGAGAGTGGAGATACGGCTGCCGGTGAGGGAGGAGGAGCGTGTATCGTTTGCTCATAGCTGAAGATGAGCCCCTCGAGCGGGATGGACTCCTGCAGGCGGTGGAGCGTCTCTCGCCGGAGATCGGGGAAACGAGGCTTGCCGAGAACGGCCGGCAGGCAGTGACAGTTGCGGAGGAGTTCGGCCCGGATATCGCGATTCTGGACATAAAGATGCCAGGGATCGACGGCATCGAGGCGGCCCGACTTCTGCGGGAACGCAACCCGGAGATGCAGATAATCTTTCTGACCGCCTTTGATCAGTTCGAGTATGCCCGGCAGGCTCTCCGGCTCCGGGCAACGGAGTTCCTTGTCAAACCGGCAGCGGATGAGGAGGTCGCCGAAGCAGTGGGGAAGGCGATGGCGTCATTGCGAGAGCTGAGAGAGGCTGGTGCCTCCCAAGAGGAGCTCTCCCGGACGGTGGAGCTCCTCACCCCTCTGGCGCAGCGACAGCTCATGGAAAAGCTCTTTCTCGGAGATGAAGAGTCTCTGGAGCGCGTCGGAGCGCTTCTCGGTAGCCGGCAGGAAGCGGCTCTTCTCGTGCTTCGTCTGGCCCCCAGGGCGGTCGAGCAACTCAGCCCGGTCCCTGGTCGGATGGAGGCACGTCTGCGCAGACTTCAATCGGCGGTTCATCGGATTGCTCGAACCTGCGGTTACGAGATCCTCCCGTGGAGACAGGGTAGTGAGCTCCGGGTCGCCCTCTTTCCGGGTGACCACGCGCTCCTCGAGGGCGATCTCTTTGATGCGGTCGAAAAGGGGATAGCGGACTATTCCCGCCGGGAGGCGGTGACGGCCCGGGGAATACTTACCGAGACCAGCTCCCAGGCTTCACAGCTTGCCCGGTGGGCCACGGAGGCTTCCATGAGTCTGGAGCGTCAGGGTTCCCAGGTGAAACTCCTTTCCACCCTATCCCAGGCTCGGAGCGAGAAGGACGACCGGTACGCTCTGGAGCGATCTCTTCTCGGGGAGTTACGCCGGGGCGACGGTGAGGAGGTCCGACGAGTGGGAGAGCAGCTTCTCGCCGCGGCGGACTCTCCTCGAATGCTTGCGGAGCGACTCACCTATCTTGCTCACGCCTTGCGCGTTCCGGCGATCTCCCCGGGCGAGGAATTCGGCCAGGGGCGAGACCGGGAGCTCTTTCTCAGGGGGCTCGAAGAGCTGCGCAGACGGTACCAGGATAACGGCTTCGAGGAGCTCTCCCCGCCGGTCCGGCGGGCCCGGGAGCATATTGATCATCACTACATGGAGGAGCTCACCCTGGAGTCCTTGGCGGAGCTCGCTTCGGTCTCCGCCTACCATTTGAGCCGGCTCTTCCGGCGGGAGACCGGAAAGACAGTAGTGGGATACATCACAGACCGACGCCTTGCCGTCGCCCGGGAGCTTCTCGCGGAAGGGAGGCTGTCGGTCAAGGAGGTGAGCGCCCGGGCGGGGTTCGGGGACCCGAGCTACTTTAGCCGGGTTTTTACCCGAAAAGAGGGGGTCTCCCCCAGTGACTACCGGCGTCAGCGCATTACTCCCTAGTCGATTAGCAAGAATGTCCGAGAAATAGCAAGAATATACAAACCAGCCGCTCCCGCGCCGGGGTAGCATGATAGCAGACCAAATTTTTAAGGAGGGAGAGATGAAAAAGGCTCTCGCGATTCTACTTATCGCTATTCTCGGTAGCGCCGTCCTCTTTGCAAGCGGGCAGCAGGAAATGGAAGAGGCCGCCGAAGCCGAGCCGGAACAGATTGTCATGCGTCTGGCGGAAACCCACCCGCAGGACTATCCCACCACCCAGGGCGACTATGAGTTCGCGCGACTCGTAGAAGAGCGCACCGACGGTCGCGTCAAGATCGAAGTGTACCACTCCTCGCAGCTCGGTGAAGAGCGAGCGGTAATCGAGCAGGTGCAGTTCGGCGCCATAGACTTTACCCGCGTCAGTATCTCGCCCTTAGCCGCCTTCGCGGAACAGCTCAACGCGCTCCAAATGCCCTACCTCTATCGCGACGCCGACCACATGTGGAAGGTTCTTCGGGGAGAGATCGGAGACGAGATTCTCGCCAGCCTCGAGCCCTCCGGGTTCGTCGGTCTGGCATGGTACGACTCCGGCTCCAGAAACTTCTACAACTCCGTACGAGAGATCACGAGCGTAGAGGACATGGAGGGACTCAAGATCCGGGTCCAGGAGAGCGAGCTCATGGTAGGTCTCGTTGAGGCCCTCGGTGCGGTAGCCTCACCCATGCCCTTCGGAGAGGTCTACAGCGGTCTCCAAACCGGTGTTATCGACGGCGCCGAGAACAACTGGCCGAGCTACTACTCTACCAGCCACTATGAAGTGGCGGAGTATTTCACCCTGGACCAGCACACCCGGGTTCCGGAGATTCTCGTAGCCTCGAAAATGAGCATGGACCGACTTTCCCAGGAGGACCAGGAAATCATCAAGCAGGCCGCTCGGGATTCCATCGACTTTCAGATTGAAAAGTGGGCGGAGTTCGAGCAGGTGGCGGAGGAGGCAATTCGAGCCCACGGGAACACCATCACCGAGCTTTCTCCTGACGCCTACGCCGAGTTTCAGGAGGCGATGCAGCCGCTCTACGACAACCTGAGCGCTGAGCTCCAGGACGTTGTTGCGGAGATTCGTGCAGTCCGGTAAGCCTGGACTTACAATGGAAGTGACGAACTATTTCCCCGCCGTGCCGCTCTGTCGGTGCGGCGGGTTGTTCTGAGGAGGGACACGGTGCGACTTCGCCTATTCCGCTGGATCGTCAAGCTTTTCGATGCCATTTTTGCCATGGCGATCATTCTTGCCGAGACGTTGCTCGTCCTGATGACGCTCCTTATCGGCACCAACGTCTTCATGCGGTATGTCCTCAACTCAGGGATTCACTGGGCTGAGGAGATATCTCTGGTTATGGCGGTCACCTTTGTCTTCATTTCCATGGCCCTGGGGGTACGAAAGAAGCTCCACATCAGTCTTCACCTCTGGCGCCGCCCCATACCGAAGCTGGACACTGTCCTGACGAAGCTTTCGGACCTGATGGTGCTCTTTATCGCGGTAGTGATGCTCATATACGGACGCATACTCATTCAGTTCACCATGCGTTCCATTATGCCCGCGACACGGCTTCCTTCGGCGTTGCTCTATATGGTCGTTCCCCTATCGGCGGTGCTGATGATCTACGAGGCGATCACGGATCTCGTCGGGTTCGACACCGACACCGACACCGACGCCGACTCCGGGTACGGCGGACATTCCGAGGCGGGAGGAGACTCGATCATCCTCACGCCGGAGCAACTGGGAGATCGAGGGCCTAACGACGCACCAATAAAGGGAGAGATCTAGATGCCTGACGTCAACGTAGCGACTACTATCCTCCTGGGCAGCTTTGGCATACTCCTGGTACTCAAAGTGCCGATTACCTTCTCCCTCGCAGCCTCCTCGATCCTGACGGCCTTCTTCCTGGAGATTCCGATGATGGCAATCGTCCAGCGGATGGTCCAGGGCGTCAAGATCTTCTCTCTCCTGGCGATTCCCTTCTTCATTCTCGCCGGAGAAATCATGAGTCGCGGGGGCATTTCCCGGCGGCTCATTCAATTCTCGAACCTCATTGTCGGAAGAGTCCGGGGCGGACTGGCGCAGGTAAACGTCCTGGCGAGCATGTTCTTTGGTGGCATCTCCGGCTCCGCTGTGGCGGACGTCTCTTCGATCGGAACCATCATGATTCCGATGATGAAGAAGAAGGGGTACGACGGCGATTACTCCGTGGCGGTGACGGTAACCAGCGCCTGTCAGGGGATCATCATCCCCCCGAGCCACAACATGATTATTTACTCCCTCGCCGCCGGGGGTGTCTCGGTAGGCCGCCTCTTCCTCGGAGGCTTCATACCCGGTGTCCTGCTCGGGATTGTTCTCATGATCCTGAGCTACGCCATCGCCGTGAAGCGGGGTTATCCGAAGGAGCAGAAGTACACCCTGAAGGAGGCGGTGCAGCTCACCAAGGACGCCATCCTCGGTCTCCTGACGGCGGTCATTATCATTGGCGGCGTCATTTCCGGCGTTTTCACCGCCACGGAATCTGCGGCGATCGCCACGGTTTACGCTTTTGTTATCACCTTCTTTGTTTACCGGGAGATCCCCCTCAAGGAGTTCCGGGTAATTCTCTTCTCCTCCCTCAAGACTCTGGCCATGGTGATGTCCCTGATAGCCGCAGCGAGCGCCTTTGGATGGCTCCTCGCTTTCTTGCAGATTCCTGCGAAGGTGACCCAGGGGCTTTTGGCGATAACCGAGAGTCGGGTGGCACTTCTTCTGCTTATCAATTTGCTGTTGCTTCTTCTTGGTACCATCATGGACATGGCACCTCTCATCCTGATCACCACCCCGATTTTGTACCCGGTCGTGGTCGGAGCTTTGGGGATGGATCCGGTTCAGTTTGGTATTATGATGATGCTGAACCTAGGTATTGGCCTCGCCACGCCGCCGGTGGGCTCGGCCCTTTTTGTGGGGTGCGCGGTGGGTAGGACCTCCATCGAGAACGCCACCAAGGCGATGCTTCCGTTCTACGCGGTTATGATCGTGGTTCTTATGCTGATCACCTTCATTCCGAATATGGTGATGTTCATCCCGAACCTCATCATGGGGTAGGATAGGGGCCGGCCCCGCCGGGGCCGAGACAATACCGTCTGAGCTGGAAAGGAACGATACTCATGAAACCCTTTATGGACGACAATTTTCTCTTGCAGAGCCGCACGGCTGAACGTCTTTATCACGAGCATGCGGCGCACATGCCGATTTTCGACTACCATTGCCATCTCTCCCCAAAGATGATCGCCGAGGACCACCGATTTTCGGACCTAGCCGAGGCGTGGCTCGCCGGGGACCACTACAAGTGGCGCGCCATGCGTACAAACGGCGTGGCGGAACCCTACGTGACTGGTGAGGCTCCTAATCGAGAGAAGTTTCAGAAGTGGGCGGAAACGGTGCCGTACACGGTGGGCAACCCGCTCTACCACTGGACACACCTCGAGCTGAAGAAACCTTTTGGCATCGAGGGCGTACTGCTAAACGGGGAGACCGCCGAGGACATATGGAATCGTACCAATGAACTGTTGAAGAAGCCGGAATTCTCAGCCCGGGGCCTTCTCAAGCAGGCGAAGGTGCGCTATGTGGGCACTACCGATGATCCCGCGGATGACCTGTCGCACCACCGCGCTATTGCTGAGGACAAGGATTTCGACGTCGCCGTCTATCCCTCCTTTCGCCCCGACAAGTCCTACGCGGTAGACAAGCCGAAAGAGTACCCGGCGTACCTGGAAAAGCTTGCCCGGGCGGCTGGGCGAGATCGTATCGGTAGCTTTGACGAGCTTCTATCGGTGCTCATGGAGCGAATCGAGCACTTCGCTCACCGCGGCTGCAAAGTCTCAGACCACGCCCTAACGTTGCCGGTCTATCGAGAGGCGGGCAAGGAAGAGCTAGAGCGGATCTTTAGGGACGCTTCGGCGGGACGAGAGGTCTCCGAGGCGGATCACGCCGCCTTTGCCTCCGCCCTCCTGGGCGAGCTCGGCCGGGAGTACGCCCGGCGGGGATGGGTCTTCCAGCTCCACATCGGGGCCCTTCGGAACAACAACAGCCGCATGTACGAGGCTCTCGGACCGGACACTGGATTCGACTCCATGGCGGACGGCGTCATGGCTGCCCCTCTTGCAAGGCTTCTGGACTCCATGGATAAGACCAAGGAGCTGCCGAAGACGATCATCTACAACCTCAATCCCCGGGACAACGAGCTCATGGCGACGATGATCGGCAACTTCCAGGACGGAAGCGTTCCCGGCAAGATGCAGCTCGGCTCCGGCTGGTGGTTTAACGATCAGAAAGAGGGAATGGAGTGGCAGATGAGAGCTCTGGCGAACATGGGCCTTCTGCGACGCTTTGTGGGTATGCTTACCGACTCCCGGAGTTTTCTCTCCTTTCCCCGGCACGAGTACTTTCGCCGCACCCTTTGCAACATGATCGGCACTTGGGTCGAGCAGGGGGAGGCGCCCAACGACATGCAGCTCCTGGGAAGCATGGTCGAGGAGATCTGCTGGCATAACGCCGTGGGGTTTTTCGGCATCGATCCCGGAATGGGCTAAAGCAGGAGATGAGATGAAAGAGCTACTGGCACGAATAGAAAACGACGGGCTTCTGGCAATGGGTCAGGAGGAGATAGACCGCTGGAAAAAGGAGAAAGGCCCCGGGTACGAGAGCGCCGGGGAGTGGGCGTACTATCCGAGCTCCTGCTACGCCGAGGGCGGCGTCCTCTACACGGTGATTCGCTCTCTGGAAGGGAAGGCGCTTCTCCTCCTCTCCCGGGAGAGTATTGACTCTCCCTTCGATGGGGCGGAAGAAAAGATCGGAGAGCTTCACACCTCGGTGGTGCAGTGCAGCACGAAGAACGCTAAGGTACTCTACGAGCTCTTTCCCTGGACCAGGCCGGTCTCCCTCAGGGAGCGACGGACCACCATCGGCCTCGGTGACCGTCTCGGACGGGCGACGGCCGGACACATCCGCGCCGTTCGCGGTTACGACTGTTCTCCGGTGCTGGCGCAACAGAGCATTCGGGAGCTCGACTTCACCGGGAGAACTTTCGCCGACGTTGTTGCCGACGCCGCCTGGATGGTCTTTCAGGAGGGGTACGAGGATGGATACGGCGCCGATGGTGACCACCTCAAGAACATTCCCGCCATTAAGACCGCCCTCGAAGAGCAGATGCCGATGGTCACCTTGGATCTCACGGAGGTCATGAAGCCGGAAGTGGCGGATTGGTCCTCAGCAGAGATCGATGACGCCTTCGCGGAGCTTCCGGAGGCCCTGCAGCGGCGAATCGAGAAGGAATACTTCGACAAGGAGCTCGAAGCCGGCTCCGAGAGAATTCGGCTGGATAGGGAAACCGCGAAGCTCTGCACGGTGATGTATGGCTCCGCCCTGGATCTGGCCGTGGAGGTTGACCAGTATCTGCGAGGGCAGCGGGGAGACCAGTACGATCTGGAGATCAGCATCGACGAAACGACAACCCCAACCCTCCCCGAACACCACGCGTTCATTGCCCGAGAGCTAAATGTGCGAAAGGTTACGGTTAACAGTGTGGCACCTAGGTTTATTGGCGAGTTCCAGAAGGCGATCGACTACATCGGGGATCTCCGGGAGTTCGAGGGGCAGTTCAAGGTGCACTGCGCAATCGCCCGGGCCTACGGAGGGTACAAGATCTCGGTGCACTCCGGGAGCGACAAGCTCAGCGCCTATCCCGCCGTAGGCCGCGGTACGGCGTTGCGGCTCCATCTCAAGACCTCCGGGACGAGCTGGTTGGAGGCGCTACGGGTGATTGCTGAGAAGGAACCGGCCCTCTACCGGAAGCTCCACGCCCGGGCTTTGGAGTACTACCCGGAGGCGCTGAAGTTCTACCATATTACCGCGGACCTCAGTACTATCGCGCCCCTCGAAGAGACCGGAGACGAGGAGCTCAGAGGCTACCTCGACCATCCTGATTGTCGTCAGATGCTGCACATCTCCTACGGCGGGATTCTCTCCACCCAGGAGTTGGCGGACCAGTTCTTTGCGGCTCTGCACCTCCATGAGGAACGGTATAACGAGCTGCTAATTGGTCACTTCACCCGCCACCTCGACGCTCTCGGGGTGCCGAAGCAGGCGTAGGCCGAACACGTCGGAGGCCGGAAGCCGGGACCATCATGGTATCGCGCCGGGAGAGCTTTGGGCCTGCGCTACCGAAAACTGACCGCGCCCTCCCCGACGAAGCGCGGGAGCTCCTTGAGGATCATGATCGCCGCGCCGAGGGGCGAAGATAGGGCTCCGAGGCGACTCGCTCTGATCTCCACAACCTCGAAGGGGTGATGCATCGACCGCAGAAGAGCCCGTTCCCGCACCATACCGACCAACTTCGGATAGCCCTCCACAACCGGGCCGCCGAGTATGAGCTGCTCTGGATTGAAGAGGTTGACCACCGTCCCGAGGGCGACGGCGAGGTACTCAGCCGCCTCTTCCATAACCCGGAGCTCCGGCTGGACTCCCTCGAGGGCTCGGGAGAAGAGCTCCGAGACATCCGCCACGATAGGCGCCCCGGTGGCGTTATCGAGGCTCCGGGCCCGTCGAAGGAGTGCCTCCTCGGAGACCAGCGTCTGCAGGCAACCACGGTTTCCGCAGCCGCAGACCGGACCGTCCGGGACGACCGATATGTGTCCGAGCTCTCCGGCGCTGGAGTTCGCTCCGATGAACAGCTCCCCGCCGATGACGATTCCAGCGGCGACACCGGTGCCCAGGGAGACGTAGATCAAGGTGCGCTGGGAACGCCCCTTGTGGCCCCAGAGCTCCGCCAGGGCCCCCACTTTCGAGCGGTTTGCCACCCGGACCGGGAGCCCCAGAGCCTCCTCGGCCATCTGCGCAAAGGGTACCTCCTGCCAACCGAGATCGACGGCGCTGTGTACGTGACCGCGATGGATGTCGACGAGGCCCGGGGTGCCAACTCCGAGAGCCGGTAGGAGTGTCTTTCCGCCAAGACGCTTGGTGATGCGAATGTACCCCGCCACAAGAGCCTGGATAGCCGAGGAGGGATCGGTGGCGGTCATCGGTTCTCGATCCTTATCGATGATCTCGCCGTGGAGATCCGCGGCGGCAAAGGACCAGTCAGAGTCCCGCATGCTCGCACCGAGAGCCACAGCCGCATCCGGTACGATCTCCAGGAGCCGAGCTCGCCGGCCGCCCCGGGACTCGTCTCTTCCACCTTCCCGGAGGATTCCTCGTTCCATTAGTTCCTCAGCAACCACCCCCACCGCCGCTCGGGTGAGACCGGTTTGAGCCGCTAGGGCAGGACGGGAGCAGCTACCCTCACTCAGGAGGAGCTGAAGAATGCGAACTCGAGAATCCAGGGAAGAGCGTGGGGACGACACATCTTCGATTGTACAATGGGAAGCGAATCTGCGCAATTTGTATGTTTCTGTAACAAAGGATAGAAGTACTACCCCCTGGACAGTCGACACATAACGATATGGAGCCTCGAGACGGGACATTAGTAAAATCTTTTGACAAATGTTGCGACACGGGGTAAGCTGAAAGTGCGGACCCATGAGAGACCAGGACGTTCGTATTTCCGGCACCGAGCTATACACTTTTCCTCTGGAAACCAGGATCCCCCTCGCCTTTGGCAGGGAGCGAGCAACCGACATCTCTGTCCTTCGGGCAGGAGTAACCGTCTCCTCTGCCTCCGGAGAAAAGGCAACCGGATACGCCGATGTACCTCTGAACGTTCAGTGGGCTTGGCCCTCGGAGATTCCCCCGGCGGAGCGGCTCCAAACGCTTCTTCTCTGTGCCGAAGAGCTCGCGGACCGGTGGGCCGAGATCGACGTCTCAGGTCATCCAATGGAGATCTATCACGCCTTCAACGCGGAAGGGGGAGTCTCCAACTGTAGGAGCAGGCCCGCCGCACCCTCCCGCGCCTGGCAGCTTCTTCTCTCGGTTTTCGATCTTGCCACCCACGACGGCTACGGCGTCCTCCATAGGCTGCCAACCTACGAAACCTACACCCCCCGGTACATGAGCCGCGACGTCGGTGCCCTTCTCAACGGAAGCAGCTACGCCGGAGAGTTGGCTCTACGTTATCCCCGGGACTATCTCGTCTCGGAGCCGCAGTCACGAATCCTCGCCTGGCACATGGTCGGAAAAGAGGACTACCTGAGTGAGGCGGAAATACCCACCTCCGCTTCCCGGGACGGATATCCTCTCTCACTGGAGAGCTGGATCGCCCAGGATGGATTGCAGGCTCTCAAGATTAAACTCGGCGGGGACTCGGTGGAGGACAACCTCCAGCGCTTTCTCGAGGTCTGGAAACTAGCGGAGAATGCAGCTGTACGGCTCACGTCCATCGATTTCAACGGGACCCTTCCCGATCTCGAAGCCCTCGAGGAGTTTCTCTCCCGCCTCCGGGAGCGATCCCCGGAGGGGTACAAGACCGTTTGCTACGTCGAGGAGCCCTGCGCGATAGACGCGTGTAGTTTTAAAGAGGTAACTGATCTCAATTCCGGGGTTCCTCTCCTCATACTGGACGAAAGTGTCTCTTCAGTGGCCGAGCTGGAGGAGGCCGTGGCAAAGGGGTGGCGTGGGGTTGCCCTCAAGACCTGCAAGGGGCAGTCCGAGTCCCTGCTCATGCTGGCCCTTGCAAAGGAGCTAGGCCTTCGCTTTACGGTGCAGGACCTGACCAATCCAATGCTAGCGCAGCTCACCCATCTGCTGCTCGGTTCGAGGAGCGGGGCTCCCCTGGGGGTCGAGAGCAACTGTATGCAGTTCTACCCCGAAGCCTCATCGTATGAGGCTGCCGTACATCCAGGAGCCTTTAGCAGAGAGAACGGCGAGTTGAGGCTCGACTCGATCGAGGGGGCCGGGTTCGGGTATCGCCTGCCGGAGATTAACCGGCCCTTGCCCGAGCCGCTCTACCGAAGAGAGGGCATCGGTCTGGGCCCCGGCCGGAGTGGCAGCGAACCGAGCATTGGTGAAAGGAGCTCCCGATGAGTATGCAACTCTCAGGTTTTACCGACGAGGTTTCCTCGGACCTGGAGACGCAGATCGAGGCGAGCAGGGCTCTTGGTTGGTCTCTTCTCGATCTCCGCACTCTGGACGGCGGAAATGTGGTCGACGTGAGCGACGAGCTCTTCGAGGAAGCGGCCAAACGGCTCTCCGAGGCGCGACTCGGCGTGAGTTCCTTTGGCAGCGCTCTGGCCAACTGGGGAAGAACCGTCGATACCCCTCTAGAAGAGGAGGTCGCCCAGCTTCGTCGCGCGGCGGGAAGAATGCGAAAGCTCGGGACGAAATATCTCCGGGTCATGAGCTATCAAATGCCGGAGAACGCTCCGGTTGGCACTCTGCCGGAACTGGAGAGAGAGATTCTCTCCCGGCTTCGTCGCTTTGCGGAGGTTGCGGAAGAGGAGGGTATCGTCTGTCTCCACGAAAACTGTGAGACCTGGGGAGGCCAGAGCGTTGAGCACACCTTGCGAATTATCGAAGCGACGAGAAGCGAGGCCTTTAAGCTCGTCTTTGACACCGGGAATCCCGTAGGACTTCCCGATGTTCGCGGAAAGGCTCCCTATGGGCGGCAGGACGCACTGGCGTTCTACGAAGCGGTAAAGGAGCACGTCGCCCAGGTCCACATCAAAGATGGGCGCTGGAACGGGAGAGAGGTGGAGTACACCCTGCCCGGAGAGGGAGAGGCGAGGGTGCCTGAGATTCTCGAAGCGTTATCCCGGGACGGCTACCACGGGGTGATCTCTATCGAGCCGCATACGGCGATGGTCTTTCACGATCCGGACCGGGTTGCCGGCCCGGAACAGCGGTGGGGTGCCTACATAGAGTATGGCCGCCGCATGGAGGAGCTCCTAAAGAGCAGTTGAGAGGGAAATCGATAGGGGAAGTTCCCCTAAAGATAACGTAGGCTGGCGGACGACGAGCAGGCAGCTCCGTTCTCGCCGTTTGGTCAGAAACAGATCATAATACCAAACAGGAGGTATGTGATGAGAAAATTGTTGGCACTTTTGCTGGTGCTTCTCATCGGAGTAGGCGCGCTCTTCGGAGAAGGGCGACAGGAAGAAAGTGGGTATCCATGGAACCCGCAGCGGCCGATCAATCTGATCGTTCCCTGGGGAGCTGGTGGATCCACCGATCGTTCCGCACGGACCACTGCAGGTGTGATCGAGGAGCACCTGGGCACGACGGTTGTCGTCGTCAACCAGCCCGGCGCCTCCGGCTCCGTCGGTACGCAGGAAGCTCTCCAGTCGCAGAAGAACGGTCTTACCTGGACCGCCGGTGCGGTAAAGGATCTCGGCGTCTACAAGGTTCAGGGCCTGCTCGACACGACCCTGGATGACTGGCACCTCTACCTGAACTTTGCAATGCCTAACGTTGTTGCAGTCAATCCCGACACGCCCTACGAGGACTTCGGTGACCTTCTCGAAGCCTTTGAGAACAACCCCGGAGACGTATCCGTGGCTACCGCCGGAGTCAACTCCGCGGGACACACCGCCATGGAGCTCATCAAGAGCTACACCGGCATCGAGTATCGGCACGTAACCTTCGGCGGTGGTAACCCCGCGGTTGTCGCAACCGTTGGTGGCGAGACCGAGGTCGTTCCGCAGCTCTCGGTGGAAGAGGTAGACATGATTCGCGGCGGGCAGCTTCGACCTCTGGCGGTACTGGCCGACAAGCCCCTGACCATTTCCGGCTATGACGGCGAGATTCCGCCGATCACGAACTGGATCGAGGACTTCGAGGCGGCACCTATCTACTTCGGTATCTTCGTGCCCAAGGGTGTGCCCGAAGAGGTCGTGACCACCCTCAACCAGATCTGGGAAGACGTCGTCATGGACAGCAGTACCATGCAGACCTGGGCTGAGGAAAACGCGGTCATCTTTGATCCCGCGTATGGTCAGGAAGCGTTTGATAAATCTTTCCCGATGGTTCAGATCGACGCGTGGCTCAAGTGGGACTCCGGCGATGCGGAGGTTCGTCCTTCGGAAGTCGGTATTCCTCGACCCGAGTAATCTGATACGCACGTAACAACGTGGAGGGCACCTGGTGATCCCGCCCCCGGGAATTCCGGGTGCTCTCCTGTTAACTCCGGAGATATTGCCCATGTCGGACACCCAGCAAAAGCCAGAGCGAGGTATGCCAAAGGCGGACTTTGTAACCTCCCTCGTTCTTCTCGCGTTCAGCGTAGCCGTCATTCTTCTATCAGTTGATCTGCCTCGCCTCGAGCACCGCGACATCAATCCGTGGACCACTCCCGGTATTGTTCCTGGTGCAATCGGAGCGGTTATCGGACTCATGAGTCTCGCCCTTCTCGGTCGATCCCTTCGGCAGGGCGGGTTTAGACTCGGCATCACCCGAGAGAGAATCAAGGAGGGCGCCAGCCACCCGCAAGTTCGTCGAGCGTCGGTAACGATTCTCTTTTGCCTTCTCTACGCCTTCGGAATGATCGGATTTCTACCCTATCCGGTGGCGACGTTTCTCTTTGTCTTCGTTTTCGTGGTGCTCTTTGAGTATGACCGCTCGGTTTCGGCACAGGGGCAGGGAAAGATGTTTCTCAAGGCGTTTATCGAGGCAGTCCTCGTCTCCGCCGCGGTCTCATCCCTCTTTTACTACGTCTTTCTCGTAAGGCTTCCATAGGAGGGGATATGCTCGAAGGCCTTAACTACTTTTTTACAGCGTTAGGGGAGTTTGCAACCCTCCGGGTTCTATTCGACGTACTCTGGGCGACGCAGCTCGGCATTATCGTCGGTATGCTCCCCGGGCTGACGGCGACCATGGGTATCGCCCTCATGACGACTCTCACCTTTAAGCTGCCGCCGAACAACGCGGTTCTGATACTCGTCTGTATGTACATCGGCGCCATCTACGGCGGCGGTCGGAGTGCGATTCTTCTCAACATCCCCGGAACCCCCGCAAACGCCGCAACCGCGGTAGATGGAAACCCTCTGGCGAGAAAGGGAATGGCTGGCCCGGCGATCGGCATCGCTACCACCGGCTCCTTTCTCGGATCGATTATCGGCATGCTCCTGCTCGCCACGGTTACTCCGGTGCTCGGGAATTTTGCCTTGCGCTTTCACTCCTACGAGTTCTTCTGGCTCGCGGTATTCGGCGTCGTCATAAGCGGCAACCTCACTGCTCCCAAGGACCCCCTAAAGGGGTGGCTCGCCGGCTTTCTTGGGCTCTTTATCGCTATGATCGGCATGGAAAAGATCCACGCGGTGGTGCGCTTCTCCTTCGGGCACGTGCAGCTTTCCGGAGGAATCGGACTCATTCCCGCCATGGTCGGTGCCTTCGGGTTCTCCGAAATCATCACCATGATGAAGTACACCAGAGTGGATGTGGTGGATGCCGAGATCACCCGGGTGATGCCCAAGTTCCGGGATGTCGTCCGGCACTGGAAGACGATTATCCGATCCGGCATTATCGGCACCTTTATCGGTGCGGTCCCCGGGGTAGGTGAGGACATCGGTGCCTGGGTGAGCTACGACTTTGCTCGCCGGGCGAGCAAGCATCCCGAGGAGTACGGCCAGGGAAGCTACGAAGGAATGATATCCGCAGAGATCGGAAACAACTCCGCCGTAGCCGGGGCGATGATTCCCGTGCTCTCTCTCGCGATTCCCGGATCTGCTCCGGCGGCGGTCCTTTTGGCGGCGATGTTTATCCACGGTGTTCGTCCCGGCCCGCTGATCATGACCGAGAATCCGCAGTTCGTCTTTACCGTTGTCGCCATGGTCTTTCTGGCGACCTGTGCGATGTTCATACTTGGCATGAGCATGGTGCGGCAGCTGGTCAAAGTGCTCCAGGTCCCCCGGCAGAAACTGATGCCGATTGTCTTTGTGCTCTGTGTTATCGGGGCTTACGCCGTCCAGCAGCGTCCCTTCGACATCGGTGTAATGGCGTTCTTCGGATTGCTCGGCTTCGCCATGAAAGAGATGGACTATCCCGTGGCACCGATGGTGCTCGGGATTATTCTAGGCGACATCCTCGATCCGAACCTCCGTCGTGCCCTGGTTCAACAGGACGGGCCTTCCTGGGAGTTCGTTACCCGGCCAATTTCCGCGGTTCTCGTCGCCTTTATCATTATTACGATGGTGAGTCGCTCCAGGTGGTTTATCACTCTGCGGCAGACGGCGTACGCCCGCCTACGCTCCCTCTGGAGGAAACGGAACAACAACGCGTAAGGAGAAGGAAGATGAGCAAGAATCAACTGAAAGCGGGTCTCCTCGGTTCCGGGTTTGCCGCCTCATTTCATGTGGAGGCTCTCGAGCGAGTTTACAGCGTCGAGGTCGATCTCCTCGGCGTATACTCGCCCACCAAAGAGAACCGGGAGCGCTTTGCCAAGGAGCGGGAGATCGAATCGTTCTCCTCCATGGATGAGCTTATTAAAGAGGCCGACGTTATCCACGCCTGCGTCCCGCCGAGCGCTCACGAGGAGGCGGCGGTAGCGTGTCTGGAGGCGGGAAAGAGCGTCATAATCGAAAAACCCTTTACCGGGTACTTCGGTGACGGCTCGGACTCCTTTGACGGTGACACCTTCGATCGCGAGAAGGGGCTCGAGGAGGCGATGAAGAGCGTTCGTGCCATCCGGGACGCGGAGGTGGCGGCGCAGAAGCGAGCGCTCGCGGTGGCGGAGAAAGGTGGTTCCGGCGTTCCTGGCCCCTGGCTCAAGCCACAGGTATTCTATGCGGAGAACTGGGTCTACGCTCCGGCGATTCAAAAAGAGCGGGAAATCCTGGAAAAGACTGGAGGACAGATTCTCTGGATCCATGGCGAGGAGGCGCATCACGGCTCCCACTCCAAGTTCTACGGCATCTGGAAGTTCTCCGGTGGGGGCTCGATCATGGGGAAGTCCGTGCACCCTCTTACGGCAGCTCTCTACCTGAAAAAGGTAGAAGGCCGCGCCCGCAACGGAGCGCCGATCCGCCCCGCAACGGTATCGGCGCGAACTCACGCCATTACTCGGGACTCCAGGTTTCAGGACGCCGGGTATCTGCGCACCAGCTACACGGACATCGAGGACTTCGGAGCGGTGCACGTTAGCTTTCAGGACGGAACGTTCGCGGATATCTTTGCAAGCGAGCTCATCCTCGGGGGCGTGCACAACTGGCTCGAGGTCAACGCCAACAACCACAGGGCCGTCTGCAACATCAACCCCAACACGTCGATGCAGACCTACAACCCGAAAGGCTCCCAGTTCGATGACATCTATGTAGTGGAGAAGATCGGTACAAAAGAGGGCTGGGCCTTTACCTCCCCCGACGAGGACTGGTTTACCGGCTATCACCGTGAGATGGAGGCGTTCTACCGCGCCGCCGCGAATGGTGCTCCGCCGGAGGCGGATACTCAGCTCGGGGCGGATACGATCGCCGTGGTCTATGCGGCGTATCTCTCCGCGGCCCGGAAGGGTCAAGAGGTGGAGGTGCCGCTCATTTGATCTGCGGCCCCGAAATCCAGCCCCGGGTGGGGCCTACATATGGAGCCGCTTGCGAAAGAAGGCGTTGAGCGTGCGGTTGTGCTCAACGGCGTGGCACGCCGCACCGATCACCACAACCACAATCAGCACGATGACCGACCATAGGCTGAAGCCATCGAGCCCTTGGTAGCTGCGGATCGAGAGGTCAATACCCAGAGCCGCGAGACCGATACCGTAGAGCACCACTGCCCCCCGATCCGCTCCACCCACGAGTCCCCGAGTGTTCGGGAGCAGGGCGCCGTAGAAGGCGACCCCCAGGGATAGGACAATCGGTAGGCCTAGCTCCTCGAACCATGGTCCCCCAGGGGTGACCCAGTCCAGCACGGCGAGATAAAGTGCGGTGGCCACCAGGTCGATCGCAACCGTCTTTTCGAGACGGTGGAGTCTCGGCATGATCGTCGGTAGGCCTCCGTAAATCCAGAAGAGCACAACACCGCCCACGGAGTACCAAGCCCATCCCTGTCCCCCGGTATACCGGTCGAGGAGGGCGAGAAAGAGCCCTACTGCAAGAACATCGATAGCGAGAAGCTTGGCGAAACGGTGTTTGCGAATGAGAAGGGGCGGGACAATGAAGACCCAGAGCAGGGTCAGTGCCGCGATCGGAAAGAAGGACCAGGTTATCTGCTCGTTCAGCCTAATGTCCACTAACGCAGAGATCACGGCAGGTAGAACAACCATAGCCGTGGCCAAAATGACTGCCGTAACCGAGAGACGTCTATCGGTCTGCGGTGAGGTATCTCGTTCCACAGGGATTTCCTGAGGGTAGAGAGGATGAAGCGGTTCGCGTCCCTGAGGAAGTTCCGGCCTCGCACCGCAGACGGGACATCGGGTAAGGGTTGGCCTCAGGGTGAGGTCACATTCGGGACATCGATTCGGTTCCCGATTGGTACCTAGAAGGGGAGACTCGTCGTTGCTCTCCAGGTGTACCGGAATGCCCTCTTCTCGGAGCTTCCGGAAAAAGTGGCGCTCAACACTGGTTGCTTCTACGAGGCGACCAAAAGTGAGGTAGAGATTACCCTTGAAGCTTACCGCCGTCGCCCGGGTCTTATTGATCGGGCCAGGTCCTGGAATGAACTCGAAACGCTCGACATGGCGAGCCATCTCCTCGGGCATTGTAATGATCCCTAGATTGGAAAGGCTGCCGGAGTAGAGGTTTTCCCCCATGGCGCGGTAGATAATCGGGGCAAATAGACGCTTCAGTACCAAAGGCAGAGCGCGAATGATCGGGTTCCGCTCGCTACCAACGTTGCGGCTGATCTGCTGCCGTATCGTCTTTTCGTTCAGGTCCCGTCGCATGGCGTGGTGTACCTGTCGGAGAATCTCCGGAAGGTCGTACTGACCGAGCCGCGGGTCGACTCCGGGCATTAGGAAGAGCGAGAAGTTACGAAGCGGGTTTACGCCGAGTATCTTGCGTAGATTTACGGGCACCGAGACCCGCACCGGGCGAAACCGCTTCGGCGGACGTTCCTCCTCCTGCGTACGTTCCAGGGCCCAGAGGTAAACCGCCACGAGGTACTCTGTCACGGAAACGCCAGCCTCCTTGGCGATCCCCACTACCTCTGAGGCCGGGATGACCGAGGTGACAAGGTAGTACTTACCCGGGCCAATCAGACTTCCCGCGGGATGATAGGCGGCTGTCGCCTTCGGCGGAGCCGGGAGATCTTCAGTATGAAAGTGAGAGTAGGCGTCTTCCCCTTCCTCCGGTTCCGGGGGTTCTTCAATATCTAGGACCCCGTCACCGGTAGGAATCTCTTCATCAAGCAGCCGCAGGTAGACTGCCAGAAGGGTTCGCAGAAAGACAGTAGCACCGGTCCCGTCCGAGAGGACGTGGGAGAACTCCAAGGCTACTCTGCGGTCATAGTACCGAACACGAAAGAGAAACTCGTTGTTCTTCCGGCGATGGAGACGCTGACACGGGTAGGGCGAGTCGGGGCGTACCTGGGGAGTCTTCGGATTGTGGTCCAGGTAGTACCAGAAAAGACCGCGCCGCAGACGCACACGAAAGTAAGGGAAACGGGGGATCGTTTTCTCCAAAGCTTCTTGGAGGAGCTCCGGATCGATCTCCCGGTCCAGAGTTGCGGAGACTCTAAAAAGGGTCGTGATCCGTCTCGATTCGACCGCAGGAAAGAGCTTAGCGGCGTTGTCCAGTCGATACCAACGGGGCTCCATAGCCTCTCACTATAGACCTTGGCCAAGGGCGTCTCAACCGGGGGCACTCGCAAAAATTCAGGGAAAATGTTATTCTTACTGCATAACTCGCCGATCAAAGGAAGCGTAGTGGGTCTATTCCGTAGAAGAGCAGACAGCATCCTCCGACCTTGGGAAAGTGTAACGATCAAGATCTTCCCCAACGGCGCGGCTTCTGGACGAGAGCTAAGAATACCGGCTCTTATCATCTACACGCTTCCTCTTCTTCTCATTGCCATGACTGTCGGGACCGTCGCGCTTGCTCAGGAGCATCTGAGAGAGAACTCCGAGGCTTCCCAGATCCAGGAGCGGGTGAGTGCGACAATGGTGGATCTCGAGGAGCTCCGGGACGAGTTGCAGGGCTTTACGGAGTCCGTGGAGGAGGTTGTTCTCATCCTCGAGGATCTCGAAATTGGTGAGCACGAAGAGGGCGATGATCTGAGGCGATATCTGGCTGCGGAGGCCTCGGACCTCGAAACGCTCATCGGGCCTCTTGGTGGCGGGGGAACACCGAGCTTGAGCTCCGATGTCGACCGACTGCGGGCGAGCCGGGATCTCCTGACGGGAGTGACGAAGCGGGCCGGCGTCATAGACCGGGTCAAGGATGAGATCCCGAACCGGTGGCCGGTGGTCGCGGGGCGTGGTCGCGTCACCCTGGAGTTTGGTCCCGCGATACACCCGATAACGGGAAGCTGGTACCTTCACAAAGGGTTCGATGTTGCGGATTTCACAGGTACTCCCGTGGTCGCCATGGCCGAGGGGACCGTAACAAGGGCCGAGTTCGATCCCTACGGTTACGGCAACCAGGTTGTAATCGAGCACAAATATGGCTTTGAGACCAGCTACGCCCACATGAACAGAATCGATGTTCGGGAGGGCCAGTGGGTCCAGGCGGGGCAAAGAATAGGGACCGTCGGCATGACAGGTATCGCCACGGGTACTCACGTCCACGTCGAACTCTCCCTCGGAGGGCAGATAATCGATCCGGCGCCTTTTATTCGGCTTTCCAACGACTTCGAACCGTATCGTCGTTAGCAATTACAAATCTGTAATCGTCCTTGAAACGGACCCCCGTTATTTTGTACCTATTTCCTCATACCATACTGATACGAGAAGAGGAACGAGATGGTACACTTCGACTCTGTCGCCAAGGAATACGGCGATGTAAGAGCCTTGGACGACGCGACCTTCACCATCGAGCGGGGCGGTATCGTTGGGCTCCTGGGACCGAATGGTGCGGGCAAGACCACCACCATGCGGATAATGACCGGTTATCTCGAGCCCACTCGGGGAAGCGTCACCATCGACGGAAAGCCCTTTGATCCGGACTCGGTGGAAGCAAAGAGGACTATCGGCTATCTTCCGGAGTCCGCACCGGTCTACGGTGACATGCTTGCCTACGACTACCTGGTTTATGAGGCACGGGTTCACGGGGTGGACCCGATCGAGCGGGTCCCTGCGGTGATTCGGCAGTGCGGTCTCGCCGAGCAGGCGCATAAGCCCATTCGGGAGCTCTCCAAGGGATACCGGCAGCGGGTCGGTCTCGCGCACACTCTTCTCAACGACCCGGAGCTCCTAATCCTCGACGAACCCACGAATGGCCTAGACCCGAACCAGATAATAGAAGTTCGCAGGC
Organism: uncultured Spirochaetaceae bacterium; assembly: GCA_964478055.1. Classification (GTDB taxonomy): domain Bacteria; phylum Spirochaetota; class Spirochaetia; order DSM-27196; family Alkalispirochaetaceae; genus CAYZHV01. Next base: position 37,667 of record CAYZHV010000001.1, on the reverse strand, counting down.
TTATCAAGGAAATCAGTAAAACGAAGACGGTCATTCTCTCGACTCATATCATGCAGGAAGTCGAAGCGCTCTGTGATCGGGTGATCATTATTCATCGCGGGAGGATTCGCTTTGACGGCCCCATGGGAGACGTTGGCGGCTCCCTCGAGGAGCAGCAGCTACTGCGTCTCACAGTGGCTGGGGGTGCTCCGGAGGAGATCCGTAAACGCGTGTCCGCCCTCTCCGGCGTCGCGGACTGCCGCCTTGTCACCGGAGAGCCTGGACTGACCAGTCTCGAGATTCGGGCCCCCGGAAATCAGGAGCTCCGGCCGGAGCTCTTCAAACTGGCGGTCGCCGAAAATCTTACGGTCTATGAGCTGACCAGAGAGCGAACCTCCGTGGAGCAGCTCTTTCAATCTCTGACTCAGGAGGAACAGGATGGAATCACCGAAGCGGTTCGGTAGCAGAGGCATGTACGCTCTGTTTCGGAGAGAGCTTTCCGCCTACTTTCAAACACCCGTAGCCTACGTCGTTGCGGTGGTCTTTCTGGTGGCGACGTCGTTGCTCTTCTTCTCCGTCTTCTTTCTCTACGATCGGGCGGAGCTGCGTCGGTTCTTCTCGACCCTTCCGCTGCTTCTGGCGGTGGTGATTCCGGCTCTCTCGATGCGGCTTATCGCCGAAGAGCGCCGGAGAGGGACCTACGAGATTCTGGCGACCCTACCGCTTCGAACCCTCGATATAGTTGGTGGGAAGTTTTTCGCGGTCTGGGTAACCTCCATATTTCTGCTGGTACCAACCCTCTTCTACGCTTTCACCGTCGGCACCGTCGGGCGTCTCGACCCGGGACCGGTGGTTGGCGGCTATCTAGGGGCGATTCTGCTTGCCGGGGCGTATGCCGCGGTCGGAGTCTTTGCATCCAGCATCTCCCGGTCCGAGATTGTCGCCCTTGTGGTTGCCCTGGTGATTAGTCTCTCTCTCGCCTTCGTCGAGAGCTTTGTGGTGCTTATGCCCGCAAGCATCGCGGGGTTGGTACAGTTCGTAAGCTCAACCTACCACTTCAACGGTTTTGCCAGAGGTGTGGTGGATTCCCGATCAGTGATCTATTTGCTTTCGCTCACGGTCTTCTTTCTAATGCTCTCCCACAGAGCGTTGACCGCCAGGAGGTAACCGAATGGTTCCCAAGCTGAACAAACACACTGTTACAACTATCAACGTGGTCCTCGGCGTTCTCGTGCTGGTTGCCCTCAATCTGGTGAGCAGTAACTTCTTCTTCCGAGCGGACATGACCTCCACGAACGCCTATAGCCTCTCCCAGGTCAGCCGGGAGAGTCTCGCGATCCTCGAGGATCCCCTACGAGTAAAGGTCTTCTTTTCTTCCGATCTTCCGGCTCCCTACAACTCCGCCCGTCAGTACCTCCTCGATCTGCTCAGGGAGTACGACCAGGCTGAGAATGAGCACTTCAGCTACGAGGTCGTAGACGTGACCACCGACGCCGGCAAACAAGAGGCGCAGCAGTACGGAATACGGCCGGTGGAGATTCAAGAGGTCCGGTCGGATCAGTTCCAGTCGAAGAGCGTCTACATGGGAGCGGCGGTGCTCTATGGCAACGTTGTGGAGCGAATCAACGAGCTCACCGATACGGCTGGGCTGGAGTACCGCCTTACGATGGCTATCCGGTCCGCGGTGACCCAGGTTGATACCCTCGCCGGGGCAGTGGAGCCCGTGGAAATGACGCTCTACGCCTCTCCCGCTCTCGGGGAGCTTCAGATCGAGGGTTTTGATGGGATCCGGGAAACAGTCCAAGGGATCTTTGATGAACTCAACGAGGCCAACTTCGGAAAGCTAGAGTTCAACTACGAAGAGGTTCGCACGGTCAGTGAGATTGACACCCTGGTCGACCGGTACGGAATGAACCGTATCACCTGGGACACCGAAGGCGGTGGTCAGCGGGAGGCGGTCCTCGAAGTGATCCTTTCCTACGGAGAAAGGTTCGAGCGAATACCGGTTCGCATACTCTCAACGCTCTTTGCCGGTTACCGACTGGAGGCTGAGGAAAGTCTGCGGGAACGTCTTACCGAAGGTTTGCGGGGGCTGGTCTCTTCGAGCCCGGTAATCGCCTACGCAACGGGCCACGGCGAAAAAGCCCTGGACGACAGGCAGCGGGGCGCCCTTCCGTTCCAGCAGCTTCTCGACCCGCGCTACCGAATCGAGGAGGTCGACCTGCGGGAGGCGAGCGTGCCGGAAGGGGTTGATACGCTCGTAATCAACGGTCCCAGCGAGCAGTATAGCCAGGAGGCGCTCTACAGGATCGACCAGTTCCTCCTCCGTGGCGGCTCTCTTATGGTGCTACTGGACAGTTACATTCAACAAATACCGCCTCAACAGGCGCTTGCCCAAGGCGCTCGCCCCAGCTGGGCTCAAAACGAGACAGGTCTCGAGGATCTTCTGACGCATTATGGCGTGACCGTGAGCGATCAGATCGTCCTCGACGAGGATAGCTTTGTGGCTACCCAAGGAGGACGGCGACAGCAGATCTTTCAAGCCCCCTTGCTCCAGGGGGACTCCCTCAATCGAAATAACGTCATAACCCGGCAACTGGAGGACATAATCCTTTTTAATACCGCGGAGCTTCTGACTGAGCCCGTCGGTGAGGAGCAGGAGCTAACCGTGCTCCTGCAGAGCTCTCCGAACGCCTGGACCGTCGGTGATCCGGAGGAGTTGGGCCCCTGGATTCAGGGAGCTCCGGACAGCGCTGAGACCGGGGAAAAGAACCTCGCGGTCCTAGTGGAAGGTCCCTTCGGGAGTTACTTCGAGGAGCCGGTGGATATGGACCCGATCGGCGACCAGCCGGAAGCGGAGGGGGAGAGCGGCCTTGCCCTGGAGCAGGCGGAGGATTTTCTGCTCGAAAGCGTGAGGGAAGGAAGGCTCTTTGTTCTCGGAAGCTCTTCGCCCACGACCGCCCAACTCCTTGATCCGCAAAACCGGACCCCCAACGGCACCTTTCTCTTCAACACCGTGGACTACCTAAACGGAACTCCCGGCTTTGCTGAGTTGCGAAGCAAAGGGCTCGGCGTGGCCCGCCTGGCGCCAACTTCCGCGTCGGTTCGGGCGGTCATCCGGGTGGTGAACACGGTCCTCTTGCCCGTTCTTGTGGTTCTCCTGGGCTTGGTCATCTGGGCCCGTCGCCGAGCTCGTCGGCGCCGAATCAAGGAACACTTCTCCGGAGAAGGAGCAGCGTGATGTATCGAAAGACTATTCTGCTTGCAAGCCTGCTTGTAGTTCTCTCCCTGGTTTTTCTCTTTCAGGAGACTCGGGAGATTCGCAGGAACACCCTGGAGGTTGTGGCCGTACCGGAGGGTATCGACACCATTACAATTAGCCGGGGTGACGAGACTCTCACCCTTCTTCGTGAGGGAGATAGTTGGCAGGTTGGCGCGGAGCGATACCCCGGGGACGAAGAGGTGATTGGAGAGCTTCTCACTTCCCTTCGAGAACTGGGGGAAGTGGACGTGATCTCCGGACGTTCCAACTACGAACAGTACGGACTGACCGGAGCCGAGGCGTACCAGCTCTCCCTGGCGCAGGAAGGGACGGAGGTGCTCAGCCTGCGCCTGGGCGCGAACGCCGCCGCCGGGAGCGCTGTCTACGGTAGGGTAAACAGCCGACCGGAGGTGGTGCTTCTTCCGAGGCGCGTAAAAGACCGCGCCAGCGTGGAGGCGACGGAGTTTCGCAACAAGCTCATGGCGTCAATCGAGGCGGAGACTATTCGAAGCGCGTCGATCTCGGGATCGGGTTCCCCGTCCATTACCTTGACCGCTATCGTAAACGCCGAACCACCAGAGGATGCGACTCCCCTGGAAGAGATTGACGCCACCTGGCAGGTCGAAGGAGCGGAAAGTGTCGCTCCGGAGCGGATACAGAGCTTTCTACAAGAGCTTGCGAGCCTGCAGGCCCAGAACTTCCTCGATAACAGGCCGGATGGGGCCCCTTTTGGCACGGTCACCCTGGACACTACCGAAGGGCAGGAGCGCCTCGAGCTCTATCCGCCGGATGAGAACAACCTCTATCCAGTGGTCTCCTCGACGACGGAGTATGTCTTTCTCATACCTGATTGGCGGGCACGGAGGCTTCTGCTCGGAGTCGAAGGGTTTTTCGAGCCGTTTCAGGAGGAGGAATAGACGCTCCTTCACCTGAGGAGGCCTTTTGGGCTCCGGGTTCTGAGCGTACGAGGGCTAGGAAAGGCGACTACGCACGGCATCGGTGTAGGCGATCCAGCTCGATATCTCTCCTTCCAGAAGGTAGCCGTCGTCGTGGAGCCGGAGTCGCACATTTCTGACGTTTGTGTCGAGTCGGGCAAGGGCGGGACCAGTGTGCTCATCCGGAGATTCGAACTCAAAAGTGATGACGTATTCTTCCGGCCGTTCCGAGGGGCTGAGCTTGTAGAATTGAGCCGGGATCTCATCGGACTCTACGGGGAGGGGAGCTATCCCTCCGAACTCTATGCTTTCGCTCTCACCTTGGAGCGTTATATTAACTTTGTCTTCCATCACGGAGATCCGAAGATGTTCGAACGCGGATTCCAACTGACTCCTCCTCTGCTGTGTGCAAGGTTGTCACTGCAGGATTACCGGAGCATTGCGGAATTCTTACAGAGACGTAATGTGGATGCTTCTGTTGCACCCAAGGGGCCCCAACGTTAGAGTACGGGTACATATGAACAAATCGATCCAAGACATAATTCGGGACGAGTTTCTCCCGCTTGTTCAGAGCGTTTTCGGTGACCGACTCACCTCGGTGGTTCTCTACGGCAGTGGCGCTGACGGAAGCTACCGCCCCGGCGTGTCGGACGTGAACATTCTCATACTTCTCGATGAACCGCAACCTGAGCTTCTCGAGCGGCTCGCGAAAGAGGGGCGGCGCACGATGAACAAACGCCGAATTACTCCGATGGTGATCTCGGAAGAGGAGTACCGGAGGGGAGCAGATGTCTTTCCCATGGAGTATCTCGACATCCGAGAGCGTCACGTTACCCTCTACGGCAGTGACTTGACCGGAGAACTTCAATTCTCGGACACCCATTTGCGTCAGCAGCTGGAGCAGCAGTTGCGGGGCTCCCTTTTCTCCCTCAGGCAGCTAGTACTTAGCGGCCGGGGCAGAAAGAGGGTGCTCTCCAAAGAGCTCCCCCGCTGGTACGGCACCCTGCAGGTGCTTTTCAAGGGGCTTCTCCGTCTCGTTGAGCCTGAGAGAGAGGCTCGCAGCGGCGAGGCGGCGCTCCCAATACTGGCAAAACACTTTTCCTTCGATCCCGCGCCCTTTGAAGAGCTTCTTGCCCTGCGAGAGGGAAAGAAGCTCGAGGTGCGGGGACTGAGTCACCGGCTTGTGCTGGAGCTGGCGAAGCTCGTACAAGGCGTGGATAGATGGGAAGCTGTATGAACAAAGAGTCCCGGCACTCGAGACGGATCCTGGTTACGCTTGTCCTCTTGATCACTCTGGGGGGAGCTCTCTTTGCCCAAGAAGGGCTACCCCAACCTCGGGGCTACGTTAACGACTTCGCCGGAGTGGTTGGCTCCGCCGAGGAGCAGCAGATGACTCGTCTCGCGGAGGCTCTAGAGCGGGCCACGGGAGCTCAGCTTGCCGTGGCTGTTGTGGAGTCTATCGAGCCCTATGGCTCGATCGAGCAGTACTCCATCGCCCTGGCGGAAGCTTGGGGAGTCGGCTCTGGAGAGGAGGACAACGGGGTCCTTCTCGTCCTCGCCATGGGCGAGCGCCGGGTGAGAATCGAGGTCGGTTATGGTCTCGAAGGGGCAATTACCGACGGAACCGCCGGGGCAATTCTCGATGAAGCAGTGCTTCCCGCTCTTCGAGAGGGGCAGTACGGCGCGGGCCTGCTTCGAGGCATGGAGGCGGTGAGCGCCGAGATCGCCGAGGCGTATCAGGTCGACCTGCGGGAGTATGGAGCCCAGGAGCAACCCCGTTCACTTTCCCGCTCCCGGGGAAGCTCCGGTGGGCTCGGCCGCATAATCTATCTGCTAATCTTTCTCTTTTTCTTTGGGGGAGGGAGGCTTTTCTGGCCCCTCCTCTTTCTTACCGGGGGCAGAGGTTTCTTTGGCGGTGGCTTCGGCTCAGGACGTCCCTCCGGAGGCTTCTCTGGATTCGGGGGCGGCGGGTTCGGCGGGGGCGGTGCCTCCCGAGGCTTCTAGACGGGCAACTCGACCAACAGCTGCAACGTATAGTGTGGAGGAAACATGGCTAGAGAGAATCGATTCGTCTGGCTAATCGTGCTCGGGATTATCATTCTCGGCATATTTCTGATTGGATCCTGGTACGTCAGGACCCGAAACAGTTTGGTGGCAATGGAAGAGCAGGTCGAAGCGTCCTGGTCCGAAATAGACAATCAGCTCCAGCGCAGGGCGGATCTCATCCCCAATCTGGTTAACACCGTCAGGGGCTTCGCGCAGCAGGAGGAGGAGATTTTTACCCGCCTCGCCGAGGCTCGTTCTCGCCTCGCCGGCGCCCAGGGAGTGCAGGAGACCGCCGAGAGTTACGGTGAGATGCAGTCAGCCCTCAGCCGGCTCCTGGTGATTGTAGAAAATTACCCGCAGCTCCGTTCCAATGAGAACTTCATCCGTCTCCAGGATGAGCTCGCCGGAACCGAGAACCGCATCGCCGTCGCCAGGCGTCGGTACAACGAGTCGGTTCGGCATTTCAACACCCGGATCAGGAGCTTTCCCGCCTCGATCATCGCAAACTCCCTCGGCTTCGAGCAGAAGGAGTACTTCGAGGTTCCCGAGTCCGCCCGGGAGGCCCCGGAGGTCGACTTTAGCGAATAGCCTTGACGGGGGCGGAGGAGCGTGTTTTCCGCCACCCGCCTCCCCTGGGGCGTACTACCTACGGAGCTCCTGGACAACCACGGAAAGAAGGGCAGAGTAGTCGATGGCGGATCGATTCGCGGCCATTGCGACCGTAATCGATTCCGCGGGCCAGTAGAATAGAAGCGCGCCAAATCCGGGGATCGTCCCGGTGTGCCCATAGAGGAGCTCTCCCTGCAGTTCCAGGACCCGCAAACCGAGACCGTAGCCTGTCATCTCCGGGAGCCGCTCTTCCTGCGCCTCGAGGTAGTCGGTCATTTGCTCCAGGGTGCTCCTATTCAGGAGCCTCCCCTCGAAGAGAGCGGAGAGAAAGAGCGCCATCTCTTCCGGGGTACTCACCATCCCTCCGGCGGTAAATGCCCAACTCGGCCACGCCTTATTATCGGGCTCGACGCGGTGATTCCCCAGGGGGAGGATGTCGTAATCGTATCCGGTGAGCACGCCCTCGTGGTCTGAGCCCGTCATCGGGGCAAGATAGGTCTCAGAGAGCCCAAGAGGCTCAGCTATGTAGCGGTTTAGAAGAGCGGGGAAGCTCTCCCCGGTCACCCGCTCCGCAATGAGGCCGAGAAGCACGTAGTTACTATTGCTGTAGCCGTACTCTTCTCCCGGCTCGAACTCCGGCGGACCCCGCAGAATCCGACGGAGCAGTTGCTCCCGCTCCCAGATGCGGTTGGGTCGAAGCATTGTCCCGAGAGCTGAGAAGAGGCTCGACGTGTAGTCCTCAACACCACTTCCGTGCTGCAGCAGATGGCGAATGGTGATCCGTTCCGCCTCCGGAAGCTCCGGGAACCAGCCTGATACGCGCTGGTCGAGACGGAGCCGTTCCTCTTCCACCAGGGAAAGGATGACTACGGCGGTGTAGACCTTCGTGACGCTCCCGATGCGAAACTGCGCATCCACGGTAATGAGTTCTTCCCGGCGCGGTCCTTTGGTGCCAAAGGCGAGCTCAATCCGTTCCCGCTCCCCGAGAATGGCGACTCCCAGAGCCGGAATCTCCTGTTCGCCCATTTCCGCGCCGAGTTCGCTCTCCATACGCGCCTGCACTGAGCTCGAGCTCAGGTCCTCGTAGAAGCGTCCCTCTACCTCCGGGGCCGCGCGCAGTTCTCCCGGCGCGGAGAGACAGCCTTGCAGAAGCGGGATCATGAGAAGGATCGTGAGGAGCACGATGAGAGAGCGCGGAGAGCGCTTTTCGTCCCGGCACCTCGAACCGAAAGAGCCGGCCCCGGGCAAACCCGTGCGAGAACCCCGGCGTCCCGGAAAATCACTCAACCGGCTGGCCCTCGAGATAGGCGAGTAGAGCGTCGAGATGAAGGTGGGTTTCCCGCAAGACGAACTCATCAGCTCCTTCGAGGATCTGCCGCGGGCTCATTTGGTATCGGCCCGAGCCGATTTCGGAAGCGCTGTTCTTGACCAGTTCGGCTATTCCCTCGGAAGTGGACTCCAAATGAAACTGGAGCCCCAGGACTCGCTTGTTATAGCAGAACGCCTGATTCGGGCACGCCGCACTGGATGCCCATCTAACGGCTCCCGGAGGAAGGTCAAAGGTCTCGCCATGCCAGTGCAGTACCTCCAGACTCTCAGGCAGAGCCACGGGAACCGCGGAGTGGACAAAGATCGGATACCAGCCGATCTCCTTTTCCCTCGCCGGATAAACCCGAGATCCCAGGGCCCGAGCGATGACCTGCGCGCCCAGGCAGACCCCCAGGACCTTGCGTCTTGCCTCGATGAGACGTCTGGTCCAGAGGATTTCCTCCTCGAGCCAGTCGTAGGTCTCCGTATCATTTGCGCTCATGGGACCGCCCATAAGCACCGCCCAGTCTACCTCTTCTAGAGGGGGGAGGTTGTCTCCGCGATAGAGATGGACCTCTTTTACTGCGTGTCCCCGGTCTACCATCCACTCTCCGATTCGGCCGGGGCCTTCGAAAGGAACGTGTTGGACCACCACGCAGTTAAAGGAACGCATAGAGATAAGGTTATCACATCGGAGCGGAAGGGGGGAACAAACGATAGACAGAGAGGTCGAAAACCGATATACGGGAGACGCCTGAGGTTCGCCGCACGTGACAAAGAAAACTCTTGCCTATGCAACGCTACTTCTTATTCTTGTCGCGCCCCTTTTTGCCGGAGAACGGCTTGTGGGTCCCGAGACCGAAGACTCCCGGGCGACAATAAGCCTCGTCTATTACGGAGAGATCGGCTGCTCCCACTGCGATACCTTTCTCAGTCGCACTCTCCCCGATATTGCCGAGACTCGCAACGTGAGTTTTCGGGTGGCAACCCATGACATTATGAACCCTGATCTGTACGAGCAGTGCAGGGACGAGCTCGCTGATAGGGGGCGCGGCTTTCGAACCTTTCCCGTTCTTTTTGTGGGCAACAACGCCTATCAGGGGAGCGAAGCAGTCGCCCAAGGTCTTTCGGCGGAAATCGACCATTACCTGTCTGAAGAACGGTTTCGACCTCAGGTGCCGCAAGCTTTGGACGGTTCGGTGAGCAGCCAGGGGCCGGAGAGATTTGTCGGAGAAAGACTCGCGTTGTTGCCGATCGTTCTCGCCGGCGCCGCCGACGGATTAAACCCTTGCGCCTTTGTCACGCTGCTCTTTTTGCTATCGCTGCTCACCCTCCTCGGTAAGAGTTCCCGGGAGGTGCTGCTTATCGGTCTTCTCTTTGCCGCCACGGTTTTCGGTACCTACCTGGCCCTCGGCTTCGGGATGCTCAATCTCCTGCGAGCGGCAGTCCGATTCGACCTGCTTCGGCTCATCTTTCGTCTTGCCTTTTCTCTCGGGGCCCTTGTCTTTGGTGTGCTGGCGATTCGGGACGCCGTGCTTCTAAAAGAAGGGCGAAGCTCAGAAGCGCTCCTGCAGCTCTCCGCGGAGAACAAGAAGCGAATACACGCTGTGCTCCGAGATCGGTTTCGGCGGCAGGGTCTCTTTCTCGGCACCATAGTGGCGGCGTTTCTCGTTTCCATTATGGAGCTCGCCTGCACGGGACAGCTCTATTTGCCGACGATCGCCTATCTTGTCCAGACCGGTGCCACCCTCCCTGCGGAGATTGGAGCCCTCCTGCTCTACAACCTCGCTTTCGTTGCGCCTCTCCTGATTCTCTTCTTTCTTGTCTACACCGGCGTCAGCTCCAAGAGAATCAGTCGCTGGTTTGAGCGCCACGCTGCCGAGAGTAGGGCGGTCACGGCTCTCGCTTTCCTGGTCCTCGCCGGAGCAATCTGGCTCGTTTGAGATATCCTGCCGGGGGCTGGCGAGTGTTTGTGGACGGTTGTACACGACCGCGGAAGCCTGCTACCATTTAACGCTACACACCTAACCCTTCGTTTATCCCTTATGGAGTTTCGAATATGAATATACGTGGTAAGATGCTCCTTGCCTTTGGAGTAGTGCTCTTGCTGCTCGCAATAACCGCAGGCACCGCTGTGTCCCTTTTCTTCTCTCTAAGCGGAAGCGTGAACCGACTCACCTCAGAGCTATTTCCCGGAGAGACATCATCTTCCCGCATGCGAATTGAGGCGACTCGAGGAAACGTCGAGCTCATGCGTCTGCTATCCGGGAGAGAGGGAGCGTTCGAGCAGGTTCAAGGACGCTTTGACAGCGCGGAGACGCATATGGCCGAGGTGGCCGCACTCTTTGACTATCTCACTGAGCGCGCGGAGGACGAGTCGACCCAGCGGCGATACCAGGAGCTCATGGCTTCCCTCGAGAACAACTTGACCGCCTTGCGTCAGCTCGCCGGAGAACGATACGAGGCGTATCGCCGAACCGGTGAGGAAGATCGAAGCCTGGCGGACCGCTTCGAAGATGTCTACACGGTCTTTGTCGACAACGGAGACCGGGTGGCACGAATCGTTTCCAGGGTCATCGAGGAAGAAGAGAGTCGGGTGGCCAACCAGGTCCGGCTGGGCTCTCTCGTTGTGGCCGGGGCCTCCGGGGCTAGCCTCCTCATAGGGGTTCTCATCGCCCTTGTGTTCTCTCGACGGATTGTGGGACGGCTCCGGCGCATTCAGCAGTTCACGGAGACCATTGCGGAAGGGGACCTGACCGAGACCGGAAGCATCGATAGCAGAGATGAGTTTCGGGATATCACGGATAGCTTCAATCGTACGGTCCTGCAACTCCGGCAGATAGTCAGGTCGATTCTCGATACCGGCGACACCCTGGAAAAGCAGGGCGCGAGCCTCTCCGCCAACATGGAAGAGACCTCTTCCGCGGTAAACCAGATCTCCGCGAACATAGAAAGCGTAAAGCAGCTTACCGAACAGCAGTCCGGAAGCGTGGAACACTCCGCTTCCTCCGTGGAGCAGGTTGCCCGTGCCATCGAGGCGTTGGACACGACGATTCAGGAGCAGGCGACCAACGTCAACGAGTCCGCTGCCTCGGTGGAAGAGATGGTGGCGAATATTCGCGCGGTGAGCCAGAACGTTGCCCGCACCGAAGAGGTGTTCCAGAGTGTACGTGATGCGTCCTCCCGGGGACGGGAGACCCAAGGGGAGGCGAACAGGCGGATTCAGGAGGTCTCCGAGCTATCCCAGAATCTTCTCGAGGCGAACAAGGTGATTGCTGAAATTGCCGCGCAAACAAACCTCCTCGCCATGAACGCTGCCATCGAGGCGGCTCACGCCGGTGAGAGCGGCCGCGGTTTCGCCGTGGTAGCCGAGGAGGTGCGTCGACTCGCGGAGCATGCTCAGCGGCAGTCCAAGAACGTCCAGGGAGAGCTCAAATCGATAAAGAGTGCCATCGACACCTCGGTTACCTCCTCCGAGGAGAGCTCCGAGCAGTTCGCTAAGCTCGACTCCCTGATCGAAGAGGCCGCCACTCTTCAGAGCGAGGTGCGCCAGAGCATGGAGGAGCAGAGCGCCGGGAGCAAGGAAGTCCTGGAGGCATTGCACCGCATTAACGAGATTACCACCCAAGTTGTCTCCGGATCAAAGGAGATGAAGGAGGGGAACAGCTCGGTCCTCGAGCAGACCTCCAAACTGAGCGACCTTACCGAGCAGATTCGGCGGAGTATGGAAGAGCTCGCCCAGGGCGCCCGGGAGATAAACTACGCCACCACCTCGGTCACCGAGATAGCCCAGGAGAACCGGGAGCTAAACCGGCGCCTGGTCGCGCAAACTCGCGTCTTCAAGACCGAAACTGCGGAGGAAGAGCTAACTCCCAGCGAGGCAATCGTCGAGGAGGATTTGATTCCGCCGAGCCAGGAGACTCAGGAGTGGGGCTCGGCGCCCGCTGACGCCGGCGAGGAATCCCGCGAGGAGCCGGAGAAGCCCGGCCCCTCGAGGTAAGGCTTACCGACGCTGCAGGTAGAAGACGACTCTCCGGTTTCGGTGCCGGGCGTTTGGGTCGTCAAAGGGGGCTGCGGGCTGACTCGCCCCGACAGCCTCTATTTCGAGGCGGTCACCATCGATTCCCCGCTCGACCAGCGCGCGCCGCACCATCTCGGCCCGGGATCTCGAAAGTGGTATGAGCACCTGCGCCTGCTCGAGCCGAGCCGCCTCCGGATCCTCGTAGTTGACCTGGTTAGCGTGCCCCTGAATGAGAATGTTGTAGCTCGGAAATTGCCGGAGCGCGCCGGCCACACCTTCGATGACGCGACGGTTCAGCTCCAAGGTCTCGCCGGAAGTCGCCATCGCTTCGGCACTGTACGGGGGAAACTGGATCGCTGGTACGTTGACCCGAAGCCTATCTCCTTCAGCGGTCACGAAAATATCGGTCATGAAGCCGCGTTCAGTGGTCCCAACGTTCCCGGCGTCGTCCACCGCCCGGGCGAAGACCCGGTACTCCGTGGCGGGCTCGACGATTATCCCGCCTCGGCCGCGACCGTTCCAACGGGCTGTTCGCGGGAGATCGCTCTCGTCGTTAAAGCGCGCGAGATCCGTACTGTCGCCGTCCCGCACAATAAACTCCCAGCTCACGATGGGGCTCGCATCCTCGTCGGAGAGGGTAATGATCACCTCTTCGTTCTGTCGATCTCCATCCGGCGAGAAGGGGGTGTTACTGAAACTCAGGGCAAGTGTGGGGGAGGTAAGGTCTATGAGGAAAGGACGACTAAGCGCTTCCTGTTCGCTACCGTCAGCGTAGACTACCAGGAATCGGGCTCGGTACCGTCCCTCAGGAGCGATCTCTCCATCGACGAGCCCATCCCATGAGAGCTCCTCCGGAGGTGTCCCGGTGCCGCTTATTCTGGCCACGGACTCCTCGTCGGCGTTGAGCAGTGTGAGCTCGTACTCCTCCGGCTCTCCCTGCTCCCCGGGGCTCACCGCAAAGTCGATAGCCTCGCTGTTCTCCGGGGAGAAAGAGCCGCGCAGGGGAATCACCGAAACCGCCTGGTCGTCTTCCTGGGGTGCGCTCTCCGCCGCTGCGGTTGTTTCGACTTCTTCCGAAGTTGACTCCGGAGCTGAGCTCTCTTCAGCGCCTTCCTGGGGCGCCTGCTCTGGCGCGGAGGCACAACCCCAGAACAGGGCTACCCCCAGAACAAGGATTATCAAGGTTCGTTTTCTCATGGACTGTTCTCTTCTCCTTCCCGCCTAAGTATATGTCACTGCACCCGATGGCACCAATTCCTGACTTTCCCCGGGCCCTGTCGTACTCCCGCCAAGCCCATAGCGCCTCTTCCACCGGCCAGGCGGCTTCGACTATCAACGACCGTGGTGGTCCCTGGCCAGAGATTTGCCTCCTCGCAACGCCCTCGGTATCCTTTTTCATTATGAAACGAACACTTGGACGATCTGGAATCGAAGTGAGCGCCCTTGGTATGGGTTGCTGGGCTATCGGGGGCCCTTTCCACGCCGGTGGCGTGCAGGCGGGCTGGGGTGAGGTGGACGACAAGGAGTCAAAACGTGCCATTCATACCGCCCTGGACATGGGCGTTACCTTCTTTGACACCGCCGATGTATATGGCGCGGGCCATAGCGAGCGGGTTCTCGGTGAAGCTCTCGGAAGCGCCAAGAACGAGGTGGTGATTGCGACGAAGTTCGGCAACGTTTTTGACGAAGAGAAAAAGGAAATCATCGGCTCCGACGCATCGCCGAGCTACATCAAGAGAGCCTGTGAGGCGTCTCTCGAGCGCCTCGGTAGAGACTACCTCGACCTTCTGCAGTTCCACATCAACGAGTACGAGACCGAGAGAGCCCCGGAGGTCCGGGACACCCTGGAGGAACTCGTCCGGGAGGGCAAGATCCGTGGGTACGGCTGGAGCACGGACTGGCCGGAGCGGGCGGCCATTTTTGCGGAAGGACCCGGTTGTACCTCGGTGCAGTTTCAGATGAACGTCCTCGACGACAATCCCGAGATGCGGGCTTTCTGCGAACGGAAGGATCTCGCCGCCATAAACCGTGGTCCTCTCGCAATGGGGCTGCTCACCGGAAAGTACGAGAAGCGCGGTGTTGCGGATCCCAACGACGTGCGAGGGCCGAACAGTCCGGACTGGATGAAGTACTTCGTAAAGGGAGAGCCGAGCGAAGAGTTCCTCCAGAAGGTCGCGGCGATCCGGGACATACTGACCGGCGACGGTCGGACCCTCGTCCAGGGGGCGCTCGGCTGGCTCTGGGCGCGGAGCCCCACGACCATTCCCATTCCCGGTTTCAAGTCGGTCACGCAGGTGAAGGAGAATGCCGGCGCCCTGGAGAAGGGGCCCCTCTCGCAGGCCCAAGTAGAGGAGATAGACACGCTCCTGGAGCGGTAGTCAGCGCCGTCACACCCGTCGCTACCGCGCACCCCAGGGGCGACCGGAGACCACCTGGGCTACCACGCATCTCGATCCGGTGGGTTCTCCGATTCCGGGAGAACTCGTTCGCCGTGGAGAAAACGGAGAACCGCCTTCCAGCGTAGCTGCTCCTCCCGGGATAGCTGCGGACGGGCTCCGGTGGTGGCGTTGGCGTACGCCACATAGCGGCTGATTTCCGTTCCCAGCCGTTCCGCCTTCTCCCTCTGAAACCGCTCCAACCACGCCGGTTGTCGCCGTCCTCTTAGAAGACGACGGTAGTGGGGCAGACAGAGGCCTTCCGATTGCTCGAAAGACTCCTGGAGCTCGGCCTTCTCCCAGTGCCGGGCGATTATGGAGAGATAGTGCCTCTCGATCTCCGACTCCCGGTCGCAGGCGGGGCAGTTTCCGGTCACCTTGAATCCGCGAAACCGGCGTCCTCCGGGGCGAAGGCGCGCGAGACGTTCCTGAATTGCTTCGCTCAACCGCTTCTTTGTCATCGCCTCCTGTAACGGCGTCTCGTAGAGAAGCGAAATCGCCAGCCCATCGGAGAATGCAGCGAGCCTTCGCGCATGGCTGTGGCAGAACCCGCCGGCAGCGTCGAAGGCTGCCCGGAATCGTCGGTCCGTTACCCGCCCATAGAGTGTCCGTCGTAGATACTCATCCAGAGCGCTTTGCACCTCCCTGCACGCCGGGCATCCGGCCCCGGGCAAGGTTTCCAGGATTCTTCGATAGTAGCTCTGCCCCTCATCCGCCATGGGGCCATCCTACCGCCGCTCCCCAGTCAGGTCGACCCGGAACGCCAAAAAAGCTGTCAAATAATGACCATAAAGATAGATTTGACCTTTGATAGGGGGTAGATTACCGTAGAGAGAAGAAAGATAGAGCGACGCAGTCCACCTCTCTGGAGTTCTGGACCTCCGGAGCCTATACTACGTCTTACGAGGGGGTAAGCGATGGCGAAGAAGAAGAAGGTCTACGAGAATAGGGAATCGAAGCGGGGAGTATCGATCCAGATTCGCGGCTATGACAGCGAAGGGAAATACGAAGGTGAGAACCCTGACGATCCCACCACCATCACCATAAAGAACGCTACGGAGCAGGAAGTGCACGACTTTCTCGCCCAGAAGCTCAAGGAGAAGTTCGGCGAGCCGAAGGAAGAAGAGGCGCCGCGCTCCAGTAGCAGCCGGCGCTAGACACTTCGAACGAACAGGCCCGTCGATCTTCAACATCGTCGGGCCTTCCTCTTGCTCCGGCCCGCTAGAGGCGCTATGCTGGAGCATGTCCGCCAAACGCCACTTTAGTTACCGCCAAATCCACAAAACCGTAAAGAGCCTCGCCGAGAGAATAACCGGGGACGGCTACGACCCTGACGTGATCGTAGCCATAGGCACCGGAGGCTTTATCCCGGCACGGATGCTCAAGACCTTCATCAACCGCCCTATTCTCACTGTGGGGATTCGGCTCTACGACGAGAACAACAAGCCCGCCGACCGCCCCCGGAAAGTCCAGTGGATCGACGAAGTCGAGAAGAAGCTTGCCGGTCGCAGGATACTTCTCGTCGATGAGGTCGACGACACTCGAACAACCCTGGAGTACTGTCTCCAAGAGCTTCTGACCCACGGGCCCGCAGAGACCGCTGTGGCGGTGCTTCACAAGAAACGCAAGGAGAAGCGAGGCGTCATCCCGCCGCAGGTCACCCGCTACTACGCCGGCGAGGAGCTCGACGACATCTGGATTGTCTATCCCTGGGACGCGACAGATATCGATGAGCATTGCGAGATTGCGGAAGCGCGGGAAGAGGTCGGGTCAACTCCGCGCTGATAGCTGCTGTACGGGGCAGTTAGTTCAGGCGCCAGCGATATGCCCTCGGACTACGTTCGAGTCCGCCCGGGGCTGAGTATTACGTGATATGCAAGGAGTACTGCGAGCGGGATAGCCCTTATCTCGGTGGGCTGAAAGCATACCGGCGGTCGGACGGCCGGAGGCCGCCGACTTGCAGTCATGGCCCGTTCCTACGGGCATACTACCGGCGGTCGGACTCGACTCTCGGCGTAGGAACGCCGAGAGCAGCGGGCGTTTCTCGGCGCTGGGGCGCCTGCGATACGCCCTCCGACTACGTTCGAGTCCGCCCGCGGCCTGGTTGTAGAGGTTGAGCGACAACGATCGTAACCGGGATCTTGATGTCTCGGGCGGAAGACTTTTACCGGCGGTCGGACTCGAACCGACACACCCTTGCGGGCGGCAGATTTTGAGTCTGCTGCGTCTACCAATTTCGCCACGCCGGCCTGGATATGTGATCTGCAGAGTGGGAGTGTAATTCAAGAAGCTCCGTTTGGCAACGTCTTTGTCCGCAGTGTCTTTGTCAGGGTAGCCGGGCAGGCCCCCGGCCGCCCGGACAGAGCCCCGAGGTGTGGCAGAGGGTGCGAGCTACCGTTTGCCGCGGTTCTATGTGGGATCGGGACAGCCGTTCGCGTCAATGGAGAGGTGAAAGCGTTGAGCCTCGGTTATGACTTCGGAAATGTGGGTGACGTTTTCGTCGGCGATTCCGGAGAGCTCCGCGACCCTGCCGTTGATTGAGCGCGCCGAGTCCCGAATGTTTCGGATCCTCCCTGATACCTCCGAAGAGATCTCCTTGAGAGCGTTGGCGGAGGCGAGGATGCGCTGGTTGCCGCTGGCCATTTCCCGAGAGCCGGCGGCGACTTCTTCCGCCTCTTCTCGCATGGAGTTCAGGGCGGTTCTCACCTGATCGTTGCCGTCTCGTTGCTCTTCCACTGCCCCGGAGAGCTCGTCCATTATTCGGGTTGCGTCACCAACATGTTCCTGAATTGAACCGAAAATCTCGCTGTTTCGCGCGGCTCCGGCAGAGGCGTGGGAGATTGCCTCGCTCATTGCTCTGAGGTTCTCGGCCACTGAGGCGGACTGCCCGGCGGTCTGCTCCGCCAGGGAGCGAATTTCCGCTGCAACCACCGCGAAGCCTCTGCCGGCATCCCCGGCGTGGGCAGCCTCGATGGCGGCGTTCATCGCGAGAAGATTGGTCTGGGCGGCTACGCCGTTGATGATCTCGTTAGCCTTCTCCAAATCCCCACTCTTCTGCACCATGTCCTCGACTCTGCGGCGCACTTCGGTGACCTGTTGCAGGCCCTCTTCGGAACGTTCCGAGAGGTTGGAGACGATTAATCTGGCGCGTTCGATTGTGGCGCCTATGGATTCTACGTTCCGGAGCGACTCTTCTACTGCTGCTGCCGCCGCGGTGACCTGACCGTTTTGCTGCTGGATGGAGCTGTCCAAGCTCTCGATGCTCCTGGCGATCTCTTCAACTGCAGAACTTGTCTCGCCAACGTGCGTCTGCTCCTCTTCTCCCCGGGCGTTGACCTCTTCCACGGCCTCGCTGATACGAGCAAGCTCCTCTGAGCTCTTGTTCAGCTGGAGGGCGAGGGCTTCGGTGTTTTCGAGAAGAAGGTCGAGCTTCTCTCTCACCGAACAGACCAAACCGTCCAGGCGGGAGGCTATTCGGTTGACTTGCCGGGAGATCACTCCGACTTCGTCTTTTCGCTGGTTTTCTACCGAAACAGTGAGGTCTCCCTCGGCGATTCGGCTCGTATCGTCGAGGAGCCGGGTCAGGGGCGCTGAAAGGGAGCGATTGACGCCGAGGAGGACCAGTACGACGGTCAGAAGTGCTACGCCACCGGATACGATAGACGCCAGGAGACCGAGGCGGCCGGCGGAAAGGATCTCAGTAAAGCTGGTGTTCATTTGTGAGATCCGCAACGCTACGAGGGCGTTGAGGTTTTCTTCCATCCGGCTCACATAGGGATCGAACCGAAGCTTTGCTTCGTTTCCCGCGGCGGTTCCTCCGGATATGTACGCTTGCGCCATGGAGGTGCCGATGGCGTAGAACTCCGCGATCTCGCGCTGGATTCGCTCTACCCGAGAGGGGGCTTCCGTTGCCCCGGCGTCCCGCAAGTTGCCGGTAAGCTCCACGAGTCGTGCCTGAGCGGAGTCGTAGCTCTCCCTGGCTTGGCTGAAACACTCACTGCTCGCCTCTCCTCCTCGCATGGAAGCTGCGGAGGTGAGGTTGTTTTGAATGCGCAGTATGTCCTGCTGGAGCCTTAAGATCTCTATTGTCGAGCGGGTTTGGCGATCTCGGAGCTCTGCGACACCAGACTCACGGGCCCTGGAGCTCAGGACGCTCACTCCTGTTGCTGCCAGCACGAAAAGGAGAATCATGCCGAAGCCGAAGCTTACTCGTTTGCGAACGGTCATAGTAAATGCCCCCGTTTGGTTCGTTCCGTGACCGTCCGACTATACCATACTGGGCTGACGAGACTAATGCCGCCTCCCGATGGTATCCTTGAACAATGCGAAAACTCTTACGTGGTATGCGAGTGCGAAGAGAGAGTCTGGGTCAGCCCCCCGGTTCTTTGAGCACTGCGGCCTCCGCGGGTCCGAGCGTTATTCACGTGATTACCTACAACGGCGAGCGTGTCGAGGAGACGCACACAGAGGTGAGGCCCGGGGATGCCTTTCCGGAATTGCCGCCGGAACCGGAGAACGGTGTCCGGTGGGTAAACGTGACTGGGGTGCAGGACGGCAGCTTTCTCCAAGAACTGGGACGTCGCTTCTCGGTTCATCCACTCATGCTCGAGGACGTACAGCACATCGATCAACGACCCAAACTACAAGATATGGGTAGCTCCCTATTCGTCGTTATCCGCATGATCTCCTGGAACGAGAGTAAGAGTACTCTGGAAACGGAGCAGGTGAGCATCTTCTCCTCCGGGCGGACGGTGATTTCCTTTCAGGAGCGGCCGGGAGACGTTTTTGAGGGGCTGAGAGAACGGATTCGCGCAGGGAAAGGACGAGTACGTCGTTCTCCGGCGGACTACCTGGTCTATGCAATTCTCGATGCGCTTGTGGACTCGACATTCCTCGCGGTGGATGAGCTGCAGGCGCTGGTTGAGGAGCTGGAGGCCGAAATCATAGATCATCCTTCGGAGGAGCTCCTCTCCCAGGTGCACGCGCTCCGGGGGGAGGTGATTACCTTACGAAGGGGAGTCTGGCCGCTCCGGGAGATGCTGCAGCTCCCCTCGAAGGGGCAGAATGAGTACTTCAACGTGGAAACGCTTCCCTTCCTGCAGGATACCTACGATCACGTTCTCGCGCTGATAGACACGATCGACGCACAGCGGGACAGGGTCACCGGGCTCTTTCAGCTCCATAGCTCCATGGTCGGAGCTTCCACAAACGAGGTCATGCGCACCTTGACGATCATTGCGACGATCTTTATTCCATTGACTTTTGTGGCGGGAATCTACGGGATGAATTTTGCCCACATGCCGGAGCTCCAATGGCGCTACGGCTATCCAACGCTCCTGGGTGTCATGGTGCTCCTGGCGGGGGGAATGGTCTACTATTTTCGCAAGCGTCGCTGGTTCTAGTTGTGTCCCCGTTCCACGACGAGCTGCATGACGTAGGTGACAAGGTGCATATCCAGGTCTACGGCGTAGGAGGAGACAATTTCCCGTATGGCCTCCCAGTCCTCTTGGCTCAAGGGATCATTCTCCTCATCATACTGCTGTTGCATCAGATCGAGGACATCGCCGAAGATGAGGTCGCCGGCGCCTCCCTCCCACCGTTCGTAGCAGTGGGCAAAGAGCTCCTGCCCGAGCTCCTGCGGCAGCCCAGGAAGGTAGCGCAGAAACCGTCGCTCCAACTGAGGAAAGAGATCTTCCGTGGATTCGCTTTTCCGTAACTTGCGGAATTCTTTCTGAAATCGATCAGAGGTATACATAAACTTTAGGCGAGTGTAGTAGAAAAAGGCAGCGATTTGTACCGTCCCCGTGCTTGCATCACCTTTCCATCACTTTTGCTCCTTCTCTCACTGCTCATGGGCTGTGCGTCCAGCCAGAACGGCGGGACAACGAGACGTATCTCAGAACTCGAAGCCTTTGGCGGGCAGGTTGCGGAGGCGGCGGAGCTCGTGCAGGAGGGAGGCGACACCGAGGCAGAGCAACTCGAGCTTCTGACCCGGCTCGCGGTGGCTCTGGGGGAGCGAGGAGAAGAAGACGCCGCCCTGGAGGCCCTGACGATCGGGAGCGAGAGGCTTCCCCGGGTTGCTGAGACGCCGGTGGTGGCCTCTCGCGTCGCTGCGGGACTCGCCGAGGGGTACGCCGGCCTCGAGTTGGCCGAGGCCGCTGGGGCCCGGTTGGAGACGGGGCGCCGCTACGCCCTGCAGGCGCCGGAGGCGCGAACACGAGCGGAGCTTTTTGCTGATCTCGTTCTTACCGCGGCTCGGGGGGAGGGAGTCTATGCTGAGGCGACCCGAGCTGCCTTGGATCAGATTTACGTAATAGATGATCCGGCTCTTCGGTCTCAGACGCTTCTCGACGTCGCCGCAGCTCTCTCCCGGCAGGCGGTCGCGGTAGATGTTGGGAACTTGCTGCAGCAGAGCATTCCCGCGGCGGCGGAGATAACCAATCCCTATGTCCGAGGGGCGCGGTACGCCCGAATCTCCGAGCTCTTTAGAGTTCTCGGGGACCTGGAGAGCGCTCGCTCCCTGGAGACCAAGAGCATTGAGGCTGTTGGGACAGCAACGGAACCGATCGAGCAGGTTCCTGAGCTCGAAGCCCTTGGGGAGCTCGCGGACCATCTGAGGCGGCGGGGGCTTATCGGAGAAGCGCGAGAGGTGATTCGAAAGATCCCGCTCGAGGCAGAGCGGGCCTGGGAGATGGCGCTCCTTGCTCGGGAGGCGCAGTCCCGAGGTGAGGCCGCGAGAGGGCGGGAGATTGCCGAGGAGGCCTCGGGGCTGATCAACCGCGTTCGCGGACGCCCGGCGGAGGTTCTGGCGGCCCAGGGGCTTCTGGCACGCTTCTACCGCGATCTGGGCGAGATCGAGCGTTCGGAGCCTCTGGTGCGACGAGTCGCCTCCAGCCTGACCGGTGCGCCTGCAACGCCCCCGTATCGCGAGCCGTTTCTCCAGCTTCTGCTCTACCGGATCGAGGCTGGTGAGGTTGGGACGCTCCAGGAGATTGTGCAGATCTCGGACTCCGCTGACTTTCGGGCGCAATTACTTATCGAGCTGGTCCACCGTGGGGAGCTTGCCGAGGACGAGCGACTTCAGGCGGGGGTGCTACGACAGGCGGCTGGGGAAGATCCGCGAGAGTTGAGCCGGCAAACCCAGCTCCGTCTCGTCGACGGGTTGCTCGCGAGGGAGTTGCTGAACGAAACACTCCGACTCCTAGACGACACAGGGGATCCTTACGTCATGGCAGCGGGGTATATCGAGATCCTGCGGCTCTTTCCCGACTACTCCGGGCCGATCTGAGTGCCTTCAAAGGGCTCTTCCCTGAGGATCTTCTTCAGGTTCTCCAGATCCTGACCTCCAGCGGCGATGACCCGGAGGCCCAAGATGGCGGCCCGTTTGGTCGCCACGGGGTCGAAGGGAAAGTTGCTGCCGGGGTTCCAGTCCTCCCCGACGAGCTTTCGGAACTGCTCCCAGGAGACGTGGTCCAGAGGCTTGGCCTTTGGGTCCTTCTTTGGATCCGCGGTGTACACTTTTTCTATGTTTGAAAGGTTGATAATCGTGTCTCCCGAAAAGCGCTCGGCCAGGATGACCGCGTCAAAGTCCGTCGAGAATCCCGGTTTCCAGCCGGCGGCGACGAGAACGCTCCCTTGAAAGCTCTCCACCGCGGAAGGGTCGATCACCACCGGCTGCGGCGCCAGGTCGTGAAAGACCCCCCGAACGAGTTGCGCGTTGAGTCTGGTGGCGGCGATACCGATCCAGTCCTGTTCGTTCTTCTCCGGGTTTTCCACGAGCTCCCGGTACGCTGACTGATACGCCCGGGCAGGTCCTCCACCGCCGACGACCAGAATGAACCGGCTCTCGTCGGCCTCCACGTGCGCTCTAATGGTCCGCGAGAACTCCTTGAGGAAGGCTGTATCCGGTTTGTCGGGAGCAACGATGGAGCCCCCGAGGGAGATTACGAAGGTCTGGCTCATACCGCTATCGTATGCCAGTGAATCCGTGATTTCAATGAGGTGGATGTAGTTGCCCCCGGTCGAATCCGCTAGTACTGTCTACCCAGGGAAAGCGTGATGAGCCACGATGTAACTAAGATTCTCTCGGAATGGCCCTACGAGCCGCAGAACACCATTCGCATTATAACCGCGGACGACGGTCGGGAGGTAATGCAGCTGCGTCTCCCCCTCGGAATCGAGCAGTATGAGCTCAAAGGGCGTCCTGACGGAGAGCGCCCGGACGATCATGAGAGCTATCTCGATCTCGTCGAGGCCAACGCCGCCAGATACACCGAGGAGCACGGCAGCGACGTTGGCTTTCATATCGACCACGATGACGCGGTGGAGCTCCACAACGAGGGGCTTCTCTACTACTACCGCTATCTGCTTCTCTTTCAGATAAACGACTACGCCCGGGTGATCGAAGACACTGAACACAACCTCAGGCTCTGCAGGGTGCTCGAGCGGTACTGTGACGAAGAGGAGGATCGAAACGCGGTTCTTCAATTTCGTCCCTACATTCTCCGAATGAACGCCGTGGCCAAGGCGATGGCGATGCTCCACGGGGAGTTGGCGGGTTCTCCGGCAAAGGTCCTGGAGGAAGCGATCGAGTCCATTAACCAAATGGAGGAGATCGAGTCTCCGGCGTTCCAGCTGGAAAAAGTACGCTCCATCAATTATCTGAAATCGACCCTCAAGCAGGTTGAAGAGTCCCCGGAAGGGCAAGACGAAGCGGAACGGCTACGGCGAGAGCTCGATCGTGCCGTGCAGGAAGAGAACTACGAGCGCGCCGCACAGCTGAGAGACAGGCTAAAGAGTCTTGGTTGACAAAGCACCTTCGAGGGCGCATAGTGCACGGTAACATAAGAGCTTATAGACCTGCCAAACAGATATGACCAGACGCTTACTGATCGCCACATTCCTAACAATACTTAGTGTTTCGCCCCTCTTTTCTCAGGAGATGCTCACCGCGGGAGACTTTTTCGATCGGGTCGGCGAACGATACACGGAGATAGTGGACTACGCCGCCGACCTTACCATCGAGACGGAAGAGTCCACGCAGAGTGGAGAGCTCTTCTATCGGAGACCCAACTTAATCCGAATCAACTTCGAGGACCCGGAAGGTCAGGTTCTGGTTTCCGATGGAGAAACGCTGCAGGTGTACATACCTCGGTATAACGTTGTGCTCTCCCAGGAACTTCTGCGGGAGGGTGGTCCTGGTCCTGCAACCATGGCGAACGCCGAGGGGCTCGAGCTCATGCAGCGCAATTACAGTATCGCCTATCTGGACTCTCCCGAGATGGTGCCGCTGGACGAGGATTCGGAGGAGATGGTCACGAAGCTCCTTCTCACCTGGCGTTCAACCAATGAGGGATATCGACAGCTCACCCTCTCGATTGATGAAGACTTGCTGATACGTCGCATCATTGGCGTTACAATAGGATTTCAGGAGGTTCAGTTCGACTTTGCCGACATTCGGCTGAACCAGAACATCCCGGTTGCCCGGTTTGACTACGAGGCGCCGTCTTCGGCCAACACGTTCGAGGACTTTCTCTTCGAAAGGGAAAACTAAATATGGAGTCCATTGGAGCGAAGCTACAGGGAACACGGGAGTCCAAGGGTTATTCCATTGAACAGGTAGCTCGTGAGACCCACATCGCCAAGCGGTTTATCGAGGCGATGGAGGCGGAGGATTTCGACTCCTTCCCTGGGGAGCCCTATCTCCTCGGTTTCTTGAGAACCTACGCAAATTTCCTCGATCTCGATGGGAATGAGCTGGTCACGCTCTACAAGAATACGCAGATCCAAGAAGCTCCGCCGCCAATGGAAGAGCTCCTCGATACCAAGGGACGAAATCCCTGGAAGAAGATAGCTATCGTCGCCGGAGTAGTGATTCTCCTCGGTGCCGGGGTTGCCATTGTCCTCGGGAGCGGGCTTTTCGCCGAGAGTCCCGCGGACGAGGAGCCCGTCACAGAGGCCCCGGTGGAGGTTGAGGAAGAACCAGAAGAGGTGGTGACGAGCTCCATAACTCTCACTGACGAGTTCCTGGAGCAGCGCTTCCAGGAGGGAACTCGCCTGGATATCCCCGTGGGAGGACAGACGTACCCGCTCACTATCGCGGCAATCAACGAGGGAGTCACTCTCCGTACTCCTCAAGCTTTGGAGCTCGTCTCTCCTGGTCAGGAGGAGAGCTTCGACATGAGCGGTGACGGTGATGCGGATGTCCGCGTCGTGGTACGGGACATCGTCCAGGGCGATGAGCCCACGGTCGTCATGCGGGTCGATCGCGTAGTTGCCTCCCCCTCCGGGACCGCCCAGTCTCCGAGTCGGGCAATCGGCGAAGAGACGGATACTCCGGTTATTGGAACCTCCTCCGAACCGAGCCGCCTGGAGTCGACTACGGTGATTGCCGAGTTCGAGGAGCGACAGGAGTACTTTGTCGAGATCGAGTTTCGGGGCTACACGCTCTTTCGCTATCTGATCAACGGCGAGGAACGAAACCAGCAGTACATGCAAAGTGGCGATGTCTTTCGAACCAGCGTGGATGGTGAGATTCTGCTCTGGTTCTCCAACGCAGGCTCCGCCCGGGTGAGGGCCGCGGGACGGGAAATCCCCTTTGGCGACGCCGGGGAGGTCGCGAACGGTCTCCTTCGATGGCGGGACAACGAGGCTACCGGTAGAGTTCAGCTAGAGAAGATCCCTGTCTACTGAGAATACCTTCCATATAGTTCATCTCGGATGTGCCAAGAACCTCTATGACGCGGAGATCATGTCCGGTGCCCTGGTCACTCACGGCTGGCGGGAGGTCTCCGAGGCGGTAGACGCATCGGTTATCCTCATAAACAGCTGCGGATTTATAGAACCCGCACAGACTGAAACTATCGAGACCGCCTTCGAGTACATCTCCGGCTATCCCGACAAACAGGTGGTGATGACAGGCTGCCTCTCTCAGCGGTACCCGGAAGAGATTGCCACTGATATGCCGGAGCTCGCGGGAGTCTTTGGGAACCGGCGGCCGGAGAAGATCGTCGAGTTTCTCCGGGGGCTCCAGGAATCTAACCGCGAGGGCGGGGGGGCCCGGAGGGGAGAGCCGTCGACATCGGCCCCCTGGCTCGCGCCGACCGGCGAACCTGACTGGCACGGTCAAACCGCCCCGCGTCCGCGCCTCTACAGCCCTCGGGGTACGGCGTACGTTAAGATCGCCGAGGGGTGCACCCATAACTGCGCCTTCTGTGCCATACCGCAAATTCGCGGCACCCTTCGAAGCAGGCCGGTGAACGCTGTTGTCGGGGAGGTGCAGGAGCTCCTGAGTCGCGGGATCCTGGAGATCAACCTCATCGCCCAGGATCTGAGCCTCCTCGGGCTTGATCAAGGGCGGCGGGACTTCGTGCCCTTACTGAGAGAGATCAGTGCTCTGCCGGGGCAGTTCTGGGTGCGCCTCCTCTACATCTATCCGGAGCGCTTTCCCTCTGAGATCATCGAGGTCTGTCGGAAGGACCGACGGATTCTCCCGTACTTTGACCTCCCTGTGCAGCACGCCGCACCCTCGGTTCTCAGGGCGATGGGACGTCCCGCCACTCCGGACCGGACTCTCGCGACGGTGCGAATGATCCAGGAGGAGCTTCCGGAGGCGACGATCAGGACGACGTTCCTGGTTGGGTTTCCGGGAGAAGGGGAGAGCGAGTTCCAGGAGCTACGCAGCTTTCAGGAAGCGGCGCGGTTTGACTGGATGGGCGCCTTTGTCTACTCCCCCCAGGAGGGAACCCGGGGCTTTGAGCTCTCCCAAGGCGGCGACGCCGTCCCGGAAGACCTCGCCCAGGAGCGCGCGAGGATACTCTACGAGGCCCAGGGGCCGATCACGACGGAGCGTCTATCCCGGTTTGTGGGAACAACCCAGCGGCTTATCGTGGAAGAAGGGGTCTCCGGGGAGGATATCTACTTTGCCCGAGGGCCGATGCAGGCTCCGGAGGTGGACGGGACGGTGGTGCTCTTCGCGCCCGAGGGCTCCCTCGAGCCGGGATCGTTCTGCGAGGCGAAGGTAGTCGGCGTAGACGGCTACGACTTGCGGGCCCGATTGCTCTCGGAAGAAGCGTAGCTCTCCAAGAGTTTCTCCAGCCGGCTGCGCTGCTCAGGGTTTGCGACCTTTCGGATCGCTTTAGCGTGCCGGAGCAGCTCCTTACGATACTTTCTGATTTTGAAGCTCCTCAACAGATGAATCGCCTCATCTACCATCCCCTCGGCGAGGTAGCGATCCATGAGCTCGAGCTTTTCCACCCGAGCCGCCTCTATCGAGGCGAGGACGCCGGGAGCGGAGCCGGGAGCGTAGATTTCCCGGAGGCGAAAGTCCTTTCCCAGTTCCAGCAGGGGGGCCCCGTCTTCACCATAGTAGATGACAGTTTGCCGACCGTTTGGGCGGCCCCGCCAGGGAAGCTTCTGCGGATCGACGTAGCTGTCGAGGAGTCTTCCTATGCGCTCCTCTCTACTCAGTAGGGCGAAAACGCCGTCGATCTGCGCCTTTGTGCCCCCTCGGTCAATATCGACCCGATAGAGCACCTCCCGGGTCCGCCGGGCGGTCTGGGTGTTCTTGCCGCCTTTGAACTTGACGTGTCCCTGCACCCGGGCACTCACTCTGTGCTTCCCGTTCTCTGAGAGTAGTCGCAGCATCTCCTCCGGACCGATAAGACCGTCCGTATTGTAGGAGACAAGAAGATAGCGCGCCCGGATCTCCCTTAGAAAGCGCTCAAAGGCTTCCTCGCACTCCCGCTTGCCTGTAGTCGGATCCCGTTGGGAGCGACAAAAAGCGGAGCGATTGTGGTCGCGTCTAATTCCCGCCCGACTTCCCCGAACTACCGGTCCCGGATCGTAACGGTCTCCGAGGACCGCCGTGGTAAGCAGGTGGTAGTTCGACCCGTACTGGTGCATGTTGTAGGGCGGGTCGGCGTAGACGATGTCCGGCTCCTCCGTCCCCGGTCGAGAGAAGAGCGTTTCCGCCGGGAGTGTGGTGACCCTTCCCCGAGGCCCATTGATGAGCGGAAGAGGCTCGAGCTCGATATCAGCGAGGATTCGCATCAGGGCGTCTCGGCCACGTCCGCCCCAGCCGCGATGATACCCTTTCATCACCCCTGAGGTATTCACGTGAACGCTCATCTCGTAGAGAAGGGAGGCGAGGATGATCTCTCGCGGCGTGGTCCGCCGGGAAGCTGAGCCGCGGCCCGAATCAGCGAGACCAAAGGCGTTCCCGTTTATCGCCTCCAAGATCGCGTCGATCCGCAGGGCGTTCTCTCGGGTGTAGAAGAGCCGTTCCCGGTCGGGGTCGGCCTCCTCGGTTTTTGCCGGAGCGTACTGCCTGGCAAAGTAGAGGTTCTCCGGAGATGAAGGCTCCCGGAGCGTGTTGAGGTAAGTTAGAACAGCGGCGTAGTTCTCGCCCCCCCTCGTGAGACGGAGTCTGTCCACCACAGGGGCAAAGAGCCCGTTTACCTCCCCGGGATCCACTTCAAGGTAGGGTCGTATCAACGGGCCCGCGTAGACTTCCAGATCGTTCGCGTGTACCTGCAGGCCCATCATACGGGCCATCCGACTGACCACCCCGGAGCCGGCGAAGGCATCGAGAAAGCGCAATGGCTTAGTGGCTCCGGCCCCGCCGGTCTCGGCCGCCGCTTTCGCTTCCCAGGCGCCTTCTTCTCTTAGGATTTCCACAACACCCTCGTGAATAAACGGCAGAAGGCGTCGCTTGTTTCCAATGTAGGTGATGATCTGTTCCTGCAGGGGAGGCGTACCGAACATCAGCAGGGAGCTTAGGCCGGTACGATCGAGCTGTCAACAGAACGTTGACGACGCCCGCCGCTAGAGCTTATTTTCAACAAGTGACCTGCGGTCAGTTTATAGACAATGGGTCATATTCAGGAGGAGAATCAGTATGGGCGTCGCCGAACGGAGGGAGCGAGAGAAACTCCAGCGTCGACAGGAGATCATCGAGGGGGCGGAGGAGCTCTTTTTTACTCGCGGGTTTGAACGAACCAAGATGGTTGAGATCGCGGAAGCCGTGGAGCTGAGTAAGGGGACCCTCTATCTCTACTTCAAGAGCAAGGAGGAACTCGCTTACGCGATTCTCATTAGAAGTCTTGACGTCCTCATCTCCCTCTTGCACGAGGCCGCAAGCGGGGCGGAGCGCGGCATAGACAAAGTTCACGCCATGGCCCGGGCGTATGGCTCCTTCTACAAGGATCACTATCGGCAGTTCTACTTCATGCAGATCTTCGAAGGGCTTCTCTACGACACCCTGACCCGGGAAGAGGAGGGGGGCGAGTTCTACGAGCGGCTCCAACAGATCAAGGGCGTTGTGATCGAGGCGGTCCGGCGAGGACTGGATGACGGCACCCTCAGGAGTGACATCGAGCCGGAACTCTCGGCCATTACCTACATGATCGCCGCCGACGGCTTTATGCATCAGATGATCACACGCTCCCTTTTCATAAAACGGACGACCACCTTTTCCAAGGACGAGCTAATTGAAGAGCTCTTCCGTATTCTCGTGCACTCACTCAAATAGGAGGAAGAACGTGAGGAAGCTGCTGCGCCACCCGTGGCTCATCATAGGAATCATAGCGCTTATCACCGTCTTCTTCGCTTTTCAGCTTCCGAAGGCGCAACTCGACAACGACGTGCTCTCCTTCGTTCCGGAGGACCACCCGGACAAGGTCGCCATGGACGAGGTGGAGGAGACCTTTGGGACCTCCGTACCGATGTCCGTGGGAATTGAGTTCCCCCGAGGTTCGATCTTTACGACTGAGGCGGTGGAGCTCGTCCGGACTCTGACCACTGAATTCGAGGCGCTGGACAACGTGCAGGATGTCACCTCTATGACGAACTCCGACTACATAGAGGGGACCGAGTCGGGCATGCAGGTTTCGCCTCTCGTGGAGGAGTTCGAAGGCTCCCCCGGGGAGCTTCGAAGACTAAAGGGTAAGCTGCTTTCCTGGGAGACCTACGATGAGTCCCTCTACTCCGAGGATTTCCGCTCTACTCAGATCCTTATCGGCGTGGACGTTGATATCAATGCCGATGCCCGGGAGCGGCTCTACTTCGAGATCAAGGACGTGCTCGCCAAGCATGAGCAGCCCGAGGTTAACTACTACCTCGCCGGAGAACCGGCGATTGCGGTGCTCTTGAGCACAAACATGCGCAACGACGTGGCCACGCTAATACCTCTGGTTATCGTCGTGGTCCTTGTTTCGCTTTGGCTCTTCTTTCGGCGACCCGGCGGTGTGATTCTTCCGATAGTCACGGTCCTCATAAGCTCCACCTGGACCATCGGCGCCATGGCGCTTCTCGGCATTTCCCTCTCCCTGGTAGCCACGGTCATTCCGGTGTTGATGATTGCGGTCGGCAGCGCCTACGGCATCCATATCGTCAATCACTAT
Source organism: uncultured Spirochaetaceae bacterium (assembly GCA_964478055.1). Taxonomy (GTDB): domain Bacteria; phylum Spirochaetota; class Spirochaetia; order DSM-27196; family Alkalispirochaetaceae; genus CAYZHV01. The sequence goes on along the minus strand of CAYZHV010000001.1, from coordinate 7,671 downwards.
TTCGACGAGGTGGACGAGCGCCGAGGGGAGATATCGGATGAAGAGCACCGGGAGATCATCTTCGATACCCTTCGGACCGTGGGAAAGCCGGTCTTCCTTGCCGGGCTCACCACCATGATCGGTTTCGGCGCTCTCACCACCAGCGAGGTCGGGCCCATGCGGAGCTTCGGCATCTTTACCGCCCTCGGCGTTGCCGTGGCGCTGCTGGTGGCGCTTACGCTTATCCCATCGCTGCTTCTCGCCCGAGGAAGCGCTCTCGAGAGCAGCAAGAACAAGAGAAAGAGCGAGCCTGTTAACGACTCCTTTCTTCTTGGGATCTACAACTTCTTTGCCGGGCGCAAGCTCCGGATCATGGTCCTGGCGGTTCTGATAACCGGCATTGCCCTCTGGGGCACTTCAAAACTCGTCGTTGATAACGAGCTCATCGCTTATTTCAAGCGGGGAACCGAGATTCGCGGGGCGGATCAATTCTTGAGAGAGAACTTTGGCGGAACCCGAACCTTCAATATTGAAGTGGCCGGCCAGGAGGCTGGGGATCTCACGAATCCGGAGATTCTCAAAGCCATGGACGACCTTGCCACCTATCTTGAAACCACGTATCCCGAAGAGGTCTCCAAGGTGCTCTCCTACACCAACTTCATCAAACGGATGAATCAGGTGATGCACGTGGGCGAGGCCCCACCCTGGGACTATGTTAGCGGTGAAAGCTACGGCCCTCAGGTGACGCCGGCCTCTGAGACCGACAGTGGCGGCAGCGCCGGCGGCGGGGAGGAAGGCGCCGGGGCCTCCGATGCAGGCGACTCGAGTGAGAGCGTGCCCAGTTTCTTCGAGGATGGAGAAACATCCTCGCTTCCCGCCGCGGATTTCTGGCAAATCGGAGAGGATAGTGGAGATTCAGGTGAGGCGGGCTCGGAGTTCAGCGAAGGCTTTGGAAGTGGAGACTTCGGCTCCAGTTTCGGCGGAGGGTCTTCCGAGGGGGATAGGGGTTCCTCGCAACACGATTCCTCTGCCGGTGCCAGCGGGGCTGCTGGTTTCAGTTACACCGAGTTTTCCCAAATGCTCAATCGCGCCTACGAACGGGCCGAGCGTCTCGATCTAACCGCCGGGGAGCTCATTGAGCTCGTTAACCGGGAGGTGAACTACCAGGGCGCGGCGTTCTACGAGATTCCCTACAATCCCGAGCACTATCCTGCGGAGAGTAGGCAGCAGCTTGCCAATCTCATTAGCCAGTATCTGCTTATCTATTCCGGCAGTCTCGATGAGTGGTCCAACGACTCCCTGGAGCCCTCCAAGGCGCGAATGATGGTCCAACTGCGGACCACCGGAAACATCTTTACCGAGAAGGTCGTCGAGGAGATAGACCAGTATGTGGCTCAAGAGTTTCCCGAAGGCTATTCAGTACGTTCCGCGGGCGTGGCAATCGTGGAAAAGGCGATTACCCGACTCATTTCCAATGCCCAGATTTACAGCATCATAGTTTCACTCACCCTCGTTTTCATCATCCTTTCCATTACCTACCGCTCTCTCATTGCGGGACTCTACGGGATCGTCCCCCTCGGCTTGGCGGTGCTGGTCAATTTCGGTGTGATGGGGTTCTCTGGAATCAAGCTCGATGTTAGTACGGCCATGGTTGCCTCGGTGGCAATCGGTATTGGCATCGACTACACCATTCACTTTCTCTCGGCGTATCACAGGGAGCGCCGTCGAACCGAGGACCTGCAGGATGTGGAAAAGAGAGTGCTCCGGACGACCGGAAAGGCGATCATCTTCAACGCCGTCTCCGTAGCCGCGGGGTTCGCGGTTCTTCTCCTTTCCAACTTCAACCCGCTCATGTATATGGGGCTCCTCATCGCCATAACCATGTTTACCTCGAGCATCGCCGCCATGACCGTGCTGCCGGTGCTCCTGGACATATTCAACCCCAGATTTATCCGAAAGACTATTCGCAAGGAGGCATAGAGCCATGAAACGTTTACTCACAGTGGGCATCTTGTTACTGGCAGCTGCCGCTTCCGCCTGGGCCATTACCGGCCGGGAAGTGGCCGAAAACGTCGAAAACCGAGACAGCGGCGACACCACCCACGCCCTGGTTCAAATGCGTTTGGTTGACGCCGACGGTGACGCCAAAGATCGCGTGATCGAGCAGTACGGTCGGGAAGAGAACGACCTCATGCGTAATGTAATTATCTTTCACCGCCCCGCATCGGTGGAAGGCACGCGCTTTCTCACCATCGAGCGGGAGGGTCGGGACGATGATCAGTGGATCTACCTGCCCGCTCTCGACCGGGTTCGCCGGATCGCCGGAGGCGAGGGGGACGACGCCTTTATGGGGACCGACTTTACCTACAACGATCTGGAGGGCCGGGACATAGAAGAATACAACTACGAGCTCCTCCGGGAAGAGCAGGTTGGCGACTGGAACACCTACGTCGTTGAGACAGAGCCAAAGCCGGAAACCGACTCGCAGTACTCCAAGCTGGTCCAGTACGTGGACCGAAACAGCTGGATCCCGGTGAAGATCGAGTTCTACGACCAGGACGGCAATCTGCTCAAGGTCAACCAAGTCCACCGAATGGAGCGAGTCCAGGGCTACTGGACCATCATCGAAAACAGTATGGAGAACGTCCAGACAGAGCACCAGACGGAGCTCCAGGTTACAAACTTCAGGTATAACGAGGACCTGCCGGAGGGGCTCTTTACCGTGAACTTCCTCGAAACCGGACGACCCTAGTCGATTCCTCCAGCCACCTGACAAGAAGGAGGCACAATCATGCCACGACGACTTACACAACTACTATCATTTCTGCTCTTACTGCTCCTGCCCCTGGCTCTAATCCATGCTCAAGAGGAGGACCAGAACGACCGCCCGGGAAGCAACGGCGACTCCGGGGAGTTCAGCGAAGGCTTCGGAGGGGACTTCGGCTCTGGATTCGCAGAGAGCTCCTCCGGTGATGATGGGGCCGCCAGCGGCGGGAACGATGCCGGCGGCGAAAATGGCTCCGGCGGCGACGCTGACTCCGGGGCCGGCGGCTTCGGCTCAGGCTTCGGTACCTCCGGACCGAGCCTCGACTGGGGCGGTATGCTGCGCTTCGATACTCGGGTCACCGCAGATTACGATAACCCGGCGAAGAGCTCGGTCTCCTCGGAGCCGGAGTTTCACCTGGACTTGGAGTACACCAACAACAACAGCGAGATCGTCACCAATCTCGAGTTCCGCCCGGAGTATCTTCAGGGCTCCGAGGACGCCCGGGAGTTCGCGGAGGAGCTTGTTGATGAAGCGTACCTCACCCTTTTCTACGACAGCTTCAACGTTCAGGCGGGATACCTGCGCGAAGTTTGGGGGACCGGCGATCAGGTGCATGTCATGGACGTGCTCAACTCCAACGATCTGAGGGACTTCGTAAACCCGGACTACGCCGAGCGGCGGCTCTCCAGGCCGATGTTCAAGCTTAACGTGCCGGTGCGCGTGCAGGGGCGCCTCGAGGTGGTCTATCTGCCGACCTTCGAGGGAGATCTCATCCCTCAGGGAGGAGCGTGGGCTCCGGCGGAGGTCGAGGAATTACGGGCTCTAATTGAGGAGGACCGAGTGGCCGCGGCGGCGACTGCTCCGGGCCTAACCCTCGGAGAGGCGGAAGTCCTAGAGAGTTCCGTTGTACGGCCGGAGACCAGCACCCTCGAATGGGGGCAGTACGCCACGCGATATCGTGACACCTTCGGCTCCGTGGATCTCGGTGTGGTCTACTACCACGGCTTTCTCAAGCAGCCGAGCGTCGAGTATGTCACTGACACCGTCCCGGACACCGTGGCCGAGCATACCCTCTCAGAGCGCCTCGATCTTCATCAGGGGGACCGGATACTCTTTGACTATGACCGGGTAAACGTCTTCGGCCTCGAGTACGCGGCAGTTATCGGAGGGTTCAACACCCGGGCGGAGGCGGCTTACTACCTCACCGAGGATGTCGACGGTGACGACCCCACGGTTACGAACAACAGCCTCCAGTATCTCGCCGGCTTCGACCGGGATCTCCCCTTGAGCAATCTCAACATCAACATCCAGGGCACCGGCACCTACTATCTTGGCACCGAAGAGATCGAGGAGAACGTTGAAGAACAAATGGACTACGACTTTCAGTACGACGAAGATGGGGAGTACACCAGTCACGTTGTCTCCGCAGCCCTCACGGACTCCTACGCCAACGAGACCATCAAACCAGAAGTTGCCGTCTCTTACGGCGTGGAGAACGAGGACTGGTACATCAATCCGAGCATCGAGTTCACCCTCCTTGACGACGTCAAGCTCTTTACCGAGGTCGCCGTCTTCCACGGCGACGAGGGCTACTTCGGTCAGTACGACGAGAACGACTTCGCCGAGGTGCGGCTGGAGTATAGTTACTAAGGTAAATGGGCTCGGGGGTGTTGCTCCCGGGCCCGGATTTTTGACCTCCTATCTGAAGCGCCATATACTTCTGGATGTACGGATAAGGCAAGGAGGAACTTGGATCCTTGGCTTACATTACGGTCCCGAAAGAGCTCCGGGAAAAGCTCGGAGAAACCGGCGCAGACCAGCTCGTTGAGATGTTGAATAGGTCGGAAGAAGAGAGCCGCCAAAACACAATCGATCTCGTGGAACAGCGTTTTCGGCGCCACCTGACTGAGGAGATCGGCGGATGCGAGCAGCGGCTGCACAGGGAGATCGTCGACCTCGGAGCATCGCTTCGAGAAGAAATGGCGGAGATGGGCAGCGGCCTACGCGGTGAGATGGGTGAAATCCAAGTAAGTATGATTCGCTGGATGTTCGCTTTCTGGGTAGGGCAGATGGCGGTGCTGGCGGGGATACTGCTGGTTTTAGTCGGTTAGCTGTCTCCGCCGATGGGGTGGTGCGTATCGTCGCCTGACAAATTTGAAGTGATACTTACAATTGGCACGGTGATTGAGTGTCAGAGCGCCGAGACGCTTATAAGGCTCGCCGAAAGCGGTTGCAGATGAGAGTACGGTCCTCGGCCGATTCGTGCTCATCTACCGTTTTCCATACTGGAGCTTGGTCAAGCAGACTTGCTTCCGAAATCTCTTGATGACTTGCTCATCAAAGGGCTCTATCCTCCGATATACGACCGTCCGGTATCTTTGGACCTTTGGTATGACAACTACATCACTACATACGTGGATCTCGGTGCTGGAAGCGGGATTCGTCCTATTCCGCCTCCCCCCACACCACGCCTGTTTCTCGAAGCGACTGCGCTACGTTTTGACCTCTTATCTGAAGCGCTATATACTTCTGGATGTACGGATAAGGCAAGGAGGAACTTGGATCCTTGGCTTACA
>CAYZHV010000001.1:0-2249 GCA_964478055.1 uncultured Spirochaetaceae bacterium | reverse complement strand
GGAGATCGTCGACCTCGGAGCATCGCTTCGAGAAGAAATGGCGGAGATGGGCAGCTCTATACGAAGTGAAATGGCGGAGATGGGCAGCGGCCTACGCGGTGAGATGGGTGAAATCCAAGTAAGTATGATTCGCTGGATGTTCGCTTTCTGGGTAGGGCAGATGGCGGTGCTGGCGGGGATACTGCTGGTTTTAGTCGGTTAGCTGTCTCCGCCGATGGGGTGGCGCGTATCACCTCCCTGACAGATTGGAGGTGATACTTACAACTATCACGGAAACTTCTGCTGTGGCCTTCCTGAGCGCGATCGGTTACTACGGTTGGCCGGAGTTTTGACCTCTCTCCGAAAGCTGCATATGCTTCTGCTTATGCCGGAATGGGCAGGACACGCGGAAAGAAGAAGCGTGAGTGATCTCAATCTGCACGGGTCTCACCCTCAAGTCAGCAAAGAGTTCCGAGCGTGGCGTGATCAGTTTCATAGAGATGCTTCCGACATGACGGCTTCCCTGATCCGGGATATCCGCTACAACATGCAGATAGTGATCCTCTGGATGGCTATCTTCTCCTTGGCCAACGTGGTTGTTATCTCGGTGCTTCTCTGCTTCCTCGTTGGGCGGAGTTGATTCCCTGCGGCGGAGAGCCACGAACAGATTTGCCGCTCCTCCACGGAAACCTACATCCAATTCCGAACTGACCTCTTGACAGAGAAAAGGCCGCCCCAAGATGAGGCGGCCTCTTAGTTTCAGGTCGGTAGTCCTACCAGAACTTCAGGTAGTTCTTGATTTGGAGTGCAACGGTGTGATCTGCTGTCGTATTCTTCCCGGCTACAGGAATTGAGTAAGTAAGCTCGAAGTCGATCGGCCAGGGAAGGCTCTGAGCAAAAAGGTTTACCGAGGGATCGATCGAGAACTTGTAGCTGTCGGAGTTGTCCACCGTATCTCCCTCGATCTTGTCCTTCGGGGAAGTCACGAATGTGAAAGGCAAGCTCGCCCCGAGCTCGAGTCCAGAGCCAATCATGGTCGCGTACTGGGGTTCGACCTGAAAGGTCAAGTCGTAGCCGTACTCGTACTTGAGTTTCTCAACATCCTCAATCGCCTGACCCGTGGCAGGATCAACGGTAAGGCCGAAGCTCTCGAGTTTACGGGGCGTGTAGTAGATGAACTCATTGTAGTAGTTGATGAAGAATGAATCGTTCACAACGAAGTCGTAGTATAGACGAGCTCCAATACCCAGGGCATCGTTGTCGACCCGCTCAGGCTGATATTCTTTCTCGTCAATGTAGTTCTCCGCCTCGGCTACAGCGTCATAGGTTGAGAGGGGAACCAGGGCACCGGTGGCTAGCGCGAAGCGATGCGCGGAATTGACGACCGGGGCTTCTTCTCCAACGATCTGAACCTTGGCACCGACAAAAAGGTCGTTCAGTCCGGTAGAGTTGAGCTTCTCATTATCCGGAAGTCCCGCGATAATTCCGGCCTTCTGCGGGTCGGTCAGTAGAGGATTCGCTTGAACACCAGCGCTCAAGAGCTGGTTTGGTGCGTCTACCGCGCCGCTGAAGCTGGACGCAAATCGCCAACCTGGTGTCCATTGCATTGCGGCGGTAATCCAGTCGTTGACTCCGTATTCGAGGGCCATACTCAGGTTCCAGATCTGAACAGAATCGTACGCGCCAATATCGTCCAATTTGCCGTCTTCATCGTACGCTTGGCTGTGGGTCGTAAATGAGGGAATTACCCGAAACCGCCAAACACTTTGGGGCAGCATGAGCGCATCGTCAGCAAAGGCCGGTGCAACAATCGCTGCTAGTAGCAATAGCGCTAGAACTTTCTTCATAGTGAGATCTCCTTACTACGTAGGAATGTCAGTCGGTTGCCGACTGATAACATAGGGTTAGTATTATGGCAAACTGTCGGAGTGTCAAGAAAGTTGACGTTTTTGGACACCGGGTCAGTCTTTGAACCGACGGTGCGATACGTTCTAGAAGTTTGCGTTCTCGCGCCTACCAGGGCAGGTTCGAAAGGTTCACACCAAGCAGGTACTCTACCTCGATCAGTGCTTCCACGTGGGAGAGACGCTGTTCGATTACCGCTACTCGGGCTCGGGTGCGTTCCACCTCCGTATTCTGAAGCTCCAGGGCCTCGATGGCCCCCGCCTCGAAGCGCCGGCGAGCTATCTCGAATACGCGGTCGGCGAGTGCCGCATTCTCCTGCACAACCTCGATCTGCTCGGCTGTGGCTTCCGCCTCTTCAACGGCGT